>CAIQZX010000023.1 GCA_903876445.1 uncultured Pseudomonadota bacterium | reverse complement strand
CACTCGCCGAAACAGAAATTTTCCCACGCAATTTTCCATTTATTTGCACCATTAAATCTAACGAATTCTGCACTAACGCGCTTTCGTCAACGGTGAGCCATTTTTCAGAAACAATCGCGTTGTCATGTCCTAATTCGCGCCACAACTGGTCACAAATATGCGGCACAATCGGCGACAACATTAACGTAATCGCTTCGAGCATTTCTTGACGAATCGCTTTGCCATTATTTGATTCATCGGTGAATTTCGACAACGTGTTGAGCAATTCCATATTTGCCGCAATCGCGGTGTTAAAAATGGTTCTAACGCCCATATCGTGACTGACTTTTTGAATCGTTTGATGCAACTGACGGCGCACGGTTTGTTGTTCGTCGGTTAAATCGCCTTCGATTTTAAATTTTGCGCCTTGCACTTGTTCCGAATACAAAAACACTTGTCGCCATAAACGTTTTAAGAAACGCGACGCGCCTTCTACACCGTCGGCTGACCATTCCAAAGATTGCTCTGGTGGCGCGGCAAACATGATGAACAAACGCACGGTGTCTGCGCCGTATTTTTCGATAAGTTCTTGCGGGTCAACGGTGTTCCCTTTGGATTTCGACATTTTACTGCCATCCATTAACACCATGCCTTGCGTGAGTAATTTTTTAAACGGTTCGTCGCAAACGACTAAACCTTCGTCGCGCAATAATTTGGTATAAAAACGCGCATACAACAAATGCAAAATCGCGTGTTCAATGCCACCGATATAATGGTCTACAGGCAACCAATGTTTTGCGCTTTCGCCGAGCATGGCATCATTTGGCTGACTCGCAAAACGGGCGAAATACCACGACGATTCCATAAATGTATCGAATGTATCGGTTTCACGTTTAGCCGCTTTGCCGCATTTTGGACAATCGACGTGTGAAAAAGTGGGATGTGCAACGAGTGGCGATTGTGAGCCATCTAAAATCACGTCGCGTGGCAATTGCACAGGTAAATCTTTATCAGGAACGGGAACTGTGCCGCAATCATCGCAATAAATCACAGGAATCGGTGCGCCCCAATAACGTTGCCGAGAAACGCCCCAATCGCGCAAACGGAAATTCACTTTGCGGATTCCTTTGTTTTGCGCTTCTAAGGTTTCGGCAATTTTGGCAAAGGCTTCTTGTGAAGTTAACCCATCGAATGCACCTGAGTTTTTCAATACGCCTTTTTGTGTGAATGCTTCGGTTATATCTGAAGTAATCATTAAAGATGACGGAATTTCAAATGGTTGAATTTTTGCAAGTACCTCTGAAAAAATCACTTGTTTAATCGCAATGCCGTATTTTTTCGCAAATTCAAAATCCCGTTGGTCATGCGCGGGAACAGACATTACCGCGCCTGTGCCGTAACTCATCAATACGAAATTCGCAATCCAAACGGGGACGCTTTCGCCCGTAATTGGATGAATCGCCGTGATGCCCGAACTGATACCGCGTTTTTCCATCGTTTCCATCGCGGCTTCGGACGTTTCCATCGTTTTGCAATCTTCAATGAACGCGCGAATGTCGGCATTTGTTTCAGCAGCTTTTAATGCGAGCGGATGTTCGGCGGCAACGGCTAAATACGTCACACCCATCAAGGTATCAGGGCGAGTGGTGTAAATGCGAACAGGATTTTCATTCGGCACAGCAAAATCCATTTCCACGCCTTCCGAACGCCCAATCCAATTCGCTTGCATGGTTTTAACTTGTTCTGGCCAGCCCTCGAGTGTTTCGAGCGAATCAAGTAATTCTTGTGCGTAATCGGTAATTTTCAAAAACCATTGCGCGATTTCTTTGCGTTCGACTTTGGTATCACAACGCCAGCAACAACCATCGATGACTTGCTCATTCGCCAAAACGGTCATATCGTGAGGACACCAATTCACTGGCGCGGTTTTTTTATAAACCAGCCCTTTGTCGAGTAATTTCAAGAAAAACCATTGTTCCCACTTGTAATAATCAGGGTCACACGTTGCAATTTCTCTATCCCAATCGTAGGCAAAACCTAAACGTTTCAATTGGTCGCGCATGTAATCAATGTTGCTGTAAGTCCAATCAGCGGGATGCACTTTGTGTTGCATGGCGGCATTTTCAGCAGGCAAACCAAACGCATCCCAACCCATCGGTTGCAACACGTTTTTGCCGAGCATTCGTTGATAACGTGAAATTACGTCGCCGATGGTGTAGTTTCGGACGTGTCCCATGTGTAATCTGCCGCTTGGATACGGGAACATCGAAAGGCAATAATACTTTTCTTGATCAGGTTTTTCGGTGACGTTAAAAATTTTTGAAACTGCCCACGCTTGTTGAACTTGAGTTTCGATTTCTTGGGGTTGATAAATTTCTTGCATGATTTCTAAGTTATGTGTAAATCTAAAAAGCCTAGAATACCGCACAGCTACCTAAATCTAAAGCCTCTATGAACATTCAAAATCATTGGTTTACTAAAATTACACACGTTTTATCACCAAACTTTAATCATCGTCCTGACGAAAATGAAATTTCGTTGCTGGTAATTCATTGCATCAGTTTACCGCCGAATCAATTTGGTGACGGTTATATTGAAGATTTATTTTGTAACCGATTAAATCCTGATGCTCATCCTTATTTTCAAAAAATTCACACGCTGCAAGTTTCGGCGCATTTGTTGATTCGTCGTGACGGAGAATGTGTGCAATTTGTGCCGTTTAATAAACGCGCGTGGCACGCAGGAATTTCACGTTTTCAAGCGGGTGAAAATTGTAATGATTTTTCGATTGGCATTGAGTTGGAAGGCTCTGAAACGATTGCTTACACAAATGCACAATATGAAAAATTAAATGCGGTTATTGCCGCATTAGTTGAAGCGTATCCAACATTAAAAAATATCGCAGGACATTCTGACATTGCGCCCGAACGTAAAACAGATCCTGGTGCATCATTTGATTGGTCAAAAATTAAGTCGTTTGGCGCGTAATTGCCCATAAAATATGTTCTCGAACCAAATCCGAATCGAACGTTAAGCGTTCATTTAAGGCTTTTAAAATAACTTCGCTTTTCGGCGCATTTCCTAAAGCAACAGCGATATTTCGCAACCAACGTTCATAACCAATGCGCCGAATTGCCGAACCTTCTGTTTTGGTTAAAAACTCCGTTTCAGACCACGCGAAAACACTTAACAATTCTTGTGAATTTAAATTGTGGCGCGGATTAAAATCAGATTCTTTGGTTAAATTCGCAAATCGATTCCACGGGCAAATCAATTGGCAATCATCACAACCGTAAATTCGATTACCAATCAACGAACGAAATTCTTCGGGAATCGCGCCATGTAATTCAATCGTTAAATAAGACACACAACGCCGCGCATCGACTTGATAGGGCGCAATAATCGCTTGAGTTGGACAAGTGGTTAAACACGCGCTGCATTCGCCACAATGTGAAGTCGTAGGTTCATCAATGGGCAAATCCAAATCGGTGTAAATTTCACCCAAAAAAAACCACGAACCTGCTTTGCGATTGATTAAATTTGAATGTTTTCCAATCCAACCTAAACCGGCTTTTTCAGCAATTGCTTTTTCTAAAACGGGCGCACTGTCCACAAAAGCACGATAACCAAATGCACCGATTTCGAACTGAATTTTATCCGCTAATTTTTGCAAACGTTGACGCATCAATTTGTGATAATCGCGTCCAAGCGCGTAACGCGAAATATAAGCCGTATTTTCAGCGGTTAAAATATGTTTTATTTCATTTTGATTTTCGGGCAAATAATCGAGCCGCACAGAAATAATACTTTTAGTATTTTCGTGGAGTAGGGCAGGGCGACTACGTTTTAAACCGTGCCGCACCATATAATCGAGTTCACCGTGAAAATCGTTTGCTAACCATGTTTGTAAACGCGCTTCAGCTTGAGATAAATCCGTATTCGTGATGCCAACTTGTTGAAAACCAAGTTCTTCGCCCCACGTTTTTATTTTTTGATTTAAGTCAGCCGGTTGCATGGCTTAGAGTTCAAAACCTGATTTTTTCACAACGTTGTCTAAGGCAAGTAATGTTTCTAAAAGTTTTTCCATTTCGCTTAATTTCCATGAATTTGAACCGTCGCTAAGTGCTTTTTCTGGATTAGGATGCGTTTCCATGAATAAACCAGCAATCCCAACTGCCACAGCGGCTCGCGCTAAAACCGGTACAAATTCCCGTTGACCGCCTGAACTTGTTCCTTGACCACCCGGTAATTGCACAGAATGCGTAGCATCAAAAACTACAGGACAGCCGGTTTCACGCATTACAGCAAGGGAACGCATATCCGAAACGAGATTGTTATAACCAAATGACGCACCACGTTCGCAAACCATAATTTGCTGATTACCAGTCGCTTTTGCCTTGTTTACCACATTACCCATGTCCCACGGCGAGAGAAATTGCCCTTTTTTGATATTTACGGGAATGTTTTGCGCCGCAACCGCCTGAATGAAATTCGTTTGCCGACATAAAAACGCCGGCGTTTGCATCACATCCACAACAGAAGCCACTTCAGCAAGTGGCGTGTCTTCATGAACATCCGTGAGAACCGGAACGCCAATTTGTTTTTTTACTTTTTCAAGAATTTCTAAACCCTTCTCAACACCTAAACCGCGAAAACTTTCGTGTGATGAGCGGTTTGCTTTATCAAAAGACGATTTGTAAATAAACGGAATCTTTAAACGGTCGGTGAGTTCTTTTAAAAATCCTGCTGTGTCTAACGCCATTTGTTCACTTTCAATGACGCAAGTGCCTGCGATTAAAAAAAAGCGATGTTCTAAACCGACTTCAAAATTACCTAATTTCATGATTTCCTCTTAATTTTTGTGAACTACCAACCACTAAACGCTATCGCGTTCTAGTGGTGGCTTCGACTGACCCGAACTGAGAATATCAGCTCCTTTCGCATCTCCACGAGCTTTGACCCGTTTAGAAGATGGGGAACGCTT
>CAIQZX010000022.1 GCA_903876445.1 uncultured Pseudomonadota bacterium | reverse complement strand
AATGATTTACCGCAAGCCCCAATTTATAGCAAAGTGAATCCTGCTGACACGCCGATTATGACGTTAGCGGTTAGCTCAGAATTGTTACCGTTATTTAAAGTTGAAGATTTAGTTGATACCCGCGTGGCACAAAAAATCGCACAATTATCTGGCGTTGGGATGGTTAGTATCAGTGGTGGTCAACGTCCCGCCGTGCGAATTCAGGCTAATCATAATGCGTTAGCCGCTTACGGATTAAGTTTAGAAAATGTACGAACAGCAATTGCGGCGGCAAATGTCAATCAACCCAAAGGCATGTTTAACGGTGCGTTGCGTTCGGCAATTATCGACAGCAACGACCAATTACGTTCGGCGGCTGAATACCGCGATTTAGTCGTGACATATCGCAACGGTGCGCCCGTTAAATTATCCGATGTAGCGAATGTGATTGACGATGTTGAAAATAAACGACTTGCCGCGTGGGCAAATGAAAAATCCGCTGTGATTATCAATATCCAACGTCAACCTGGTGCAAATGTGATTGAAGTGGTCAATCGCATCAAAGAATTACTGCCCAAATTACAAGCCGCGTTGCCTGTCAATATCGAAGTCTTACCGCTAACCGACAGAACGGTCACGATTCGCGCATCAATACATGATGTGCAATTTGAATTGTTGTTATCTGTTGCCTTGGTAGTAATGGTGATTTTTCTATTTTTGCGAAACATTCCCGCTACGATTATTCCAGCCGTTGCTGTACCTTTATCGTTAGTCGGCACGTTTGCCATGATGTACACGCTCGATTTTAGTATCAACAATTTAACCTTGATGGCATTAACCATTGCGACAGGATTTGTAGTTGATGATGCGATTGTCGTCATTGAAAACATTTCGCGCTATATCGAAAAAGGCGAATCGCCGCTAAACGCCGCGTTGAAAGGTTCAGAGCAAATTGGCTTTACGATTATTTCTCTCACATTTTCATTGATTGCGGTGTTAATTCCGTTGTTATTTATGAGCGATGTGGTTGGGCGATTATTCCGCGAATTTGCGATTACGTTAGCGGTAGCAATTCTGATTTCGGCAATCGTTTCGTTGACGCTTACGCCAATGATGTGTGCGAAATTATTGCGTTCACATAATTCTGTTGAACCTCAAAAAGATTGGTTTGATGGCGTTATTTCGGGTTACGGAAAAACACTTGAATGGGTTTTGCGTCATCAAGTTTTCACGATGTTGGTATTTTCGGCAACCGTGGCATTGACGGTCATGTTGTATGTTTTTATTCCAAAAGGTTTTTTCCCCACGCAAGATACGGGCATTATTCAAGGTTTTTCGGAAGCCCCGCAAAACGTTTCTTTTAGCGCAATGAGCGATTATCAACAAAAGCTGGCTAAAGAAATTTTGGAGGATTCCGCAGTCGAAAGTTTATCGTCATTCATTGGCGTAGATGGCATTAACGCCACACCGAATGCGGGACGTTTTCTTATCAATTTAAAACCACAATCTGAACGTGATGTCACCGCAACGGAAGTGATTGAACGCCTTAAACCAAAATTAGCCAACACACAGGCAAAATTGTATTTGCAATCTGTGCAAGATTTGACGATGGAAACTAGCGTCAGCCGCACGCAATATCAATTCACTTTAGAATCCGCAGATGTAGAAGAATTAAATCGTTGGACACATAAATTAGTTGATGAACTTTCTAATCAATCTGAATTAAGTGAAGTCACCAGCGACGTGCAAGACAAAGGGCAACAAGTTTATGTGAACATCGACCGTAGCACCGCAAGTCGGCTCGGTGTGACAACCGCAGCGATTGATAACGCACTTTATAGTGCTTACGGTCAGCGTTTAGTTTCGACAATTTTCACCCAATCAAATCAATACCGCGTTGTGCTTGAAGTTGACCCTGCATCACAAATTCGCCCTGAATCGCTTAATGATTTGCGAATTCCATCGAGTAACGGCACACAAGTTTCATTATCTACGATTGCCGAATTATCCGAACGCGCTACGCCGCTTTCTATCAATCATCTCAATCAATTTCCCGTTGCCACGTTGTCGTTTAATTTAGCTCCGAATGCGTCATTAGGTGATGCGGTAAAAGCCATTGAGCGTGTGAAACAAGAGATTGATTTACCGTTAAGTATTCGCACTAATTATCAAGGTGCGGCGTTGGCGTTTAAAGCCTCGCTCGATAATACGTTGTGGCTAATTTTGGCGGCGATTGTCACTGTTTATATTGTTTTGGGCGTGCTGTACGAAAGTTATATTCACCCAATTACGATTCTTTCAACATTACCTTCGGCAGGTGTGGGTGCATTGCTCGCGTTGATAATTTCAAATAACGATTTAGGTATTATCGGCATTATCGGTATTATTTTGTTGATTGGTATCGTCAAGAAAAACGCGATTATGATGATTGATTTCGCGCTCGAAGCCGAACGCAAACAAGGAATGTTGCCAGCTGATGCGATTTTTCAAGCGTGTTTATTACGTTTTCGTCCGATTTTAATGACGACGTTGGCTGCGTTACTCGGCGCGTTGCCTTTGATGCTCGGCAGTGGCGTGGGTTCAGAATTGCGTCATCCATTAGGGATTACGATGGTGGGTGGTTTGTTACTCAGTCAATTATTAACGCTTTACACCACGCCCGTAATTTATTTGTGGATGGACAATTTAGCCAAAAAAGTCAGTCATGGATTAGGTTTAAATCCACCTGAACCATTTGAAAGTGAACAATAAGTCATGAATTTATCAGCACTTTTCATCTATCGTCCTGTTGCGACCAGTTTATTAACCTTAGCAATTGCATTAAGTGGCATTTTAGCGTTTTTGAATTTGCCTGTTGCGTCATTGCCGCAAGTGGATTTTCCAACAATTACCGTGCAAGCACAATTACCTGGTGCAAGTGCGGAAACAATGGCAGCAACCGTTGCAACGCCTTTAGAACGTGCTTTAGGTCGCATTGCGGGTGTGGCTGAAATGACATCGAGCAGTAATTCAGGGGCAACACGAATCACGTTGCAATTTGATTTAGACCGCGACATTAACGGCGCATCGCGTGACGTGCAAGCCGCTATCAATGCCGCAACCAGTTTATTACCTATGATGCCAAATCGACCCAGTTATCGGCGTGATAATCCTGCGGATTCCCCGATTCTGATATTGGCATTAACGTCAGATAAGCTCAATCGCGGGCAAATGTACGACAAAGCCTCAACGATTTTGATGCAAAAAATATCGCAAGTTTCGGGTGTGGGACAGGTTCAGATTGGCGGTGCGACATTGCCTGCGGTGCGGGTTGAATTAAATCCGAACGCGCTAAATAAATACGGAATTAGTCTTGAAGAAGTTCGCGTGGCGATTACGCAAACAAATGTTAATCGCCCAAAAGGCGTGATTGAAAATAATGAACAACGTTGGCAAGTTTTAGCTAATGACCAAGCACGAACAGCAGCGGATTATTCACCAATCATTGTGAGTTATCGCAATGGTGCGGCGGTCAGAATTTCGGATTTAGGCAAAGTTGAAGATTCGGTTGAAGATTTGCGTAACACGGGTTTGAAAGATGGCAAACCCTCGGTGTTATTGATTATCCGAAAACAACCTGATGCGAATGTCATTGAAACGGTAAATCAAATCAAAGCGTTGTTGCCTGAAGCACGGGCGGCAATGAATGATGAAATTGATATTTCGATTGCGGTGGATAGGTCGCTGACAATTCGTGCATCGATTGATGAAGTGGAACACAGTTTGTTGATTTCAATTGTGTTGGTGATTTTGGTGGTGTTGGTATTTTTACGAAATTTTCGTTCAGCACTTGTGCCAATTATCACTGTGCCTGTGTCGCTAATTGGCGCGTGTACGGTGATGTATTTTTTCAATTACAGCTTAAATAATTTGTCGTTGATGGCGTTGACGATTGCCACAGGCTTTGTTGTTGATGACACGATTGTGGTTTTAGAAAACACCAGCCGCCATATTGAAAACGGTGTGTCGCCATTTAAAGCAGCGTTACTGGCAACAAAAGAAGTTGGTTTTACCGTTTTAGCCATGAGCCTGTCATTGGTTGCCGTATTTATTCCAATTTTGCTGATGGGCGGAATTGTTGGACGTTTATTTCGTGAATTTGCAGTCACTTTATCCGCTGCTGTTTTAGTGTCGTTAATTATTTCTTTAACAACTGCGCCCATGCTTTGCGCTCGTTGGTTGCATAAAGAAGAACCAAATCATGGGCGAATTTATTTAAGCATTGGACGTTTTTTCGATGTTGTGCAAACAGGTTATGAACGTTCGTTACACTGGGCATTGCGTCACAGTCGAATCACGATGCTGATTTTATTTAGTACGATTGGGTTAAATGTTTATTTATATGGCGTAATTGATAAAGGGTTTTTTCCTACCCAAGATGGCGGACGCTTAAATGGTGGAATTCAAGCAGACCAAAGCACATCTTTTTGGGCATTACAAAAAAAATTATTCGAGTTCACCGAGCTAATTAGAAAAGATCCTGCTGTTGATAACGTGGTGGGAATTGCGGGTAACGATGCGAATAATGCAATGGTTTTTGTCGGTTTAAAATCACATGAAGAACGTGAGCCAATTGAAAAAGTCATGTCACGTTTGCGCGAAAATCTTAGTCGCATTGCAGGAGCGAAAATCTTTTTGCATCCTTCGCAAGAATTACGCATCGGCGGACGACCATCTTCCTCCATGTACGATTTTAGTTTGCAATCGGATGATTTAAATTTATTACGCGAATGGACACCGAAAGTGCTTGCGGCATTATCTAAATTGCCCGAATTAAAAGACGTAAATACCAATCAACAAGACAAAGGGCAACAAATTAGTTTAGTGGTAAATCGAGAAATGGCGGCGCGATACGGCATCAATCAAGGCATGATTGACAGCAGTTTGAATGATGCGTTTGGACAACGGCAGGTTTCAGTTATTTATAATCCACTTAATCAATATCGCGTTGTGATGGAACTCGCACCCGAATACTGGCAAAGTCCCGAAGCCTTAAAACAACTTTATATCAGCGTGCCGCCTGCAACAGTTGGACAACTTAGTGGCGATGCACAAGTGCCGTTGTCGAGTGTGGCAAATTTCACTGCTACGAACACCGCATTAACGGTGAATCATCAAGGGCAATTTGCGGCGGCAACAATTTCTTTTAATCTCAAAGAAGGCACGTCATTATCTACAGCGACCGAAATCATTGAAAAAACCATGCGAGAAATTGGAGTGCCGTCTGAAATTCAAGGTAATTTTCAAGGTTCGGCAAAAGCCTTTCAAGAATCGTTGAAAAATCAACCTTGGCTAATTTTAGGCGCGTTGGTAAGTATTTATATTGTGTTAGGTGTTTTATATGAAAGTTATATTCACCCCCTGACAATTTTATCAACGTTGCCTTCCGCTGGCGTTGGGGCGTTAGTCGCGTTAATGGTAACGGGCGGTGAACTCGGCATTATTGGCATCATCGGGATTATTTTGTTAATCGGTATCGTTAAGAAAAATGCCATTATGATGATTGATTTCGCGCTCGAAGCTGAACGCAAACACGGTTTATCTTCTGCTGACGCAATTTTCAAAGCCTGTTCGATGCGCTTTAGACCAATTTTGATGACAACATTAGCCGCTTTATTTGGTGCATTGCCTTTGGCTTTTGGAACAGGTTACGGCGCAGAATTACGTCAGCCGTTAGGCATTTCGATTGTAGGCGGTTTAATTTTTAGTCAAATGCTCACGCTCTACACAACGCCTGTGGTTTATCTGTATCTTGACCGTTTTCGCCTGTTTTTTAACCGTACTATTTAAGGTTTTATGAATTTTCATACTAAAAAAGGATTTGTTTATACGTTGTTTATCACGCAATTAACGGGCTGTGTGGTTGGACCTGATTACGTTAAACCCGAAGCCGTCATTTCCAATGAATTCAAAGAAGCCAAAGGTTGGAAACAAGCTCAACCGCGTGACACAACGTTGCCGAGTAAATGGTGGGAAATTTTCAATGATGCACGTCTTAATGAATTAGAAGAACAAGTGGCGAGCGCGAATCAATCAATTATTCAAGCGCAAGCGCAATATCACCAAGCACAACATTTAGTGCAAGCCGCGCAATCATCTTTTTTACCGATTTTTAATATGACGGGAACAACCAGTCGTTTTCAAGCGGCAACAGGTCAAAATGTGGCGGTGTCTGGAATTCGGAATTTATTTGGTACAGCCGCTAGCATTGCATGGGAACCTGATTTGTGGGGAAGCGTGGCGCGACAAGTTGAAACCAATACAGGTAATGCTCAAGCCAGTGCCGCGACGTTGCAAGCTCTGCAACTTTCAACTCAAGCCACACTCGCACAAAATTATTTCCAAATCAAAGTATTAGATTCTCAAAAATCGTTACTCGATGAAACTGCGCTTGCTTACAGTAAAACTTTAGACATTATCAAAAATCGTTATGCGGTTGGCATCGTTGCAAAAAGCGATGTGATGCAAGCACAAACACAACTTGAATCTATTCGCGCTCAATCGATAAATTTAGGCATTGCACGCGCAAAATTAGAACACGCGATTGCGGTTTTAATTGGCAAAACACCTGCTGAATTATCCTTAAATCCGTCATCGTCAGATGTAAAACCGCCTGTAATTCCTGTTGTATTACCTTCGGAATTATTAGAACGTCGCCCCGATATTGCGGCTGCTGAACGTAAAATTGCGGCGGCAAATGCTCAAATCGGTGTGGCGAAAGCGGCTTATTATCCGACGTTAAATTTAGCGGCAAGTAATGGATTTCAAACTACCGATATAAGCACTTTATTCACAATGGCGCGACGTTATTGGGCATTAGGTCCTGCTGGTGCGGCAATGACAGTGTTTGATGGTGGAACTAAAAATGCTCAATACAAACAAGCCATTGATGGTTTTGATGCCAGTGTTGCCGCGTATCGACAAACCGTTTTAACTGGTTTTCAAGAAGTGGAAGACAATTTAGCTGCGTTACGGATTTTAAAAGAAGAAATCGAAACACAAACCAAAGCGGTTGACGCGGCTAATCAAGCATTAACGCTTACAACGAATCAATATCAAGCGGGAACAATCAGTTATTTGAATGTCATGACCGCACAAACAGCAACGTTATCAAATCGTCAAACAACTGTGTTATTGCAAGGTGAACAACTTATGGCTTCTGTTTTATTGATAAAAGCCTTGGGCGGCGGTTGGAATGAAAAATTATTACCAACGCCCGAAGAAGCCACTGGTGAAAGAAAATGGACGGATTATTTAATTTTCCCGCTTGAATAAAAACTCATTCTGATTTTTATTATTTAACATCCCATACACAGCATAATTTATGCCTGACTTACAGCCAAAATATTATATAAAGAGTCGGTTCGCATGGTTGGATAGGTTATCGGATAAGCCATGACTGTTACCAGTCACAGCTCTCCTAAGAACCGTGCGTGCAAGTTTCCCCGCACACGGCTCAAGCCTTTTTAAAGCCATTTTCATGACCCAGCATTAAACAAAGTTACATCGGGCTTCGCGTTGTGTGAAGTATGATGCGTAAGCAGAATCATAAGGTGTTGCAGCAGCTTTGATTTTCAAATGTCGTCTAATTTTCACTTT
>CAIQZX010000021.1 GCA_903876445.1 uncultured Pseudomonadota bacterium | reverse complement strand
TTCGGGGGCTAGTCTGTGAAGTGAACGGTGCTGTAATGCCGTCAGCAGCAGAAACCAGCAGGTAGTAGTGATACACACCTGCTCCTGAGTTAAATCAGGAATCCCCGTTCCCTTTAGGGCGGGGAGGATGTCAAGGTTCAAAAGCCTTGCCAAGCCAAGGTAAAAAATACCCAATTTGTCCCTCTGACGCATTGTCACAAGGATTGAAAAAAGTCGAAATTTCAGTTGAAATCGAATTTGAAACTGATCAAGTCGTTCCAATTGGAAAAGGCAAACAAGAAATTAAAATAGTCCAATATCGATTGATGCGTAGTTGTGTTGAACGATCATCAGCAGAAGAAAATGTCATACGCGAATCTGAAGTAGTTGTCTTGCATGAAATAACACCAAAAGGCGTTAATCGAATTTTGGATTCAAACGTTAAAGGAATCATTGAAAGTAGCATTCCTGAAGCCTTAAAAGATGTTTATTTCACCGACGGTGATAGTGCAATGTCCTTTATTGAGGCTGCTGCGACTTCAACGGTGAAAAGAAAGCGTGTTCAAGATGCTATTGAAGCATTGCTTGGTTTGAAAGTTTTAGAAACTACAATTAAGCATCTTGATTTAGCCGCAAGAAAATTCAGTGCGAAAATTGATAATAGAAACTACAACAAAGAATCTGAAGAACTCAATGACAAAATTACCAGCCGCGAAGAAGATATTGCTGAATGGACAGAAGAACTTGAAATTAAAGCGGCTGAAATTAAAGAAGGCGACAGTAAATTAGTCAGCGTTAAAGAAAAGATCGAAGCCATTTTAAAGTTAGGCGATAGAGCGAAACTAGCAAATGACATTAAAAATTGCGAGGCTCACATTAAACGCAACAAAGAAGCGGCTGATAAAGCCTTGCTTAATATCGCGTCGCTAATGCGTGATACGGATGTTGCAATATCGATGATTTCAAAGCCTGCAACTAAAGGAATTGAAATTCTCAATCAACTTCACGATAGCAAGCAACTACCAAAAGTCAATGTTCCAATTTTGGAAGAGCTGTTAGACAGAACAACGTGTTTTTGTGGCACAACATTAGATAAAAATTCACCAGAAGGTGCTAAACGATTAGATTCAATTAGACAACAGATCGAAAAAAGTCGCAGTGCAGATGAACTTCAAGAAGCGGCAAGTAGTCTTTTTTACAGTGTGCGAAGTGAAAATTTTGATAAATCAGCACGCGAAAAATGGATGGAAAAACACAACTCTCGTTATAACGATTACCAAAATCTTTCGGCTGAAATAAATCGTTATGGAAAAGAATTGGAAGCAAAAAATAAGGAAATTGATCAAATCAATGATGATCAAATCGTTGAATTGCGTGCAAGTGAGTCATCACTAAGAGCTAAAACAAACAGTGCGCGTGTTCGAGCTGGTCAACTTTCTGCTCAAATTAAAGATGCTGAAGACAGACGTTCTGATGCAAAACGTGAACTTAGTGTTGTTGAAAGTAAACTTGATAAAAAAGATAATTCAACGGACAAATTACAACTTTCACGTTTAACGAAAACGGTTTTTGAAAATGTGTTTGACCGTCTTAGAAAAGATGAGGTGCAAAACGTCAGTGCTGAAATGAATCGAATCTTTTTGGACATGATTGGTTCTGATCCAGATAACAACGAATTAAGCACCATCACAAAAGCTGAACTCACGGAAAATTTCGACATTTTGGTTTATGGTTTGAATGGCAAACAAATCGATCCCGACCAAGCGTTAAATGGTGCGTCGCGCCGTGCTATTACGTTGGCGTTTATTTTGGCGTTGACCAAAGTCAGTGAAGTTAAAGCTCCCAACATTATCGACACGCCACTCGGTATGATGTCGGGTTACGTCAAACAATCCGTTTTAAACAAAACGCTTGAAGAAGGTTCGCAAGTGATTTTGTTTTTGACCCACGATGAAATTCAAGGTGTAGAAAAAATTCTTGATGCCAAAGCAGGCATGGTTTATACGCTTACAAATCCCGCCCATTATCCTCGAATGCTGATGAATCAAACGACCGTTAACGACGCAAGAATTATTCGTTGTGCTTGCAATCATCGTCAATCTTGTGACATTTGCGCTAGAAGAAGCATCTAAAAAACCATCGAGAAATTATTATGAACAACAATCCATTCGCATCATTTGAAATCAATATCCCAACTAAATACCAAGAATCTGTTAAAAAATACTGTCGAACAGGCAACACAGATGCGAAAGCCATCGAAGCTCCTTTCGATAGACAAATTGATTTTTGGTTTATGGCGTTTTTAATTGCCGTGAACAAAGGATTAACTCCAGTAAAAGATTCAAAAACTTACACAGTCATTACAGGTTCAATTTTCGATCGTGATCCAAAACGGGTGAGTTTTATGCAATTGACCATATTAGGCTTAACAGAAAACTTTGAAATGCTATCTGATCACCGATTCGTATTCAATTATTGCCTCGAGCTTGCAAACGCAGGAATTCCAGAGCTGATTCAAATTTTAAGTGATCCAGATGACCTACCTCTTTGGGCTATTCTTACCGAATTAGAATCTCTTTCAAAAAGCAAAAGTTGAAAGAAAATGAAAAAACTCCCCATTGGCATTCAAACTTTCGCCGACTTAATCACAGGCAATTATTACTACGTCGATAAAACGCCGTTAATTGCTCAGTTAGTCGAAACGGGAAAGTATTATTTTTTGTCACGTCCGCGCCGTTTTGGAAAATCTCTGCTGGTTAGCACATTAAAATCGGCTTTCGCAGGCGAACAAAAATTATTTGATAGCTTGTATTTAGAAAAACATTGGAATTGGTCAATCGTTTATCCTGTCATTAACATTAGTTTTGGACGTGGGGTAATTTCTTCGGTTGCACAATTAAACCGACTTGCTCACACTATGTTTGATGAGGTAGCTGCGCGTTACGAAGTCGTTTTAACACATGAAGATATAGCAAACCGCTTTGCCGAATTGATTCAAAAGTTACAAGCAAAAACGCAACAACCTGTCGTCGTTTTAATTGATGAATATGACAAGCCAATTCTCGACAACATTGAAAAAACCGACATCGCGTTAGAAATTCGAGAAGGTTTAAAAAATATCTATTCTGTCATTAAAGATAGTGATGCCTATATCAAATTTGCCTTGCTCACAGGCGTGAGTAAATTTAGCAAAGTCAGTTTATTCAGTGGGCTGAATAACTTAAAAGACATCAGCCTTGATCAACGTTATGCAACTTTGTGCGGTTATTCCTTGCCTGAAATTCAAACGGTTTTTGTTGATAAAGTTGAAGGTGTGGATTTTGAAAAATTGGCGGAATGGTATAACGGCTACAATTTTTGCGGGGAGAAAATTTATAACCCGTTCAATGTGCTTTTGTATTTAGACAGTCGTGTATTTAAAAATTATTGGTTTGAAACAGGCAATACGTCATTTTTGCTAAAGGTTATTCGAGAACGCGAATTTTATTTACCTGATGCTGAAAACATCATCATCGGAGAAGCTGATTTAAGCAGTTTTGATATAAATGACTTCAGTTTAGAAGCGTTGTTGTTTCAAACAGGCTATTTGACAATTGAGTATATTGAAGAATTTGGTGACGATTATTTTTATCATTTAACTTATCCAAACCGTGAAGTGAAAACGAGTTTAAATCGCCACTTTTTGCAAGATTTAACTCAATCAAGTCCAAGTCATGCCGCACAAAATCATCGGTACTTATACAAAGCCTTAGAAATTGGTGATTGCGAAGCGTTAAAAAAAGGCTTGGAAATGTTGTTTGCCGCTATTCCAAATGACTGGTATCGCAAAAACAGCATGGCGAATTATGAAGGTTATTATGCGTCAATTATTTACAGTTGTTTTTACGCGCTGGGTTTGAAAGTGATTGCTGAAGATGTGACAAATCAAGGACGCATCGATTTAACAGTCATGCTAGGCGCGAACCTTTACATTATCGAATTCAAAGTGATTAGCGATAACAAAACGGGGCAAGCATTGGCACAAATTAAAGAAAGAAATTACGCGAAAAAATATCAAAATCAAAACAAAAATGTGTTTTTAGTCGGTGTTGAATTCGATAAAGTACAGCGCAACATCACCCAATTTGATTGGGAATGTCTATGAAAATAATGCGCCACGAAATTTTGATGCGATTTTGTTTTACGATTCCACCACTATTGCGATAACTTCAGGTGCAGTCTGAATAGTAGTGACGTAATCAAGTTGAATTTTTTGTGTGATGATATAACTCCAAATGCTTTAAAATTGCTCAAAGCATATCGGACAACAACCTTAAAAAAATGAAATTATTAAACCCAAACAAGGCCTCATTTGGACGGCACGAAACTTTTGCACTGCGTTATTTCTGGCTCACGAAAGGTTTTCAAGCCTTTATCGAAAACCCCGATATTTTCAAATCTGACGAAGCAACCGTAACGTTAGGCGTAGGAAAAAATATGGTGAATGCAATCCGCTATTGGCTACGCGCCACACAATTGCTGGACGGTGAAAATAACGCTTTACAAACAACCGAGTTAGGCAATGCACTTTTTACTCCGAATGGCTTTGATCCTTACTTAGAAGACGATGCTACATTGTGGTTAATTCATTGGCAACTCGCTACAAACGCCGAACTTTGTACAGCGATATATTGGTTTTTCAATTGTTATCACAAACCGGAATTTAACAGTGATGAAACCGCCAATTCCCTCGATGATTTTGTAAAAAATTACTTTTCTGGCAAACACGCGGAAAAAACAGTTAAACAAGAAATACCGCTCATTTTGAGAATGTATTCTCCTGCACGGCTGCGCTCACAAGAAGTTGAAGACGTTTTAGATTCACCCTTATCAACGTTAAATTTAATTAGCGGCATCGATGGTAAAAACTTCCGTTCGCTTCCAGAGTCACGCGAAACATTACCTGTTGGTATTTTTGGTTTTGCTGTCAATGAATTATTTAATCAGCTGGATACTATTTCAATTTCGACCAAAATGCTCATGTACGGTGAAAAACAGGGAATCGCATTAGGCAGTGTTTTCCGCTTAACTGAAAATGTACTTGTGATATTCATTGAAAAATTAGTAACGCAATATCCAGACATTTTTCAAATCAACGAAACAGCAGGATTACATCAGCTTTTTCGCAATCAAAAAGTGGATTCACTACGTTTTTTACAACAGCATTACCAAGGAACAGTTTGCCCATGATGGAACAAAAAATCAGTGTCGATACGCATTACACCCGTTCGATTCATTTGGAAAAAGATGCACAATCACTTTCAATTTCATACATTCCAACATCACGGGCTTTGCAAACATTAGAAAAAATCGGTGCAACATTTGACGATTTTGATATGCCACGAGCATGGTCATTGATTGGTCCTTATGGTTCGGGAAAATCCGCCTTTGCGTTATTTTTAGCACAACTTTTAAGTGGTCAAAAAAAAGCTGTTTCAATTTTGACTAAAACAAATAAACCCCTTGCGGTGAAATTTACGCATTCCAAAACCGGTTACTGTTCGGTTTTATTAACGGGCAGCCCTGAATCGTTGAGTAAACGATTAGTTGATGCTTTATATTCTGCGACACACATTTATTTCAACGAAGCCTCGCCCATTGTTAGCCAATTTAAAACTGCAACTGAGAAAAATCTTACTACCAGCGAAATTATGAAATTGCTTGCACAATTACAAAACGCTGTAGCTGAAAAATCCGGGGCAGGCGTTTTGATTGTGATTGATGAATTAGGGAAATTTCTCGAATACGATGCTCATCGACAAGAGGCTAACGATATTTATCTGTTACAAGCTCTGGCGGAATTTGCTAAGAAAGGGCATAAAGCCAATTTGTTACTTGTTGTTTTGATGCACCAAAACATTGAGCAATACGCCAAGGGCTTAGGCGAAAATGCTAAAAATGAATGGTTAAAAGTATCGGGGCGTTTTGAAAATGTGCCATTTTTAGAATCTGCCGAACAAACAATGCGAGTTATTGCGGCGGCATTAAAAAACGAATTAACCGACAACGAAAAAAGGATGGTTGCAACGCAAACGGATTTGATAGCAAATGTTTTGGCCTCGCAAAGCGCATTGCCATATCATTTAGATATACAAACTGCTAGCGATTTATTCGCACAATGCTATCCATTGCATCCCTTATCATTGTTAATTTTGCCCGTGTTGTGTCAAAAAGTAGCACAAAATGAACGAACCCTTTTCAGTTATTTGGGTAGTCAAGAAACATACGGTTTCAAAGACAGTTTGTCGCGGTTACAAAATATCGATGCGTGGATTTTGCCACATGAAATTTTTGATTACTTTATTCAAAATCAGCCAACCGCAACCACTGATTATTTAACACATCGGCGTTGGGCGGAAGTTGTTACCGCGATAGAACGTTTAGGTCACAATGCTTCACCAAATGAAGTTGTGCTAGCAAAAACTATCGGATTGTTGAATATCATTGGGCATCACAATGGTTTAAAAGCCAGTGAAAGTTTGCTTAATTTAATTTCCGAAAACAAAGCTAACACGTTAGATGCTTTAATTCTAAAATCCATTATTACTTACCGGGCTTTCAATTCTGAATATCGTGTTTGGGAAGGCAGTGATTTTGATTTAGACAGTGTTATTTGTGAAGCGATTCAACACGAAGGACATTACAATTTAGCGGAGAAACTCACCGTTCGCAAAACGCTTTTGCCTATCGTTGCTAGAAAATACTCGATTCAAAACGGAACGCTACGTTATTTTCAACCGATTTATGTTGATATTCATTCAAAATATGACATTGCAAAAACACCTCAAATTCATTTTTTCTTATCTGAAAATACCGACGATACAGCGGCATTTTTTGAATTGATAAAAAAAGAAAATCCATTAGTAATTTACGTTTTATGTGAAAAAGCAACAACTTACCGCACCACAATTGATGTGTGTTGCGCTTTAGAGCGTATTCAGATTGAAAATCCGCTATTAAAATCAGACCGTGTCGCACAATATGAATGGCGAGAAGCCTACGCAGAAGCAAAACGTAATGAAGAAAATTTGTTCATTGAGTTTTTAACTGCTCCACAACGGCATCAATGGTTCTGGCAAGCAGAAAAAATTGAACTTCACAATAATCGCGCTTTGCAACATCACTTATCGACGGTATTAGAAACGATTTATTTCGATGCACCCATTATCAAAAATGAGTTAGTTAATCGCTCCAAGCCATCTAGCCAAGGAAATTCCGCACGAAATAAATTGATTTCAGCAATGCTTTTGCAAAATCATCAAGAAGATTTGGGATTTGAAAACGATAAATTTCCGCCTGAAAAATCGATTTATCGTGCTTTACTCAAACAAACGGGCGTTCATATTGAACAAAATGGTGTGTGGCGATTTTTATCACCGGCGAAAAATGACTACAAATTAGCAAATGTGTGGCGCGGAATTGATGACTTTATTGAAAAAAATAATCATCAATGCCATTTACCCGAACTCTATGCACATTTGAATGAACCGCCTTTTGGCATTCAATATGGCGTATTGCCGCTATTATTCACCGCTTACTATTTAACGAATCAACGTACTTGTGCGCTATATGAAGATGGTATTTTTTGTCCACAAGTCACACAAGAAAATTTCGAGGTTTTACTAAAAAGACCTGAATTATTTAGCATTGAAAAAGTTGAGATGCACGGGATTAAAGGCGAGTTATTTAATTTGTATTTGGAAAAAGTAGTTGGCAACATTTCTGATGATAGTTTGCTAAGTATAATCAAACCGCTAGCAAAATTTATCCAAAAACTGCCTGAATACACTTTGCAAACACAAAACTTGACTTCTGATGTGATTGCTGTCCGAGATGCCTTTTCACAAACCCAAAGTCCCGTGAAATTACTGTTTGAAACGTTACCTCAAGCCTGTGGATTCACAGAATTAAATGGCAATACAGAAATGTTTCTGAATCAGCTCGTCCAACATCTTCAAACTTTGCAGAATGCTTATTCACAATTACTTCAAAACTTCCAGCAATCACTTTGTGAAACGTTAGGTTTTGAAAAAACATTAACGCTATGTGTGTTGCGCGAAAGCTGCGAAAAATATGCAGGTTTAGAAAAATTTACGCCCGATTCTCAAGGACTACAAGCATTTATCCGACGCTTACAAAAAAACAAAGAAAGCGATGAAAAAGAAGTCGCATGGTTAGAATCTATTGGGGCATTTTTAGGAAAAGTCCCACCATCAAGATGGCGCAAAAACAACGAAATTGAAGCCTATAACCGCCTAGCCGAATTTGGCGAAAGATTAACAGATTTGCTTGAACTAAACGTGCATCAAAAATCTGATAATAATGTAACAGTTATCCGTCTCATAAATGCCAAAGAAGGTGAAAGAAATCTTATGATTCCAACAGCTTGCATTGATGTTGCCATACAAAAAAAAGCAGATTTCTTTTTTAATCAATTAAGTGAAGAATTTCATAACTCGGAAAATAATGTGAAATTAGCTTTTGTAATGAGATTGTTAAATCAGGAGGGAAGCTCGAATGAATAATCCGTAAACAGCAAAAAGGGCAAAGCGAATACACAATGTTTTAAACCGTATTAGTTTTTCTTTATCGAATTTAATTTAATGATTTCGAGTTAAACTGCCGTTAAACCATTAACTTTGTTTTTCAGCGTAAATATATCGAAGTGATTATTGTGATTAAGAAAAAAAACTATTTTGATAGAAATGATGTATTTCGTCATTGCTCATTTTGTTTGACAATGGTGACAATTTTGAATTCACCAATTTCAATGGCAAATTCAACAAGCACACAAATTATTCACGGACAAGTGAGCATTGATAATTCAGTAACGGGAATAACGACGATTAAAAATAGTCCGAACGCGATTATTGAATGGCAAAAGTTTAATATCAATGAAAATGAAGCGGTGCGTTTTATTCAAGAAACCAGTCAAAGTGCGGTGTTGAATCGCATTATTGGTGGAAATCCGAGCCAGATTTTAGGGCAGCTTTTTTCGAATGGTAAAGTATTTTTAATCAATCCAAACGGTATTTTATTTGGTGCAAATTCACAAATTGATACACAAAGTTTGATTGCATCAAGTTTGAATTTAAGTAATCAAGATTTTCAAAAAGGAAATTTTTATTTTTCCACTGATTTGAATGCGGGCGATATTAGAAACGAAGGCATTATTCACACAAATAAAGACGGAAATATCCTTTTAATTGCCCCTAACATCAGAAATGACGGTATTTTGAAAACAGACGGCGGAACGATTACTTTAGCTGCTGGAGAATCTTTGACGATTGCGAATTTAGATAATCCTGAAATTTTGTTTCAAGTTCAAGCACCGCAAAATAGTGTGTTAAATATCGGAAAATTATTGACCGAAGGTGGCGCGGTGAATGTGTTTGCAGGGTTGATTAAACACAGCGGTGACATTAACGCAGATAGTATTGCTATCGATAAACAAGGTAATGTGCAACTGATTGCTAGCAATTCTATTACGATAGAAAAAAACAGCAAAATTTCAGCTAACCATGCCGAAGAAAAAGGCAGTGATATTACAATTATCGCTGATGGTAAAACAGAATTTCGAGGGGATATTCAATCGAAAGGGGGTTTTACTGAAATTTCCGGTAAAGAAGAATTGATTTTTGATGGGAAGGTTAATTTATCCTCGCTAAATGGTAAAAATGGACGATTACTTTTAGATCCGAAAGACATTAGCATTCAAACAGATGCGAAACAAAAGCGGCTGTTATCGACCGTCACGCCAGAAAGTATTAACAATGTTCTGAAAACAGGCACTGAAATGGTGCTGCAAGCGAACAACGATATTACAATTAGTGACGATATTTTTGTTAACAACCCAACGGGAACGGGCGGAAATTTCACATTAGAAGCAGGACACTCAGTAAATTTAAACGCTAAAATTTCAACAGATGGCGGAAATTTAGCGTTAATCGCTAATCACGCCCAAACAAATTCAATAAAATCTACTTTGAATGATGCCAAAATTACCATGAATTCAAAGGCATTTATTGATGCCAATGACGTTTCTGTTGTTATGGAATCATCGCGAAATTCGGCAAGTAAAACGGGCGAAATTAGCTTAACAAAAATAACAGCCGCAAAAACAACCATTCAAAATGAAATTGGAAACGTCACGTTAAACGGCGACATTAAAACGATGAGTGATATTTCCCTTTCTGCAAACGCAATTTTATTTAACGGTGCAAATTTAAATAGTGCCGCAGATTTATCATTAAAAGCGACATTAGGAATTAACACAATTTCGCCGTCAATCATTAACGCAACTAATACGCTGACATTACAAAATGAAGGGAAAAATGTTGAGGGTAATGATTTGATATTAAGCGGTCAAAACTTGAATTTATTGAGTTCTACTCTGAGCAATTTTGATTTAAGCAATGTGAATAATCAGTTTTCAACGTTAGCCGCTAATTTCACAGGAAATCTAAATTATAAAAATAATAGTAGTTTGATTTTAAGCGATGTTTTTACAACCGGAACGATTGACATTGCGACTGAAACAGGTGATTTAACCGTCATGAAATCTGTTGTGACGACAAATACATCACCGTTAGCGTTAAAACTCAATGCAAACGAATTGGCGACCACTGAAAAATTTGGGGACATTTTAATTGAGAATAATGCAATTGTATCGGTCGGAGAAGGCGGAATAGGGCAGTTGTTAACAGGTTCGATAGAAAATAGTACAGGAGTAACGTCTTTGGTTGGCAAAGGCAGTGAACATTTTCGCTATAACAGCGACGAAACGCATTTCGGTTACACCTCGCCTTTAACTCACGGCATTTATGCTATTTATCGTGAACAACCGCTAATTACTATCAAAGCCAATTCGGCTTCAAAAATTTATGATGACGCACCTTATTTTGGTGGAAACGGCATTGTCAGCAGTGGTTATGTAAATGGTGACACGGCTTCTATTTTAGAAAATGGTCATTACGGCGGTTCAGCACAAAATGCTCAAAATGCTGGCGTTTATGACTTAACCGTTAATGATTATAAAAACGGTTTTGGCTATGCCATTGATTATGAATCAAATCACTTAACGATTGACCCTGAGCCTTTGAAAAATCCCGCCATGCCAGATGCAAATTTGGTTGTGACCGAACCGACAATTTCTAATGTAGAAATTAAACCATTCGCCGATAAAGTGGCTGAATTCTTTTCGGGAAGAAAACCGGATGAAGTTAAAAAAATGGTAGAAGAAGTAGACAACAATGTCATGGCGCAATCTAAGTCCATACTTGTTCTATCCCCGTTACACAATACATCGAAAAACGATGAAAAAGACGATAAAAAACGTCACACCATTATTGTTGTGACAACTAATAAACCAGATACCGAGAAAACGACATCTTTAAGGCAATGCCAATGAAACCGCGTGCATTTAATTTAGGCTTACTTTTAGCCTCTTCCGTTACTTTTTTTGTTCAAGCTGATCAAACAATGGTAGTTGGAAAAGTCAGTTTTGCTAAAGGAAGTAACGCCGCTCAACAAGCTAACACGCCTCCGCGTTTATTAGGGAAAGAGGCGGAAATTTATCAAGGCGACAACATTCAAACCTCCGATGCGAGTTTTGTGATTGTGGAATTTATTGATGGTTCAAAAGTTACGATTCGCCCTAATAGCAATTTTAAAATTGAACAATTTGATAGCCTCAACAAAAATGCAAAACTTGTAGTTTATGAAGGCGGTGTGCGGGCGGAAACCGGTGAATTTTCAAAAGTCAGTGCAGATAATTTCCAAATAAAAACTCCAAATGCAACGGTGAAAGGCGAAAAAGGCTCTAATTTTATCGTGCGCGTTTGCAAAGAAGATTGTGATGAGAAAAAAGAGTCGGAAAAAGAAGCCAGTGTTGCAAAAGTGACCGATATTAAAGGCGAAGTTTTCGCTCAAAATCGTGCCGAGAAAAATGCGCCTGAACGCAAATTAACGATGGGATCGGATTTATATTCACAAGATTTTTTAACTACGCAAGCGAATAGTTATTTAGTCATGGTATTTCGAGATGGTGAAAAAGTGACGCTGCATCCAAACAGTGAATTTGATATTGTGAAATATGATTTTCAACAACCCGGTAAAAAAGACCAAATTTTATTTAAATTAGCCGCTGGTGGAATGCGAGCCATAACGGGAAGTATTGGAAAAAAAGATCATTCTGCTTATTCATTGGATACGCCCGTTGCAACAATTGGGATTCGTGGAACAGATAATACAACAATGGAAATTATCAATGAAGACGGTTCTATCGGCGTAATTAACGCTGTTCACGAAGGTGTTATTACGGTTTCAAATGAAGCGGGCAGTGCGGATTTCAGTGCAGGGCAATTTAGTTCAACTACAAGTTCTGTTTTACCACCGATTCAAATTTCTGTTCCGCCGATGGCTGTTCAAGATGCGATTCGAAGTATGCCTGCGCCAGAAAATGCGCCGAATTTTGATCAAGTTTCGAAAAATTCATCGACTGTCGCTATTTCAAATAGCGGGAATATCACTATCGAAAAAAATACAGATCAATCGAATAATGATTCATCGAAATCTAATCGCGTTACCTTAATAGCAGGTGAAAGTGGAAGTTTGAGCGAAAATGGCGAACGCCTAAAAAAATTGGAAGCACCGCCATCCATTATCGCGCAAGATCGGACTGAGGCAACATTTAATCGTTTTTCTTTATCAAATATAATGTTATTTCCACCAGCAAACGGCATAGAAAGTGGTGGTGGTTGTGCAGTCCGATGAAGTAAAAATTTTATGTTAAAACTGTTATGTCTTGCACTTAGTTTGAGTTTTTTACCGACGAACATTGTGTTTGCCGACGAAGAATCAGCCCCCCAAAAATTTAATTTCATCGTAAATAAATTTTTAATCGAAGGTGAATCATTAAAATCTATTTTATCCGAATCAGAAATTACTGATTATTTAACATCTTTTGAAGGAAAATCTTATGATTTGAATGAGTTACAAAAAGTGGGCAAAGGATTAGAAATGATGATTCGGGAAGAAGGCTTTGCTTTTTACCGTGTAATTTTACCACCGCAAACGCTCAATTCTGGTGAGGTGAAATTTAAAATTATTGCTTTTCCGATTGGCTCGATTCATCTCGAAGGTAATCATTCTTTTTCAGAAGAAAATATCACCGCCAGTTTACCGGAATTAAAAGAAGGCATTTCACCCAACACGAAAAAACTGGGTAGAGAAAGTAAAGTGGCAAATAAGAATCCAATAAAACAAATTGGAGTGACATTCAAACAAAGTGAAACCGAAGATAAAATTGATGCAAACATCAAAGTGACGGAATCACCGCGACCGTATCAGTTTTCAATAGGTTTTAATAATATGGGTTCTGATAGTTCAGGTGAATATCGATTAACAGGTGGAGCGCAATATGCGAATTTGTGGGGATTAGACCATATTGTAAATGCGTCTTACACGTTACCACCGGATTATGCCGATACAATTAAACAATATGGTGGCAGTTATGCGTTGCCAATTTATGCGTTAGGTGGCTGGGTAAATATGTATTACGCTTCATCAAGTTCTAATAATGGTGTCGTCGCTTCAGACGTTACTATTACTGGCGCGGGTGAAATGATGGGCATTCATTATCAACAATTTTTACCAAAATGGGAAAAATATGAACACAGTTTAGATATTGGTTTAGATAGTCGCCATTTTTTAAGCAGTATTCAAATTGAGAAAGATAAATTCGATACGAATGTTCGTAGTTTTCCATTCAGTGTTTCATATAAAGCGGACTACCCGATTGAAAATGTGCGGAGTAGCTATTTCTTGCAATGGGCGATAAATACGGGTTTGGGATTGGACAACAATGATGTTCGATATAACAATTCGCGCTCTGGTTCAAATTCATCGTGGCAATTATTTCGTTATGGTACAAATCTCGGGACAAACTTTGATGAATGGTCAATTTCCGCTTCTCTTAGTGGGCAATACAGTGAAAAACCGTTAATCGCAGGTGAACAATTAGGAATTGGAGGCAGTTACGATGTGCGTGGTTATGAACAACGCGAAACGAGTGCGGATAATGGACAAATCATAAAAATCGAACTTACCTCACCGGCATGGGAAAAAATCAATGCGTTTGTTTTTTATGATTACGGTCACGGCTCAAAAGAAAAACCTTTAGCTAGTGAACGTAAAGAATGGAATTTAAGTGCGACTGGCATAGGTGCAAAATGGTCATGGCAAGAATACATCAATACGAGTTTGACATTTGCGACGGCATTAAACGATTCACAAGTCACAACTAAAGCCTTTAATAATCGACTTTTATTCAATATAAGTTTGAGGTATTAACGTGGTAGATTAAATCTGTTGCAAGTTTATCAAAGCGAGCGAAAAACCCCCTCCGTTCAGGGAGGGGATGTAAGCGGCTCAATTCCAAATTTTTCATAGTCTGCAAAATCTATCCTGTGTTAAAATCCACTCAAAATGTGACCAGTAGCTAGTGTTAGTACCATGGTGACATAGCTCTTTTAGGCTC
>CAIQZX010000020.1 GCA_903876445.1 uncultured Pseudomonadota bacterium | reverse complement strand
TCGATTTTTGGCAATAGATGTAATGTTAACGGTGTTTCAAACTCTGAAACACGACTATATTTTTATATGAATTGCTATGAAAAATGTAAAAGAAAAACATACTTTTTTCAGTTCGTATCGTAACCATTCATCAATAATTGCTTGTCAGAATTCTTGCGTCGTATCAGCACGGAACGTATAGTCGCATTTCATTATCAGTAAGCGTAATGCGTAGGCGTGTATCCTGTTTAATTACGTTCAATAAATATCGCTTGCCCCAAGGATTATCCAACTTGCTGTTTGTGCGTTTCACTTTCTTGAAGCTTGGTCTGAGTTTGTTGAATCCATGTTTAATTTTGATACCAAAAAATCATGAATAATTTCGTGCTTCATTTTCAATGTAATGCAATTTAATTTCACTAATCATCGCTGAGTTTTAAAGCCGAACGCATCAACAAATCAAACACCACCTTCGCAAAACCAGCCGATTTTGCTGGATCAGATAACAGCTGCATCATTTGATTTTGATGTGCTTCGCCACTTTCCATAATCGCGTCATCAATGGCTTTCGGGAAATCACCGAGCATCGCTTGCTGAGGTGTATTTTCTGCGATTTGCTTCATTACCAGTATGTTTTCGCTGATTTTGTCCCGAATGGTGTAAGCGTAATTCACCATGTCTTTATCGGTTAAATGGTCGGTGATAAACAACTCATTCAATCGAGCAATAATCTGTGATAAAAACGCTTCTTCGATATTTTTCGCCGTTGCCGTTCCTAAATCATTTGCGGGTTCAAGAGGCTGTGGTGCGTCTATTTGTATTTTCAAGTCCTGCTGACGAATAATCGACACACGGTAATGACTGAGCGCAACATCGCTTAAATCAATGTCATCGTCTTCCATAAAGGTTTCGCGCAACATTGGGTGTAAATGACGGGCAAACAAACTGAGCTTTTCTAAATCCTTGTCGTCGTAATCGACGATTTGCGACATGAATTCATAAAAGCGAACAAACGTGCCTAAATCCTTTTTGAAAATTTCGAGTTTGTCTTTTTCTTTTTTACATTCTTTGAAGCTGTTTTCAGCGTTGGTAATCAATACGGCATCAGCGGTTTTTTTGGTACGCTCAAACATAGTTTTTGCTTGTTTAAACGCTTCAACAGCCGATTGATAACGTTTTTGCCAACGCTCCACCGCTGGTTTGCAAATGTTGGCGATTGCCGCATTACTTTTGCTTTTAACAAAAAATGCCGCGCAAAATTGTTCGACTTCATGCCATGTAAAAATCACAGCGGCGCGTAATTTTTCAGCCAAATCAAAAATCAAATTCGGGTCAGATACGTCGGCAAGTTCGGCTGTTTGATAATACGGTTGGAAGGCTTTGAGAATATCGTCGGGGTCGTTGAAAAAATCCAACACAAACGTTCCCGTTTCGGCTTTGCCAAAGTAGGTGCGATTCAAGCGCGACAAGGTTTGTACGCATTCCACGCCACCGAGTTTTTTATCAACGTACATCGCGCACAATTTTGGCTGGTCAAATCCCGTTTGAAATTTATTCGCCACAATCATCACTTGATAATCGTCCGAATCAAAGGCTTTACGCATATCGCGTCCTTTCAAATTCGGATTCATATTGCTTTCGGTGAATTTTTCACCAATCAAACCTTCAGAATTGGGGTCTTTGTCGGTGAATTCGACTTCGCCTGAAAATGCCACCATCGCATGAATGTTTTGATAGCCTTTTTCGATGATGTATTTGTCAAAGCCATGTTTATAGCGCATCGCTTCTTTGCGCGAACTGGTGACAACCATCGCTTTGGCTTGTCCGCCGAGTAAGCCCATCACGTTATCTTTGAAATGTTCAACGATGATTTGGACTTTTTGCGAAATGTTGTAATCGTGCAGGCGTACCCACTGATTGAGTTTTACTTTTGCGCGTTTGCTTTCTACTTCTTGGTCGGCTTCTTGAACTTTTAACGCTAAGTTGTAAGCGACTTTGTAGTTGGTGTAATTTTTCAGCACATCGAGAATAAAACCTTCTTCGATGGCTTGGCGCATACTGTAGACATGAAACGCGGCAGGCAAATTCGTTTTTGATGCGGGTTCAGCGGGGTTGGGTAATCTGCCGAATAATTCGAGCGTTTTCGCTTTGGGTGTGGCAGTGAAAGCAAAATAACTGACATTCGGTGAAACGCGCCGCGACGCAATCGTGGCATCTAAAATATCTTCGGCGGTTAAATCTTCATCGTCGATTTGCGAATCGGTCATTAAGACTTCTTTTAATTGTCGCGCCGTCGAGCCTGTTTGTGATGAATGCGCCTCGTCGGCAATAATCGCGTAGCAACGCTCTTTTAAACTCACGCTGTTTTCGATGGCGCGTAATACAAACGGGAACGTTTGAATCGTCACGATAATTATCGGCTGAGAATTTTCGAGTGCGGCGGCTAATTTTTCAGATTTTGAGCCATCGCCTTCTTTGTTGTTGATGCGTCCGACAACACCATCGACGTGTTCAAATTGATAAATTGTGTCTTGTAATTGGTCATCTAACACCGTGCGGTCAGTGACAATAATCACCGAGTGAAATTGCTTGTTGCCATCGGCGTTGTAAAGCGACGAAAGCTGATGCGCTGTCCATGCAATCGAATTCGATTTGCCTGAACCTGCGCTGTGTTGAATCAAGTATTTTTGCCCTGTGCCTTCGGTTTTGGCGGCATGAAGTAATTTTTTCACCACGTCCCATTGATGATAACGCGGAAAAATTAAGGCTTCTTTTTTATATCGCCGACCTTCCCAATTTTCTTTTTCTTCAATTTGCAAATGAACGAAACGCGCCAAAATGTTCAGCAAATTTTCAGGCAATAACACCTCATTCCAAAGATAAGCGGTCGCGTATTGGTTGGCATTTTCGGGCGTGTCGTTACCCGCGCCACCGTCTTTTGTGCTTTTGTTGAACGGCAAAAAATAAGTGTCCGCACCTTCGAGGCGCGTGGTCATATAAACTTCGTACTGGCTCACCGCAAAATGCACCAACGCGCCACGCTTGAAAGTTAGCAACGGTTCAGGCTTTTTCGTTGTCGGGTCAATCGGTAAGCGGGTGGTTTTATATTGCTTAATCGCGTTGTGTACCGCTTGTTTGAATTCGGATTTAAGTTCGAGCGTCGCAATCGGTAAGCCATTCACGAATAACACTAAATCAATTCGCGCCAAATTTCCCCACGCGCTTTGACATCCTCCCCGCCCTAAAGGGAACGGGGATTCCTGATTTAACTCAGGAGCAGG
>CAIQZX010000019.1 GCA_903876445.1 uncultured Pseudomonadota bacterium | reverse complement strand
CGGGTAACGCTCGATAATTTGCTCGACTAATTTCAAATTGGCTGGATTGTCTTCAACATAAAGCACTGTTTTTAATGGAAAATTGCTTGAAATAGTTGATAATGCAACAGCAGGAAATTCATTTTTTTCAACAGAAAGTTCTTTAGGTTCAGACGTTGACGCAAGTTCAAACCAAAATACGCTACCAACGCCAACGGTACTTTCAACACCAATTGTGCCGCCCATCAATTCAACTATGCGTTTTGAAACGACAAGCCCAATTCCTGTGCCTTCTTCGCTATTTTTCTCACGCCCTAAACGATTAAAGGCTTGGAAAAGCTGATTGATTTTGTCAGGCGATAAACCAAAACCTGTGTCGGTAATACTAATGCGTGTGCGTTCTAAAATGTTGGTACACGCAATAACAATCGTACCGTTTGGGCGATTGTATTTAATGGCATTGGACAACAAATTGATGAAAACCTGTTTCAAACGAACGCGGTCAGCAATAACAAAATAAGGCACGTCAAACAAAGGAGTATTCAATTTTATGTTCTGCTGTTTTGCGAGCGGATCAACCATTTCTTTACACTCCAAAATCACTTCTGACAATGAAACCGCTTCTTTTGATAAAGGCATTTGCCGTGATTCGACTTTGGCTAAATCAAGAATTTCGTTGATAAGTGTGAGCAAATGCCAACCTGCGTTTCTAATTTGCATAAGACTGGCTTTTTGACTCGGTGTGGGTGGAATCTGGTCGGATTCCATTAACTCTGCAAAACCTAAAATGGCATTTAACGGACTGCGTAATTCATGGCTCATACTTGAAAGAAAATCGGATTTTGCAAGATTTGCTTTTTCAGCCACCAACGTAGCATTTTCCAACTCGATATTTTTTTCGCGCAACACCTGATCTAAACGTTTAAGTTCGGTAATATCACGCGCTGCTCCGAATACGCCTTGTAATTTTCGGTTTCTGTCATAAAAAGTTGTGGCATTATACGAAACAACCGTTTCTTTACTGTCTATTGAACGAACAGTTAAAACATAGTTGGTAATTTTTTTATGATTTATCACCAATCGAATGCCAGCTTCGGCTTGTTCTGGATGAGTAAAATGATTTTTAAACGGTGAACCAATTAACTCGTCGCGTGTGCAACCCGTCAACACTTCGGTTTGTTTATTTACGTCAGTAATAATGCCTGTAGGATCAGTGGTTATTAGTGCATCAACATTCGATTCAAACAGTGAACGAGTATAAAACTGTTGATCACGCAAACGTTGTGCAAGCAGTGTTTGTTCAACTTCGATTTGTTTATGAATCGTGTTATCTGTGCCGATGAGCAAATAGCCAATAATCGCGCCTTGTGCGTCGCGTAAGGCTGTTACCGATACGACAGCAGGAAAACGACTGCCATCTTTACGAATATAAGTCAGTTCATAAATATCTTCGATACCGCGCGAGGCTTTAAACACCAAGGCTTCAAAACCTGGTGTGATGGGTGTGCTGAGTTCATCGCTTAACGCTTGAGCGCGAGTAATCACTTCTTGTGGGTCAGAAATATCGGCAGGAGTAATTTTATTCATTACTTCAAAGGCGGTATAACCGAGCATTCGTTCTGCGCCAACATTGAAAATCTGAATCACGCCTTTTGCATCAGTGGCAATGCTGGAAAAATTCGCGCTGTTAAAAATCGCATTTTGTAACGCGCCCGCTTTGAGTAATACTTCTTCTTTTTTGCGTTCTGTTACATCACGCGCTGCAGCGAAAATACCCACAACATCACCATTACGTCCACGACAAACACTTGCGTTATAAAGCACGTCAATTACTTTGCCTGAAATATGGCGCATAACCAGCGGGTAATTTGTCACACTGCCTTGTGAAAAAACCAATTGATAACCTTCACGAGCTTTTTCAGGTTCAGTAAAATAATTTGCAAAATCACTGCCGATTAACTGTTCTCTATAAATACCAGTGGCTAATTCGGTCGCACGATTTACGTCCGTGATTTTGCCTTCGCTGCTAATCGTGATAAACAAATCAAAGCTGGCTTCTATCAAACTTCGCGCATATTCGGAAACTGTGCAAATTGTATCTTCTTGTTGACGACGCACGTTGTCTTCGATTTTGAGAATTGGCACGGGTGGCAACACGGCTTTTCTAGGTGGCATACTCAAACCTCTTTTAGAGTAATTGAAAAATGGAGAAACTCTGTATTTGGTGATAAATGTTTGCTCATTCAAAAAACTGATAACTATTGTGTCCAGATTCTTTCGCGCGATACATAGCCGTATCGGCATTTCTGATTAAGGTTTCTGCATCTAAACCATTATCGGGATACATACTGATTCCGATACTGGCTGAGGTCTGAATTTCAAACTCACCAATAACATAAGGTTTCGCTAAAGCGAGAAGGATTTTTCGTTCAACGCTTTTTGTGCCTTTTATGGCATATTCGGGATGTTCGATGTCAGTGAGCAAAATAACGAATTCGTCACCGCCTTGGCGACAAACCGTATCTGAATGACGGACACAGGTGAGCAAACGTCTAGCCACCATTTTCAACACTTGATCACCAACAGAATGCCCGTGTAAATCGTTGATGATCTTGAAATTGTCTAAATCCAAAAACAACACGGCAAATAAACTATTTTGACGACCTGCCAAAATAATCATTTGTTTCAGTCTGTCATTTAATAACAAGCGATTAGGCAAACCAGTCAGCACATCGTGTTGCGCTAAATCGGTCATTTTCGCTTTCGCTTTTTCTGTTTCTTCGGTGAGCGTATGCGCTTTGATATTATCTGAAACAAGCAGGGCATTTGCTTCGCGTAACTGCATCACATTCAAGCTCAATACTGCTTTTTCTTTCGATAAAACATCTTCGGAACTGAGCAAATTTGATTCGGTTTCACGCAAACCACAAACGATTTTTTCCAATTTTAAACTGTAATTTCTTGATGCTTTATGAAGCAAACGAACTTGCAACATATTATAAACACGCATCAAAACTTCATATAAATCAAAAGGCTTACTGATAAAATCTTTTGCGCCTTCTTCCAAAGCACGAACGCGATATTTTTCGTGAGCAGATACTACAATCACAGGAAGATAGCCTTCATTTTCGGTTTCCTTCAAATTTTCCATCACCTGAAAACCGTCTAGCCCTGGCATTTGTAAATCGAGCAGAATTAAATCGTAATTGTTTTCACGATACAGCACGCCTACTGCATAAGGATTCATCGTCGAAGTAATTGCGGTATAACCCGCCCCGTGAAGAATTTGTTCAAGCAATAAAACATTCGCTTCTTGATCATCAACAATCAAAATTTTAGCGTTAAAAATATCTTCAACATTTGAGGCGAAAACCGATTTATAGACTAGATTTGGTGTGAGTTTTTGCGGTGCGCTAAGTTCAATTTCGGACTGAAATGCAACTGAAATTTTTTCAGACTGATCAAAAAAATTTGTCACCGATTCAAGCATCGCATAGCTGGCTTTTAAAATCTGATTAACGTTTTCCCTTTGCGTGCCAGTTAAAAGTGCAGTATCGGTTTTAAGTAATTGAGCAAACCCTAAAATAGCATTAAGCGAAGTGCGTAATTCGTAGCTGATATTTTGTAAATCAACGACTGTTTTTGGAACAGATTTATTGAGAGTTATTTTTTTTTGCATAGCCGCTTAACCTTCTAATCAAGATGCGCGTGGTAGCACATTTCTACGCCCTGCAAATATCGCAGATTCGCCGAGTAATTCTTCAATTCGCAGTAATTGGTTGTATTTTTCAACCCGTTCACCGCGACACGGTGCGCCAGCTTTGAGATGTCCTGTATCAAGTGCCACCGTAAAATCGGCAATAAAACTATCGGTGGTTTCACCGCTACGATGTGACACCATTGCGCCCCAATCTGCGTTATGCGTCATTCGTACAGCGGCAATCGTTTCGGTCAATGTGCCGATTTGATTTGGCTTGATTAACACAGCATTGGCGATATTTTCTTCAATACCGCGAGCGATTCGCTCAACATTCGTAACAAATATATCGTCACCCACAATTTCAATTTTGTGACCCAATTTTTTATTTAAGAGCTTCCAACCGTCCCAATCATCTTCTGCTAATCCGTCTTCTAACAACGAAATGGGATAATTCGCCACCCAACACTCGTACATGGCAATCATTTCAGCGGCATCAATTTTTCGGTTTTCAGTGTGCAAATGGTAAAGACCGTCTTCATAAAAACCGCTTGATGCGGGATCAATCGCTAAAACAACATCTTCACTGGGACGATAACCAGCCCCTTCAATCGCTTTAACAATAAATTCGAGCGCGTCAGCATTGCGTTTTAACGCTGGCACAAAACCGCCTTCATCACCGACATTTACCGAATAACCTTCATCATGAAGTAGCTTTTTCAGATGATGATAAATTTCAGCACCCCAACGTAATGCTTCTTTGAAATTCGGCGCACCGATAGGCGCAATCATGAATTCCTGAATATCCGTGCCTTGCCAATTCGCATGAACTCCGCCGTTCAAAATGTTGAACATTGGCACGGGCAATCGACAAGCCGTTGTCCCACCTAAATAACGAAATAACGGCATATTGCAAGCATTCGCACCTGCTCGCGCAACCGCTAAACTCACACCTAAAATCGCATTCGCACCGAGTTTCGATTTATTTGGCGTGCCGTCTAATTCCAACATCGCTTTATCAACAAGCGTTTGATTTAACGCATCAATGCCTAAAATCACGGAGGCAATATCGACATCAACATGATTCACTGCACGCGCAACGCCTGTGCCGCGATAACGAAACGTGTTGTCACGCAATTCGACAGCCTCATGAATTCCCGTCGATGCACCTGACGGAACAGAAGCGCGTCCCGTTGTGCCGTCTTTTAAAGTCACATCGACTTCGACGGTTGGATTTCCACGCGAATCAAGGATTTCTCTGGCGTGGACAGAATGAATAGCGGTTTTCATAAAACGGGAAACGCTTGGGCGATTTTCGTGCCTTGTTTGTAATGCACATCGGTTTGCGCGGTAAAACTCACGTTACTTGCCGCTTCAAACAACACTACAATGTCAGAACCGCCGAATTGAAAATACGAAATTTCTTCGCCTTTTCGCAATGTCACACCAACTTCAGCGGTAACGATGACAGAGGAAACTTGTGACATTCCCATCGGTAAAACGGCGACTAAACCAATTGGCGTATCCAGCACAATTAAGCCACGCGCTTGGGCAAATTCATAACCTGCATCGTCTGGAATTTCAAATTGTCGAAAACCTTTTAAAACACGATTTCCATCTTGTTCAACAATGGTTCTAACATCTAAATAAACTTGTCCAGGAATCACACGCGCTTCTAAAACACGACCGCCGACAGGCGTGTGTTGACGATGATAATCGGTGGTATTTAAAAAACTGTGCATGAAAATGCCGTTAATAAAACGGTGTTTATACGGGCTGCCTTCCATCAATTCAGCCACTTTCCAGTGCATATTTTTGATGGTGATATGCGAATTGGAGCGGATTTCCCATTGCCCTTTAAAAATCGCATCGGCAGGTGAAACAATAATTGTCTGGTCACATAATGCCGCAATCGGGCGCATTCCAGGTTTATGATTTCTAGCGAAAAATTGATTAAATGTTTTCCAATCACCATGCGGACGAATGTAATCGTCCATATTGTGATTTGGCGAACGATAAAACGATTCAATCGATTCGAGCGTTAATGATTCAGGCGTATCAAGAAATTCGCCCATTGCTTTAACGTAACTAACCATCCACGCTGAAAGCGGTGTCATGGGCGGTGCGTTGTCGTAAGGAATAACTTTATTTTGCAGTTCTAAAACAGGCGATTGATCGAGAATGAAATAAAATTCACAAAGTCGATTGTAAATTTCTCGACCTGGATAATCGTCTGTTGGAACCCAATAAAGTAATTCGTTTAACCACACTAAACAATTTTTGAAACTTTTAATGTGTTGAATTTGAAGAACGTTTTTTTCATGTGCATTAGCGATGGCTTCATTAAATTTTTCTTCCCAATGATTTGATTCAACTAACGCTTTTAATTCTTGGATAACGCTATGTATCGGGTGCATTTTTGTTCCTTACTTTGATTTTGAATACGCACTCAATAAAGTGTTTATTGAATGCGTAAATTGACTAACGTTTAGCGTAACGCCATTCGTTTTTAGTAAAGAAGATCCGATAATTGGAAGGTGGTAATACCTGTGAGTGTCAACGAAAATTCTGGTGCTGAATCGTTGTCGTTGCTTGCATATAGCGTGTTGGAAGATGGATCGAAACGAATTTGACCTGGTGCGCTAAATCCAGCCGTATTGATATAAGTGAAACCTTGAATGCCACTTGCATAAATATCCGCATCAATAGCGCGAACATTCACTTTATCACCGTCACTGTGAACAAAATCGCTAATAACATCTCTTGTAGAAGAATTTAAACCTGATTCTTTTAAATCATTAAAGGTGAAAATATCTGCGCCTGTGCCACCTTTCATAAGGTCTTTACCCATGCCGCCGATAAGATTATCAACACCTGTGCCGCCATCTAATAAATCATCGCCAGAACCCGCTTCGATATAATCGTCACCCGTGCCACCGTTTAACGTATCGTTGCCAGAACCCGCGTCTAACCAGTTGTTGCCTTCGCCAGCCGTTAACATATCACAGCCCGTATCGCCATCTAACCAATCATTCCCTGCGCCAGTCGTTAATACGTCATCATCAGTACCGCCGAATAATTTGTTATTCCCTTGAAGGTCAGTGAGTTCATCATTGCCAGTGTAACCATACATTACATCGTCACCAGAACCGCCTTGAAGCGTATTATTCAACGTATTACCTTCGATTAACCCAGTGTGATTTTGCCCTGTATAACCTTGGTCGTAACCATAACCATAATTGCCATAGCCATTTTGTCCGTAATAACCATTCTGTCCATAATCGTATACGCCATAACTTTCCGATAAATTAGGCGTTCCATCGACAACACTCGACAACTCGGGTTTTGCAAAAAGAACATTCGACAAATCAAAATTGCTCACACCAGGTAATTTCACCGAAATTTCTGGCGCAGCATCTGAGTTAGTATTGATGGTTAAAATTTGCGTGGTTACGTCAAACGTAATTTGACCTGGTGCGGTAAATGCGCCACTTTTGAGATATGCGTAATTTTGTTGAAAGCCTGATGAATTGAAATTCGCATCGATATTGGAAAGATCGATTTTGTCACCATCGACACCGTTGAAATCAACAATCGTATCTTGCATGGCATCTGATGAAGAATCGAACACAAAATAGTCGCCGCCTGTTCCACCAATTAGGGTGTCTTTACCTGCGCCACCGTAAAGATGATCAACACCTGTACCGCCGTTGAGATAATCGTTACCGTCGCCACCAAATATCTGATCGTCGCCTGTATTACCGTAAAGCGTATCGTTACCAGCTCCTGCGTACAATTTGTCGTCACCCGTTCCAGCGTCTAACCAATCATTGCCACCGTTACTGGTTAAAATATCGTCGCCAGTACCGCCATCAAGCCAATCATTGCCTTCGCCTGAAGTCAACGTGTCATTATCAGTGCCACCAAACAATTTGTTATTGCCTTGCATATCGGTCAATAAATCATTACCCGTGTAACCATTCAAAACATCGTCACCATAACCGCCAATAAGCGTATTCGCACCTGTGTTTCCTTCGACTAAATTTGACGTTCCCGCCATAAGATTCGACATTACAGGTTTGTTATAAATCACATTCGATAAATCGAATTTGCTCACGCCAGCCAATGTCACTGAAATTTCTGGCTTTGCATCATCATTGGTATTGATGGATAAAACGTGCGAGGTCGCATCGAAAGAAACTTGACCTGCTTTTGTGAACGTACCGCTTTTCAAATAAGAAAAGTTTTGCTGTAGTCCAGGTGATTTGTAATTCGCGTCGATGTTAGAAAAATCAATTCTATCGCCGTCACTGCCTACAAAATCGAGAATAATGTCCTGATCAGAAGTTGATTGGAAAACAAAGATGTCTGCACCCGTTCCCCCATTCAAGGTATCTTTACCTTCGCCACCAATAAGAATATCAGCACCCGTTCCGCCGTCTAAGAAATCAACACCTGCGCCACCTTCAAGGACATCATCACCAGTGCCGCCATAAAGCGTGTCACGCCCCGAACCCGAAGATAATTTATCATCGCCTGTGCCAGCGTCTAACCAATTATTGCCTTCACCCGCGTTTAAAATATCATCGCCAGTACCGCCATCGAGCCAATCATCACCTGCGCCTGTCGTTAACGTGTCATTGTCTGGTCCACCGAATAACTTGTTGTTGCCATACATATCGGTCAACGAATCATTGCCTGGATAACCATTCAAAACGTCACCGCCTGAACCGCCGACAAGCACGTTATCATTAGTATTGCCTTCAACTAAATTTGCGGTTTCAACAAGGTTCGCAAGTCCTGTAAAAATAACATTCGGCAAATCAAAGCTATTTACACCGTCTAATTTCACTGAAATTTCAGGTTTCGCATCTGTATTAGTGTTAATCGTTAAAATTTGTGTTTTTACATCAAATGAAATTTGACCAGGCTGTGTAAATGCACCGCTTTTGAGATACGAGAAATTTTGTTGAGAACCAGCAATAGCGGTATTTGCGTCGATATTAGAAATATCGATTTTATCGCCATCAACACTGTTGAAATCGGTAATAACATCTTGCACGGCATCCGCAGAATTTTGAAAGACAAATGTATCTGCGCCTGTTCCACCTGTTAACGTGTCTTTGCCTGAACCGCCCATGATGTAATCATCACCTGTACCGCCAACAAGACTATCATTACCTGCACCACCGTCGAGATAATCATCACCTGTTCCAGCATCTAAGGTGTCGTTACCTTCACCAGCATACAATCTATCATTGCCTGTGCCACCATCTAACCAGTCATTTCCCGCACCAGTGGTTAAAATATCGTTATCAGTGCCGCCGAATAATTTGTTGTTACCCGAAAGGTCGGTGAGTACATCATTACCAGGATAACCATTTAATACGTCATGACCTGAACCACCTAAAAGCGTGTTTGCACCTGTGTCGCCTTCTAATAAATTAGAAGTTTCTACAAGATTAGATAATCCAGTGCCGTAATAAGCACCATTACCACCGTTGTACAGTTCGTATGAACCATCATAAACACCGTAGCCGCCGTAATACGAGCCTGCTCTGTCAAAAATGAAATCCGTCACGTCTAAACTTGGCACTTCGCTCATTTGTACTTTTAACTCAGGTGAAGCGTCTGCGTTATTAGTGGCATACATGGTATGTGTGACAGAATCGAAACGCACTTGACCAGGTGCAGTAAAAGCGTTCGAGCCGATAAAAGTAAAACGCTGCATACCAGGCTGATTTACATCCGCATCGACGGCAGATAAATTGATTCGATCATAGTCACTGTGTACAAAATCGATAATCGTATCCATGTTATTTGGCGACGATTCTTCGAGGCTTCGGTAAATGAAATAATCAATCCCTGAACCGCCCGTCATGATGTCGCCACCCATGCCACCGATAAGACTATCCGCACCTGAGCCGCCAACCATGCTGTCATCACCTGAGCCAGCTTCGATGTAATCAATGCCAGAACCGCCGTCAATAGTGTCATTACCTGCGTTAGCGTAGATTGTATCGTTATCGGTTCCGCCATAAACAAAGTCAGTGCCGTTGCCGCTGATAATCATGTCGTTACCCGTACCGCCATCGAGGTAATTGTCGCCTTCGCCAGCATTGAGATAATCTTCACCTGTTCCGCCGTCGAGCGTGTCGCCACCAGCACCGCTAACTAATTTATCGTTGCCCGTGCCACCCATAATGGTATTTGCGCCCCAAATATCCGTTAAAATATCGTTGCCCGTATATCCATCAACATTGTCATCGCCTTCGCCGCCGTTAATTGTGTCGTCGCCTGTTGTACCGAAGATATTAGCCATTATGAAATTCCTAAATTTAAATAAAAGTCAGCAAAACACTTACAAGAATTTATAAGTATTTCAATGTACTAGCAGCATTTACACTGGGAGTGATTGGATAGTACGCTGATTAGGAATTAACACTATCAAGTAGGACAGGTGATGAACCCAGTTAGATGGGGATTTATAAGGATTTGGGTAGTTGCATAGTTATAAATTCCATAGAAAAGTACCCTATGTTCATCTGAACGCTTCAACGCCAATTGCTGCCCCAATAAATTGGATTAGTCTCACATAAGCGCTGCGTTCGTATAGCATTGCCAACTGTCAATGCTCTTTTCGCAATCAAATCGAAAGTGGGTTGAAGTGTAATTGCAGATTGAAATTTTTCAAGGTTTTTTGGTTGCTACTAGAAAAAGCCTACTTTTGGAACGTAATAAACGGCTATATTTTGATATAAATTACTATGAATAATGTAAACGTTACAGTTAATAATTCAACATATTCAACGCGCAGGTTGTATTGCAGAATACTTACCGCCTTACTCACCCGATTTAAACCCAATTGAACACACTTGGGCGCAACTAAAATCTATTCGTAACAAAATGAGATGTTCTATTGATGAACTTTTTTTTGCACCATTATTGGTCGCCTTTTTATTTTGCATTATTTATGTTGCTTAAATTTCTCCTTTTCTCTGGCGCACTAACGTCTGTTTTCTTCTTTAAAACACATAACTGGCGTTTAACGTACCACGCTACTTAAACCCGCTAACTGACGGTTTGCAACATAGCGATGGATATGTTCAATTTCTTCGAGTTGATATTGTCGTACTCGTTTTCCGTCTTGACGCGGCATTTGTAGAAAGCCAATTTTATAACCGAATTGCCGCACTAAATTTCCTAACGTAGTCACAGGACGTGAACCAATTTGCGTGTAATTACCGATGCCATTTGAAGCTAATTCAGGGGCGTGTTGTTTCAGATATTCACATTCTCGCAGGGCAACATTTACATCAATCACATCTTCAGAAAGTAATCGTTCAATCATCGGTTCAATCACGGTCTTGATAGAGGTTTTCGATTTAAACCGCTCTTGGGTTAGCGCGTTGTTTCTATCCCAAGCCTGACACGCTGGAATACTCGCTCTGATGTT
>CAIQZX010000018.1 GCA_903876445.1 uncultured Pseudomonadota bacterium | reverse complement strand
CTCTTTTAGGCTCGAGACCAATAAAACACATTCATCGAAAACCAAGAGAACAGTGTTAGGATTCGCCACAAAAATCAAAAACAACCCGAGGTCTATCGGGGGCTAGTCTGTGAAGTGAACGGTGCGGTAATGCCGTCAGCAACAGAAACCAGCAGGTAATAGTGATATACGCCTGCTCCTGAGTTAAATCACGAATCCCCGTTCCCTTTAGGGCGGGGAGGATGTCAAAGGGTGGTCAGATAATTTAATTTTTCAGCGAATATAAAAAAACCGCACTTTAGTATTAAACTGAATGGCGGTTTTTTTATAAATTTCGTAGTGAAAAAATGTTAAACGTAAGTCAACCAATTCGCATAATTATCGCCGCGACCGTGAACCGCATCAAAATAAAGTGATTGTAATTTTTCCGTGATAATACCGCGACTACCCGTACCAATTTGACGATTATCCAATTCACGAATTGGCGTTACTTCCGCCGCTGAACCCGTGAAAAATGCTTCATCAGCAACATAAATTTCGTCGCGTGTAATGCGTTTTTCAATAACTTCAAATCCTAAATCTCGCGCAATGATCATTACAGAATCGCGTGTAATCCCTTCTAACGCCGAAGTTGTTTCAGGTGTATAAATTTTGCCATTGCGAACAATAAATAAATTTTCTGCACTGCCTTCCGCTGCAAAACCTTCGTGATCGAGCATTAACGCTTCATCGTAACCATTTGCACGCGCTTCTTGTAACGCTAAAATTGAATTGATGTAATTACCGTTTGCTTTTGCTTTACACATAGTGCTGTTGTGGTGGTTTCGTGTATAAGATGAAGTACGAATCCGAATACCTTGTTCAATACTATCTGCGCCTAAATAAGCTCCCCATGACCACGCGGCAACCATTACATGAACTTTTAAATTATCCGCTCGCAAACCCATGCCTTCTGAACCCAAAAAACACATTGTGCGAATATAAGCGGTATCTAACTTGTTTTTTCTGAGCGCATCACATTGCACTTCGTTTACTTCGTCTTTACTGAATGGCATTTTCATATTCATAATGTGCGCTGAACGAAATAATCTGTCTGTATGTTCTTGCATACGAAAAATTGCTGTACCTTTTTCGGCATGATACGCACGAATACCTTCGAATACGCCCAAGCCATAATGGAGCGTATGCGTTAAAACGTGAACTTTCGCGTCGCGCCAATCCACCCAATTTCCATCTAACCAAATAAAACCTTCACGGTCGTCCATAGTCATTTTTTAAGTCTCCGAAAAATAATAAAAGTTAAATTTTAAGCGCGGTTTTCGCCACCAAAAATTGCCAATAAACTGGGTAAAAATTTTGCTAATTCAGCCGTCATAATTGAGAAATCGATGTCGAATTTTTCTTCAAACGTGGCGGCTTCTGATTCGCCAACTTGCTCTTGAATTAAATCTAAAAATTTTAAGCGTTTTACAGCTAAATTTTCATCTAAAATAAATGACAAACGATCTTCCCATGATAATGCCAATTTAATAACTTGTTTACCGATGTCTAAATGATTTTTAATTTCTGGCAATGCTAAATCGTGGCGTTTGCAACGAATAATTCCGCCATCTTCTTCTGGCGCACGCAATTCGCATTCATCTTCAATCGTAATTTCAGATGGTGGATTTTGATTTAATAACCATTCTGTCATCGTTAAAACAGGTTTTTCGACGGTATTCAACGGAATCGCCGGCAAACCTCCTAATGTTTTACGCAATGTACTGAGTAAATCTTCTGCTTTTTTTGTTGATGCGCTGTCAATGACAACAAACCCATTTTGAGTATCGATATACGCATAAATTTTATTTGAAAACGTAAATGCTCGTGGTAGCAATTCAAAAATCAAATTGTCTTTTAGTTCGGTTTTTGCCTTTTTAGACAGTTTACGTCCTTCTTGCTCTTCCAATTCGTCGATTTTCTCTTGTAACATTTCATTCACAACAGAAACTGGCAAAACACGTTCTTCTTTTTTTAAACAAACCATTAAAAAACCGTTGGTGCTATGAACTAATTGTTCCGCCCCTTTTCCAAGCGGCGCAGTCCAGCCCATACTAAATGCTTGTTGTCCGGTACACGGTTGAAATTCGAGTGTTTCTAATTTTTCATTTAACGAATCAGCGTCGAGCGGAAATGTTTCTGTTAAACGAAACACATTTAAATTTTTAAACCACATTTATTTTTTCCTCAAAAAAAGCCCCTTTTTTACGGGGGATTAGGATTTGTTTTAAAGGTGTATTATCGCACAAATTTAGAACCACAAATCACGGTGTTTCTACACCAATCACAATTACCATCGCGTTTGAATCGGTTTCAGTTGTTGTAATATCATTTAAAACATCGGCTTTATTATGTCTATCACCATCGGCAAATTCGAGAATTTCAATATCATTTAAAATATCAAGTCCATCCAAAATGCCGGTATTTTCAGTGTTTTTATATTCAACTTGCAATTGCGCGACGCTTTCAACGTCGTGATTGATCGTAATTAAATAATCACTATAATCGCCAGAAAAAACAGCAACATCTTCACCGACACCGCCATTTAACTCGTCATCACCGTCGCCACCTTCTAAGGTATCATTTCCGCCTTCAGCGTTAATTGTGTCATTTCCCTCGTTACCTAAAAACGTATTGTTTGTTTTTCCGCCGGCTATTTCTTGAAGTAAATTATTCAAGTTATTGCCTATTCCTTCTTTGGCTTTTGCACCAGATAATGTTAAAAATTCTACATTTTCGCTTTGACCTAAATTGAATGAAACGGCAGAAATAATTTGGTCTTGTTCACCACCGTCAACGTTTTCGACAATAATGTCGTCGATATTATTCATAATATAAATATCATCGCCATTTCCGCCAATTAACGAATCTATACCTAAACCACCATCTAATGTGTCTGCACCATCGCCGGCGTTCAATGTATCGTTGCCCGCCAAACCTTCGAGTTTGTTATCCCCGATACTACCAACGATTTCATTATTACTTTTATTGCCTTTTCCACTATTTCCTTTGCCTTGAGCATCGTTCAAAATTAGATTTTCAATATTTTCTCCGAGCGTATAGGTCGGTGATGTACTTGTAACTGTATCTTTTCCGCCGGTAGTGATATTTAAATTTTTTTCAATCACGACATCTTTCACGTTATCGACAAAATAATTATCGTCACCATCGCCGCCGCTTAGATTATCAGAACCTGTACCACCGTCTAATGTATCTTTACCGAAACCGCCATCTAACGTGTCATTACCTTTTCCACCATCTAATTTATCGTTCTCACTGCCTGCGATTAGTACGTCGTTACCATCACCGCCGATTAACGTGTCATTCCCATTACCGCCTTCTAATGAATCGTTGCCTAAACCACCATCCAAAAAGTCATGTCCGGCAAGACCACGCAATGTATCTGCGCCAGCTAATCCCGTTAAGGAATCATTTTTTGCCGTGCCAATTAACAAATCTTTAGCATTTGATTTCGCTGATTTTGTTATGCCGTCAATTTTTATTACAGAATCTGGAGTTGGAGTTGGAGTTGGAGTTGGAGTTGGGATTATCTCTTGAAACACCTGAAAAACTTCTAGTCCTCTATCTTTATCCGCTACATAAATGTTACTGCCATTTGTTGCAACGTCATAAGATAAGCCAGCCGTATCGTAATTTGCTACTAAAGTTGGATTTCGTGGGTTACTTACATCAATCACTTGTAAACCCGAATCTTTGTCTGCAACGTAGGCGATATTATTCAAGACTGTGACGGCTTCTGCTGAACCTATTGTATTGTAATTCCCTAATAATTGCGGTTGTAAAAGATTACTAATATCGACAATTTCCAAACCACTATCACTATCGGCTATGTAAGCCGTATTACCAACAACAGACACATCAAGGGAATAACCACTCGTTTTATATTTGCTTATTAACGTTGGTTTTGTAGCATCGCTAATATCAATAATTTGAAGTCCTTCAAACCAATCCATTACAAATGCAATGTTATTACTGACAGTGACATTTTCTGATGCGCCTTCATAACGACCAAGTAAATAAGGGGAAGCGGGATTGCTAATATCAATAATCTGCAATCCATTATCTTCGTCTGCAATGAAGGCTTTATTTCCAATTACTTTTACTGCTGTGGTGTAACCAGTTGTTGGATAATTGCCAATGAGTTTAGGATTAGATGGCAACGTCACGTCAATGAGTTGCAAGCCGCTATTTCCATCAGCAATAAAAACCATATTTCCTGATACGTCGATTCCAAATGCAGTGCCTAATGTATCGTAATTTCCTAGCTTTTTCGGATTGGCGGGATTGCTAATATCACAAATCACAAGTCCACTTTTGTTCGTCGCTAAATAGGCTTTGTTATCAACAACTGCAACACCGTAATTGAAATCACTTGTTGCATAATTAGCGATTAAATTGAGTTTTGGATTAGTCAATTTTTATTGCTCCCGATGATTAGAATCTCTATTTGTAGAATCATCTTCACAACCCACACGACGGCTGCAAGGTGGTTTTGTTGGTTTGTCGGAAATAACGGGTTTTGAAAGATTTTGATTTAAATTTTGGGTTTCTTTAATTTGAGGGCTAGATATTGGTGGTGGTGTTTCAACAACGGTAGGTGCTGATATTTCCGGTTTGACTGGTCTAATACGCTCTATTTGTGGTGGTGGCGTTCGAATTTCTGGTGCTTTTTGGGATTCCAGAACACGATTTTGCGACTTAATTTTTTGTTGTTGACGCAAAAGTTCAATTTCTCTTTGTTGTTCAACAAGTCGTTTTTGCTGTTCTAATTGTTGGTTATATTGTTGATTGTTTTGATTATGGTGGCTGTGATGATTAGTTTGTCTTTCTTCACGTTCTTGTTGAATTTCATAAGATTGCCTACTTTCATATTGCGTGTTTTCATGATTATGGTAATCATGATTTGAATGGTAATGCTCGTAACTAGAATGTGCCGGAATTGGAGTGCATCCATTCAATAATGCAGCGGCAATAGTGGTTGCAATAATTGATAAATGGCTGTGTTTTATTGTCATTTTCATGAGAAATCTTCTTGTAAAAATTTAATGGAAAGCGCGAAATTTCTCAGTTAAATTCCAAAAACGTAACGCGCCGAAATCATAAAAATCAAATTACTTTGTCCAATTAGGTATTAGTGGGTTGCCGGTGCTGCATTTTGCACGATGATATTTGGGAATTTACTACTGAAATCTTTCGGTTTTAGCGCGAGTTTTGCCGTCATTTTTCGGGCAATTTCACCATAAATTTGCGCTATACGACTTTCTGGATTTGAAACAACAATCGGTGCGCCAATATCCGCTTGTTCTCGAATTTGAATATCAAGCGGTAACGCGCCTAAACATTCAATTTTGTTAATTTCCGCCATCGCTGCGCCACCTCCCATTCCAAAAATCGCTTCTTCATGTCCACAATTACTGCAAATGTGAATGCTCATATTTTCAACCAAGCCTAAAACTGACACATTTACTTTTTCAAACATACTAAAGCCACGTTGTGCATCAAGTAAGGCAATATCTTGAGGTGTCGTAACGATAATCGCGCCACTGACAGGAATGTTTTGTGCCAATGTTAATTGAATATCACCGGTACCTGGTGGTAAATCAAGAATCAAATAATCTAAATCATCCCAACGTGTTTCATTAAGTAATTGACGTAACGCATTCGTCACCATTGGACCGCGCCAAATTAACGCTTGGTCTTCTGAAACTAAATAACCAATCGACATGGTTTGCACGCCAAATGCAATTTTAGGTTGCATTGTTTTATTATCAAAACTTTCTGGTGCGCCTGAAAGCCCGAACATCATTGGTACGCTGGGTCCATAAATATCGGCATCTAAAATCCCAACATTTGCGCCCTCCGCTGTTAATGCTAACGCCAAATTCACAGCTGTTGTCGATTTTCCTACGCCGCCTTTTCCCGATGCTACCGCGATAATGTTTTTTACGCCTGGCAGCGGTTTTAAATTTTGTTGCACCGCGTGCGAAACAATTTTGACGCGAACAAAAACCACTACTTCGCTAATTTCGGGTAAGGTTTTTAATAATTCGGTGAGTTCAATTTTAAGCGTTTCACAATAACTTTTTGCGGTATAGCCTAATTCCACTTCAATACGAACATTTACGCCGTCGATTTCAATTTTTTTGATGGCTTTCGCGCTAATCAAATCGCAGCCATAATGTGGGTCAATGAAGGTTTTTAGAAGTTGTTCGATGTCTGTTTTAGTCATTTTATTTTTTTACTTTCAGCGTAAATCGTTCCCACGTCTAGCATGGGAACGAAAGATGATTTATTTTTTTGCCGTTTGAACAGGGAAGCCTGCATCTTGCCAGCCTTTTATGCCACTTGTGATGCGATAAACGTGGTGATAACCCAATTCTTTTGCCCATAAAGCAGCTGTATTTGAACGTCCACATTTGTTTCCGCCACAATAAATGACAACTTTTTGGTTTAATTTGTCGCCTAAAAGTGCTTTGAACGCCTCTTCAGAACCACCAACAGCATCATTACTCCATTTGTGAGTGAATGTACCTTGAAATTCAAAGTTGCTCGCGCCTTGAATGTAGGCTTCTTTGAATTGAATTTCAGGATGCGCGTCAATTAAGACGAAATTTTCTTTTTCATCCATCATTTTTTTCAATTCAGTAACAGATAATAGTTCATAACCACCTTGTTCTGCTTCGTGATGAATTTTCAAAACGATTTCTTCGATTTCATTTTCTTTTAACGTTTGAGGTTCTGCAAACGCTTGTGACGCAAATAATGCGGTAAATGCAACGGTTAAAAGTGTTTTTTTCATAGTGAAATCCTTGATTAGTTGTTAAAAAAAAGAAAGTAACGCTGGTAATAAATCTTCATCGTCGAGTTTCAAAAGTTCTGCAAACCGTTGACGCTCTTGTTCTGTTGCTTGTAAATATCGCGTTTCGAGATATTGTTTCAGCAACAAGTCTAACTCTAAACTACCACGCCGGCATTGCCAATAGAGTTGCGACGTTTTCACGCTCGTTTTACCAATTGTTTTTTTATTTCCGCAATTGCTTTTGCTGGATTTAAGCCTTTTGGACAAGTATCAACACAATTCATAATTGTGTGACAACGGTATAATTTAAAGGCATCGTCCAGCGCATTTAAACGCTCTTCGGAATTTTCATCGCGACTATCCGCAATCCAACGATATGCTTGTAACAAAACAGCAGGTCCTAAATACCGTTCACTGTTCCACCAATAACTAGGGCAGCTTGTCGAACAACAAGCGCAAAGCACGCAATCATAAAGATCATTTAATGCTGCCCGCTGATGTTCGCTTTGTATGCGTTCACGTTCTGGTGTAGTTGAATTTTCAAGCCACGGTTTAATCGACGCATATTGATTATAAAAATGCGTCATATCAACCACTAAATCTTTAACAACCCCCATGTGTGGCAGCGGATAAATCTTCAACGTATCGCCATTGTAATCCGCAAGAGATTTTGTACAAGCAAGTATATTTTTACCATTCACATTCATTGCACATGAACCGCAAACGCCTTCACGACAAGAACGTCGAAATGTCAGCGAACTATCCAAGTCATTTTTAATTTTTAGTAAAACATCCAAAACCATCGAGCCACATTCATCGTGTGGAATATCGAATGTATCAATATGAGGATTTTTTCCCGATTCGGAATTCCAACGATAAACTTCTATACGATAAAATTCTTTTCCTTCTTTATACGAGGCGACAGGATTTGTTACCACGGAATTTTTTGGCAACGTAAATTCAACCATTTTTTAATTCTCCAATGTGTGTAATTTGTGTAGCGTTTCAAGTAAGCGTGAAACATCTTCGGATTTATGGGATGCTGAAAATGTGATGCGTAATCGCGCCTTATTTTTAGGGACAGTTGGTGGACGAATCGCACTAACTAAAAAACCCGCTTCTAAAAGTTGTTCACTCATTTTTGTGGCGTGAAAACTATCCCCAATTAACATCGGTTGAATTGGCGAATCAGAAGGCATCAACGGTAAATTTAATTGTGCCGCGCCGGTTTTGAATTGCGTGATTAACGATTGCAATTTCTCTCTGCGCCACGTTTCCTGAATAATAATTTTCAAACTCGCACGAGTCGCCTCAGCAATCGCAGGCGGTAAAGCCGTCGTGTAAATATAAGTTCGCGCTGTTTGAATTAACGTTTCAATTAACGTTTCTGAACCAGCTATAAAAGCCCCGAACGTACCAAATGCTTTACCTAATGTTCCCATTAAAATGGGGACATCATTCGCGTTTAAATTTAATTGTTCGATTAAACCGCCGCCTGTTTTTCCTAAAACGCCAAAACCATGTGCGTCATCCACCATCAATAATGCTGAATTTTTCTGAGTTAGATTTACCAGTTTGAGTAAAGGTGCAACATCTCCATCCATACTAAAAACACCATCTGTGACAACCAATTTTTGTCCGGATGAATTGTTTAATAATTGTTCGAGTCTTGTCACATCGGCGTGTGAATAACGTTTGAATGTCGCTCCTGAAGATAAACCGCCATCTAATAACGAAGCATGATTTAATTTATCTTCAAAAACATAATCGCCCTTCCCAGCCAACGCATTTATTGTCCCAACATTTGCCATATAACCGGTTGAAAATAACAACGCGCGTTCTCGTTGTGTAAATTCCGCGAGTTCTTCTTCTAACAAATGATGCGCTTTTGAATGTCCGCAAATTAAATGCGCGGAACCACTGCCAACGCCATAAATATCAACCGCATTTTTAAACGCCATTACAACAGTTTCGTTTTTGGCTAAACCCAAATAATCATTACTACAAAAATTAACCACGGTTTCATCATCGATAATTCGACGTGAACGATATAAACCTTGTGATTTCAGTGCGAAGAGTTGATTCATGAAATAAATTGATTCTTAATAGGAAGAATTGTGTACGATTTTTAGACATAGATTATCATAGTTGATGTTTATAACGGGTCAAACTACTTGAGTAGTTGTTCAATTGATGGAAAAAATATAATGGCTAATTTCAATGTTCATCTTTCTGTCGCGGCGAGTAGCAGTAGTATTGTTGCGGTGTTAGGTGTGAATTTAAACGTAATGGATTTTTCACACGCGCCGTGGTTAGTTTTTCTGGGGATTGTCGGCGGAATGTTGCCCGATATTGATGCTGTAAATTCTAAACCTGTGCGGCTATTGTTTAATGTATTAGCTTTGCTTTCGGCAACCGCCGTATTATCAGCATTAAAAACCTATGTTGAATCTTATCAGCTGTTAATTCTGGCGGCAGTCATTTATTCGCTTACACGCTATTTAGTTTTAGCTTCCTTAGCTAGATTTACCGTGCATCGCGGTATTTTTCATTCTGTTTTAGCGTTGTTATTTTTTGCTTTGTTAATGGTTTGTATCAGCCATTATGCGTTTAAACAAAATGCAACGTATGCGTGGTTAAACGGATTTTTTCTTGGATTTGGTTTTTTAGTCCATTTGTTATTAGATGAAATGTATAGTGTTGATTTGTCGAACCGTCGAATGAAAAAGTCATTTGGTACAGCATTGAAATTGTTTAATTACAAGAATTTACCTTCATCGGCATTGATGTCATTGCTGACTATTTTTTTATATTGGGCAACGCCGGTTGCGCCTTGTTTATTACCGATGGCACTGTGATAATGCTTTTTTTATATTTTTAGGTTGAAAGTTATGTTTGATGTTGGATTTTCAGAATTGATAATGGTTGGTTTGGTCAGTTTATTGGTAATTGGTCCAGAACGCCTGCCTAAAGTGGCGCGTCTAGCCGGTTTTTGGATTGGTAAAATGCAAAATATGATTGCTAATGTAAAAGTTGAGATTACTCAAGAATTACACGCTGAAGAAATTAGGCAATTGCTCAAAGAAAATGGAAATATGGAGTATTTAACGGATGACAAAGTGCCGCCTGTTACAGCGCAATTAGATCCACTTTCTGCGGAAATACTTGAAACGCAAACGAAAAAACAAGCTAATGACTAATAAAAACTCAACATCGACTGAATTGCCATTCATTGCACATCTCATCGAATTTCGAAACGTTTTATTGCGAATGGTGTTGTGCGTTATCGTTTTAGCCTTGCCATTATCGATTTACGCCAATGACATTTACGCCATAATTTCAAAACCGCTTATCGCCCATTTACCCTTAAATAGCACCATGATTGCGACAAATGTCACATCGCCATTCATGACACCGTTTAAATTATCATTTTTAACAGCGGTTTTTTTATCTGTGCCTTATATTTTGGCGCAATTTTGGGGATTCTTTGCCCCAGCACTTTATAAAAATGAACGTAAAGCTATTTTTCCTTTGTTAGTCGCCAGTACAATTTTATTTTATTGTGGTGTTGCATTTGCTTATTTTGTCGTTGCACCGTTAGCATTAAGTTTTTTCACCGCCGCTGCACCTGTTGGTGTCACAGTGATGACGGATATTGAGGCGTATTTAGATTTTGTTTTAACGTTATTTTTTGCATTTGGAATTTGCTTTGAAGTGCCAATTTTTACGATTGTGGCGGTTTGGTCTGGATTTACAACGATTGAAAGTTTGGTTGATAAACGTCCTTATGTTGTCGTGGGGGCATTTATTATCGGGATGTTTTTAACACCACCGGATGTGTTATCGCAAACATTGTTAGCCGTTCCAATGTGGCTGTTATTTGAAATTGGTTTGTTATTTGCACGAATCAAAATGCGTCCTGCAAAAAACCAAGCTGTCGTTCCCGCTGTTCCAGCTAAAACTAAAAAACGTCGTCGCCGATAAAAACGAAAAAAGCGCGAACTTGTCGCGCTTTTTGTGATGATATTTTATCTTCCAATCGTGTAATACGTTAAATCATGGCGTTTTACTGTTGGTGGATCGTACAAATTTCGCCCGTCAAAAATAACTTTATCAACTAATAATTCATTCATACGTTGAAAATTTGGACTCGAAAATTGTTTCCATTCAGTCACAATCGCTAACGCATTCGCGCCAATTAAGGCTTCTTTCGCAGAATGACAAAAAATAATTTTGGCATTTTCACCGTATAAACGTTTTGCTTCATTCATGGCTTCTGGGTCATAGGCTTGAACGCTTGCGCCTTTTTCAAGCAACGCCTCAATTAACACCCGACTGGGAGCTTCACGCATATCATCCGTGTCCGGTTTGAACGCTAATCCCCATAATGCAAAGACTTTTCCATTCAATTCGCCTTCATAATGCGCCATGATTTTTTCAAACAATCGTTGTTTTTGGCGATTGTTGACATTTTCGACCGCATTTAACAATTCTGCTTTGTAACCCATTTCGTGAGCGGTGCGTTCAAGAGCTTTGACATCTTTTGGAAAACACGAGCCTCCATAACCACAACCCGCATAAATGAAACTGTAACCAATTCGACTGTCTGAGCCGATACCATGACGGACGTGTTCAATATCTGCACCTAAGTATTCCGCCAAATTAGCTAACTCATTCATAAAACTGATTTTAGTTGCCAGCATCGCGTTTGCCGCATATTTGGTCAATTCCGCAGAGCGTACATCCATAATTATGATGCGTTCGGTTCGACGATTAAACGGCGCATATAAAGCCTTTAATAATTCAGCCGTTCTTGGATTATCCGTTCCAATAACGATTCTGTCGGGCTTCATAAAATCATTTAGTGCCGCGCCTTCTTTTAAAAATTCTGGATTGGATACAACATCAAATTCCAAAGGACTTCCACGCGCATCGAGAATAGCTTGAACGGTTTCTTTAACTTTATCTGCTGTGCCAACAGGAACCGTCGATTTATCAATAATCACACGGTAATCATCCATATTTTCTGCGATACTTTTTGCAACCGCTAAAACATATTGCAAATCCGCTGAACCGTCTTCATCGGGCGGTGTTCCAACAGCAATAAATTGAAATACGCCATGAGCGACAGCTTCTTTGATATTCGTTGTAAAACGCAGACGTTCCATGGCTTGATTTTCTTTGACCATTTCTTCTAAGCCATGCTCAAAAATTGGAATGCTGCCTTGTTGAAGTTTCGCAATTTTATCTGCGTCAATATCCATACAAACTACGTCATTCCCCACTTCAGCTAAACACGCTGCTGTGACTAATCCAACGTAACCGCTACCAAAAACCGTGATATTCATGTATTAAAAATCTCAAATTAAACGGGATTTTGCTCATCAATCGAATCATTTAAATCATCGAGCAAAAATAAAGGATGAAAAAAATAGCCGGCAATAAAACCACCCAAATGCGCCCACCATGCAACACTTGCCATTTGATGTGTGAAAAAAGCGGCGGTTGTCGCGTCGTGCAATTGCATCATTACCCAAACGCCTAAAAAAGCAATGGCAGGAACAGGAACTAAAATCGGAAAAATGAAGGGAATCCACAAAATTACTTTTTCCATTGGATAAAGAAAAAAATAGGCGGCTAAAATCCCCGCAATTGCACCAGATGCGCCAACAACTGGAATAACTAAATCAGGATCAAAATACCATTGCAAAAATGTTGCTACGGCTCCACAACATAAGAAATAAAGTAGAAAACGCCAGCGTCCCATTCTGTCTTCGATATTGTCGCCAAAAATCCATAAAAACCACATATTCGCTAGCAAGTGCATCCAGTCAGCATGAAAAAATAAATTGCTGATAAATGAAAAACCATAATCCGGTGACAAACCAAAATTTTTTGCCCAAACCGGATTTGAATAGCGAACAGGAATCATACCGAATTGATTGATGAGACGATAACTTACATTATCTGGCGCGAACCACATCGCCACAAAAATGCTGGTACAAATTGCAATAATCGACCAAGTCATGATTGGACGACTGTTACACGGTGCAGTATCTCGAATGGGAATCATAATTTTCTCTCAATTCTTGAATTAGTTAATTGTCAGAAAGTATAGCACAACAAAAAACCGCGCCACTCAACGAGTAACGCGGTTTTTATCATTACGAATTTAAGGTGTTTTTTTTGCCTACACCTTGTGAATTTTAGTAACGATAATGATCCGGTTTATAAGGACCTTCTATTGGAACGCTTATGTAAGCGGCTTGTTCATTGGTTAAGGTTGTGAGTTTCACACCTAATTGTGCCAAATGTGAACGTGCTACTTTTTCATCTAATTTTTTCGGCAAAATATAAACTTTGTTTTCATAGTTTGATGCGTTTGCCCATAATTCCATTTGCGCTAAAACTTGGTTGCAGAATGAATTCGACATCACGAAACTTGGATGACCTGTCGCACAACCTAAATTCACTAAACGACCTTCCGCCAAAATAATTAAACGTTTGCCATCAGGGAAAATAACGTGATCAACTTGTGGTTTGATGTTTTCCCAAGTGTATTGACGTAATGAGGCAATATCGATTTCGGCATCAAAATGTCCGATGTTGCACACAATCGCTTGGTCACGCATCGCTAATAAATGTTCGTGACGAATGATGTTGAAGTTGCCTGTTGCGGTGACGAAAATGTTGGCAATTGGCGCGGCTTCTTCCATCGTAACAACGCGATAACCTTCCATTGCGGCTTGCAACGCGCAAATTGGGTCAATTTCAGTAATCCAAACTGTTGCACCTAAACCGCGTAACGATTGAGCGCAACCTTTACCGACATCGCCATAACCCGCAACCACTGCGATTTTGCCTGCAATCATTACGTCGGTGGCGCGTTTAATACCGTCAACCAATGATTCTCGGCAACCGTATAAATTATCGAATTTCGATTTCGTAACGGAATCATTCACGTTAAATGCGGGGACTTTTAATTCGCCTTTTTTCACCATTTCGTACAAGCGCAACACACCGGTCGTGGTTTCTTCTGAAATGCCTTTGATTTCGGACATCATTTCAGGGAATTTGTCGTGCATCATAGTGGTTAAATCGCCACCATCATCCAAAATCATATTTGGTTTCCAGCCGTCTGCACTGATAATTGTTTGCTCAATACACCATTCTGCTTCGGCTTCTGTTTCGCCTTTCCACGCAAAAACAGGAATTCCCGCTGCCGCCATTGCCGCTGCGGCATGATCTTGGGTTGAAAAAATGTTGCATGAAGACCAACGCACGGTTGCACCTAATGCCGTTAATGTTTCCATTAACACAGCGGTTTGAATCGTCATGTGTAAACAACCTGCGATGCGTGCGCCTTTTAACGGTTGTGCCGCGCCATATTCTTCGCGTAACGCCATTAAACCCGGCATCTCTGTTTCCGCAATGTTAATTTCTTTGCGTCCCCATGCTGCTAACGAAATGTCAGCCACTTTGTAATCGGTAAAGCTCATTTTGTTTCCTATAACTAAATAAATTAAAAACGGAGAATTCTACACTATAACCGCATTAAACCCTTTTTTCGGTGAATTCTCTAACTTGTTCTAAAACGTTCAGCAACACAGTTGCTTGGAAATAAGCTAAATTCAATGTGGCGGCATTTTGCTCACTATCATCGGGATAATCGTGGGCAAATTGATTTCTGACAGTGCGAAAACCTAACCATTGTTCAACCGAGGAAATCGCGCCTATTTTTTCAAGACGATTTAATTTATCAATAAATGCTGGGAATTCGTCAGGCTCTTTTGCGATTTCTAACGTTAGTGGAAACAATTTTGCGCCCATTGCGTCTTGTAATTTACCAAAGCGATTACTAAAAACTTCCAACACCGCAACTTCGTCATCATCGAATTCTTGAAAACGTGTTGCGCTGATAGGTAGCCACAAGCGCATTTTTTGCATCGCCCACATTAAACGCAGAGCGTGACGATCACAGGTTTTTAAAACGGCGGTTAGTTGTTCTTTTTGATTCATAACGCTGGCAGGCGTTGAGAATAGTGTTTTTTTGATGTTCGGGTGAACGCATTAGTTTTTACTGGCTTTCATCAATTCAAGCATTTCTTTTAACAAATTGTTTTCATTTCGTAATTGCTCAATCGTTTCGTCTTTATGACTAAGTTGCATTTGCAATTTTTGTATTTCAAACGCCATTTCGTTTGATGAACCGATGATGTTGTAACTCAAATTATCGTTACCCAAATAAACATTTTTATCCTGTGAAGTAAGTAAATCTAGCGTTTCAATACCAAATGCTTGCGCGATTTTTTCAAGTTTCGGATTTAAGGCATTGGTTTCACCGCGTTCAATTTTGGCATAAGCATTCACACACATATTTAATTTCTCCGCCATTTCTTCTTGTGTCCAATTTTTCGATTTACGCATCGAGCGTATTTTTTCCGTAACTTTCACAAATCCCCACAAATTAAGGTGAATCACCACTTTTTAGTGATTGTAGCAATATCACGGCAACTTTAGAATGTTCAGGAACTTTTTAATAGGAGATGAGTTTATGATTAAAAATGTAAAAAATGTTTTGCTAATTGCTGTAATGGGTTTTGCAGCGGCGTGGACATCAGTTGCTTCTGCTAATAGTGAGTATGTAACGGTTAAAATAGAAACTATAGCTATCGTTGCAATTGGCTCTGTTGGTGGTCACAAAGCTGGAAATATGGAACTCAAAATCAAAGGTGGTTTTTCGCCAGCAGCTGTGAATTGTAGTCACGATTACTTAACTACTTTAAAAACAGTTGACCCCGATAGAGTCATGCTCTCTTTGTTGCGAGACGCTCATAATTTAGACAGAGAAGTTACATTGGCGATAAGTGATGACTCAAAATATACCGCATTTAGCGGTAGATGCAGTGTTTTAACTGTGGTTGAGTAAAAATTTGCAGGTTTAGATTGGAACTCATACAGAAATAGGTTCTGTTGAGATTTTAAAATGAAATTTATTTTTATTTTTCAACGCGATAAAAAATAGGGCTTCGCAATGAGCTAAAAAACCACCTCGAATTTATGATTTTTTTATTTAAAAAATCGATGATGAATTTTCAAGCTCTTGATTTTTAGTAAATGAAATCTCAACAGAACCTATGACAAGTTGATTTCTTAACGGTATTTTCAAAACCAAAAAACGCGACCCTAAAAAGTCGCGTTTTTGTGTTTTGAATTTAAGCAACAGCAGCGTGTTCATTGATTGGCAAGGCACACAGTTTTACACCGAGTGCTTGGCAAACTTTAGAAATGGTTTCAAAACGTGGTTGTGAATCGGGACGCAAGGCTTTATACAATGCTTCACGAGTAATCCCAGAAGATTTTGCAACTTCTGTCATGCCGCGAGCTTTCGCAATATCGCCTAATGCCGTTGCAAGCAAAGCCGCATCATTTTCTTCCAAAACAATTGTTAAGTATTCAGATATAGCTTGTTCACTATCAAGGTGTTCGGTAATGTCGAAATCGGGTAAATCTGCTACTTTAATTTTTTTAGTCATGTTCAAATTCCAAGGTAGAAGCCAAACGTTTTGCTTTCGTAATGTCAGCAGATTGACTTGATTTTTCACCGCCGCCGAGCATGATAATTAACATATCACCGTGTTGCACATAATACATTCTCCAACCACAACCAAAATGTTCACGCATTTCAAAAATACCTTCGCCCACAGATTTAATATCGCCTAAATTTCCCAATTCTGCTTTACGCAAACGAGTCGCTAAACGGCGATGTGTGAGGCTGTCTTTCAAACCAAATAGCCAAGTATCAAATTCAGGGAGTTTTTTAATTTTATACATGGCTAGATTGTATTCGCTCGATTACGAATCTTCAATGTCTTTTCCTAAAAAGTCGCGTTTTTTTATTGCAAGTGGTAATCAAACAAAACGAATTTCAACACGCTTACCTAATGCCTTTGCGTATTTTCTAAGTGTTGCTAGGCTTGGTGAATGCTTCTCTAACCGTGCAATCGCTGGAGCTTTCGTTTTCATGCGTTTTGCGACTTCGTCTTGCGTTAAACCCGCTTCACTTCGCGCGTTTAAAACTTGGTCTAGCAGTAAAAATTCTTCACTGTTATTAAGCGCGTCGTACTTAGCTTTAAACTCTGGGTTTTCTAACTACTGTCCAACCATTTTTGCATGTGTATCTTCAGGCATCATGTATTATTTCCTGTATTGGAGTTCGTGCAATTCTCAATTCTTTAAGCGGTGTTTTAGGTGTTTTTTTAACAAAACTGTGCAACATAACAATTCGCTTGCCAATTCGGGTGCAATAAGACACTCTCGCAATGCCCTCAGTGCTTTTAAGGCGCAATTAAAACAAACCGCCTCCCATCGCTTGCGTATGAGGCTCACCCAAATTTGCCCCCTGTTCAATCATACGCTGAGTTAATGCGGTATAGCGCACATGCAAGCCAATTGGCAGCAATTCAATATCTGCTTTTACCGTTTCGTTGTAATAATCGATGGTGTAATTCATGCTGGAAATTGTAACGAATTTATTCGTTTTTGTAGATAATTTAGAATAGTTGTGAATTCCATAGAATAAGTATCCTATGTTCATCTAAACGCTTCAACGCCAATTGCTGCCCCAATAAATTGGATTAGTCTCACATAAGCTCTGCGTTCGTATAACATTGCCAACTCTCAATGCTCCTTTCGCAATCAAATCGAAAGTGGGTTGAAGTGTAATTGAAGATTGAAATTTTTCAAGGTTTTTTGGTTACTGCTAGAAAAATTCTACTTTTGGAACGTAATAAACGGCTATATTTTGATATAAATTACTATGAATAATGTAAAACTTAGCGTCCGAAGTTATAAAAAACGCGACCCTAAAAAGTCGCGTTTTTTTGTTTTAAACGTGGTAACGCTTAAATACCAGCCGCAGATTTCAACGCATCAACTTTATCGGTTTTTTCCCAGCTAAAGGTATCTTCGTTACGTCCGAAATGTCCGTAAGCGGCAGTTGGTTGGTAAATCGGTTTTAACAAACCAAGTTGTGAAATTAAGCCTTTTGGACGTAAATCGAATACATCGCGCACAATGGAAACTAATTTTGTTTCGGCGATTTTGCCTGTGCCGAAAGTTTCAACGCTAATTGAAGTGGGTTCTGCAACACCAATCGCGTAAGAAACTTGAATTTCGCAACGTTCAGCTAAACCTGCGGCAACGATATTTTTCGCGACATAACGTGCCATATAAGCCGCTGAACGGTCTACTTTTGATGGATCTTTACCTGAAAATGCACCACCACCGTGACGCGCCATGCCGCCGTAAGTATCAACAATAATTTTACGACCCGTTAAACCGCAATCGCCGACTGGACCGCCAATAATGAATTGACCTGTTGGGTTGATAAAATACTTGGTATCTTTGTGCAACCATTCTTTTGGTAAAACGTGCAAAATGATGTCGTCCATCACCGCTTCATGTAACGCTTTTGCACTGATTTCTGGTGAATGTTGGGTTGATAAAACCACTGCGTCAATTGCAACGGGTTTGTTATCTTCATAACGGAATGTAATTTGACTTTTTGCATCTGGACGCAACCACGGTAAAACACCATTTTTACGCAATTCTGCTTGACGTTTAACCAATAAGTGCGAATAAGTGATTGGCGCAGGCATGAAAACGTCAGTTTCATTGCTGGCATAACCAAACATCAATCCTTGATCGCCAGCACCTTGTTCGTGGCTAGCATCTTCATCAACACCCATCGCAATATCAGCAGATTGTTTGCCAATTGCATTTAAAACAGCACAACTATTGCCGTCAAAACCGACTTCGCCATTGTCATAACCGATTTCACAAACGACTTTACGAACTAACGCTTCAGTATCGACCCACGCATCAGTGGTAATTTCACCGGCTAAAATAACCATGCCGGTTTTAACAAGTGTTTCGCAGGCGACACGCGCTTTTGGGTCTTGTTCTAAAATAGCATCTAAAACCGCATCTGAAATCTGATCCGCAACTTTATCGGGATGACCTTCTGAAACGGATTCAGATGTAAAAATGAAATCTTTACTCATATTGCTTATCCTTTAATAAAAATAATACTTAAAATACAAAAAAAGCTGCCTTACAGCAGCTTTTTGTTCATGGTCACTTAAACTTCCTTAATCATAACATTTTGATTTTTTATTTTAAACCAGCGTTAAAATTGAGATATTTTGCAGCTAAACTCTAATTTTCATAAAAATTATGTAGGGCGAAGTAGCAAATTATTTTTTGTGATACGCTTTTACAGTGGCATTTGTTATAGTTGTCACACAATTGCGGTATTGTTTTTACTCTTAACTTTTATTCATCTGGAGACTTTTTATGGTACAAAAAATTGCAATCAACGGTTATGGACGTATTGGACGAAATATCGTTCGGGCTATATACGAAACAAATCGCACAAGCGAATTTAAAGTGGTCGCGATTAACGATTTAGGCGACGCAAAAACAAACGCTCACTTAACAAAATATGACACCGTTCACGGAAAATTTCCGTTTGATGTCAGCGTTGATGGTGATTACATTATTATCAACGGCGACAGAATTCGAGTTTTAGCAGAACGAGATCCATCCAAATTACCTTGGAAAGAATTGGAAATCGATGTTGTTCACGAATGCACGGGGTTGTTTGTTAGTAAAGCAAAAGCACAAGCACACATTGATGCTGGCGCAAAAAAAGTCATCATTTCTGCACCAGGTGGAACAGATGTTGATGCAACGATTGTTTTTGGTGTTAACCACAACATTTTGAAAGCGAGCGATACCGTTATTTCAAATGCGTCTTGCACAACAAATTGTTTAGCTCCACTTGTAAAACCGTTAATCGAAACAATTGGTATTGAACACGGTTTAATGACAACAATTCATTCCTATACAAACGATCAAGTATTAACCGATGTTTATCACAGTGATTTACGTCGAGCGCGTTCAGCGACACAATCAATAATTCCAACTAAAACGGGCGCAGCTTCAGCGGTTGGCTTAGTCATTCCTTCAATGGCGGGTAAATTAGATGGTTTCGCAATGCGCGTTCCAACCATTAACGTTTCTGTTGTCGATTTATGTTTCCAAGCCTCACGCGATACAACGAAAGAAGAAATTAACGCTATTTTAAAAACGGCTTCACAAGGCGAGTTAAAAGGGATTTTAGAATATAACGACGAGCCTTTAGTGTCTTCGGATTTCAATCACAATCCTGCTTCGTCAATCTTTGAATCGTCGTTTACAAAAGTCACAGGCGGAAATTTTGTGAAGGTGCTTTCTTGGTATGACAACGAATGGGGTTTTTCAAACAGAATGTTAGACACTTCACTTGCGTTAATGAACGCAAAATAAAAATCCATAAATACAGGTGTCACGATGAGACGGACTAAAATTTTAGCCACGTTAGGACCTTCGACCGATAAAGAAGGTGTGTTAGAAGCATTATTTAAAGCAGGCGTTGATGTCGTGCGCCTGAATTTTTCACATGGAACGGCTGACGAACACATTGAGCGTGCGAGACAAGTACGCGAAATTAGTCAAAAAATGAATTGGCAGGTCGGTATTCTTGCTGATTTACAAGGACCAAAAATTCGAATTGCTCGCTTTAAAAATAAAAAAGTCTTCTTAAATGAAGGGCAACGTTTCGCGTTAGATTTGAATTTAGGGACGGACGACGGTGATCACGAACAAGTTGGTTTTATTTACGAACCACTTGCTGAGGAAGTGGTTGTCGGAAGTCGCTTGTTACTTGATGATGGACGAATTGTTTTAGATGTTGTGAATGTTGAAAACGGTCGCATAAACTGTACTGTTGTTGTCGGTGGAGATTTATCGAATAATAAAGGCATTAACTTATTAGGCGGTGGATTATCAGCGGCAGCATTAACTGAAAAAGATAAAGAAGACATTCAAACAATTGGTAAAATCGATTGTGATTTCGTAGCTGTTTCATTCCCGCGTTGTGCTGAGGATTTGCACGAAGCTCGGCGTTTGCTTAAAGATGTAAATTGTTTAGCTGGGATTGTTGCAAAAGTTGAACGTGCCGAAGCTGTTGTGAATGATGAAATCATGGATCAGATTATTTTAGCATCGGATGTTGTGATGGTTGCTCGCGGTGATTTAGGTGTTGAAATTGGTGATGCAAAATTACCGGCAATGCAGAAAAAATTGATTAAACGCGCTCGTACTTTAGACCGTGTCGTAATTACAGCGACACAAATGATGGAATCAATGATAGAAAATCCGATTCCAACTCGCGCTGAAGTTTTCGATGTCGCGAATGCAGTTTATGACGGAACAGATGCAATTATGTTATCAGCCGAAACGGCATCAGGAAAATATCCGGTCAAAGCCGTTGAAGCCATGAATCGCATTTGTTTGGAAGCTGAAAAATTAGATATTGTGCGTGTTTCCCATCATCGTGTAGACCGTGAATTCAAGCGTGATGAAGAAGCAATTGCGATGGCAGCTATGTATATGGCGAATCACACTAATGTGCGTGGTATCGCGGCACTAACAGAATCGGGAACTACGCCGCTTTTAATGTCGCGTATCAGTTCTGGAATGCCGATTTTTGCGTTAAGCTGTCAACCTAAAACACTAGGTAAAGTGACGTTATATCGTGGTGTTATTCCCATTTATTTTTCGCATGAAGCGCAAACTCATGCTGAAGTAAATCGTGACATTATCGCTCAATTACGTTCTTACGGAATGGCTCAAACCGGTGATAAATTTATTATTACTAAGGGCGATTTAGCAGGTGCGAAGGGCAGTACCAATGATTTGAAAGTCGTTACCGTGGGACACGAACTTACCCCTTAAAAAAGCGGAAAATGATTAACTGAAAAAGGAAAAAGTTGATGAATGTTGAATTTAATACGCTAAGGAAACAATTGCGCGACGAATTTGTTGCTGAATTTCCAGAGCGTTGTGATAGTTTAGAAGAATGTGTTTTAGCTGTTGAAGCAGGTAGAGAAGGTGCATTTGATGATTTGTATCGTCGTGTACACAACTTAAAAGGAACTGGAAGTCAGTTTGGATTATCAATTTTAACTTCGATTTGCCATCAATTCGAAAGTTTTTTAAGTAGCGGTAATTTAAAAACTGATCAACTTAGTGCGAGTTACGCGCTGAGTTATGTTGATTTATTAAAACGGGTTTCTGAAAATGTCGGTCAAGAAGGTCTTTCATTTATCGAAATCGAACACGAATTGGAAGAGCTTAGAAAATCTAGCATGCCCGAACACGCCACCATTTTACTGATTGAGCCATCACCCTCTCGTCGTAAATTATGTCAAGGTGTTTTGGCGCAATTAGGTGTGCGAATTGTTATGCAAGAACGTGGAATGGCGGCATTAGAACAAATGTTACATGAACCGTTTGACTTAATTGTCGCGGCGCGAGAATTGCCGGATTTGAATACTGTTGCAATTATTGCTGCTTTGCGTGAATCCAACTGTCGAAATAAACACACACCTGTTATTTTAGTTACGAGTAATGTCACACCGATTCCGGATTATTTAATAATCAATGCCGTTTTAGCGCGTGACGCACAGTTCATTCCTAATTTAGCCAAAGTCGCTAATGAAATTCTGCAGCAACAGCACAAATAACTTTTGAAAAAAGCTCAATGTAAAATATCTACCTTGAGCTTTTCTGTATATTGAATAACTTTTTTGGGTGAACTCCGCCCACTAAACGCTATCGCGTTCTAGTGGATGCTTCGACCGACCCGTACTGATATTTTCATCAGTACCTCTCGCAGTATCACGAGCTTTGACTCGTGTAGACGCTTGTGGGGAAAAATTTACAGTCACGACAGAACCTGCCGCCTCAAATAGGGTTACACAATCCGAATTTTTTGAGATTGCAAATAGATTTACTTTTTACGCATTTATATTCGATGACCACAAATGTAAGTACATGGAGACTCTACAATATGAACACAGAAAATCAAAAGCGGCTTCGCCAGAAGAGTGCTATCCATCCCCACCCAAGCCTATCGGCTATGGATGGGAAGTTACGCACGGTCAGTTAAATTATTTATGCTTAACGTTGGAATGATAGGTTTGGGTGCAATGGGGCAGGGCATGGCGAAAAATTTAGCCAATGCCGGTTTCTTAACGACAATTTACAATCGAACCACGGAAAAATCTCAAGACCTTGCTGAAAAATTAAATGTTTCAATTTCGTTTTCTCCCGAAGAACTTGCATCGAAAGTAAATGTTATTTGTTTATGCGTTTCGAGCGACAACGATGTTTTGGAAATTATCCAAGCCATTAGTAAAACTGTCCTTCCCGATACAATTGTTATCGATATGTCTACCGTGAGTAGTCATGCAGCAAAACAAGCGGCTGCAATTTTGGCGTGCAAAAATGTTGATTTTCTTGATGCACCTGTTTCGGGTGGAATTGAAGGTGCAAATACTGGACGATTAGCCATGATGGTTGGCGGTGATGAAACAGTATTGGAGAAAGTTCGTCCTGTTTTACAAGCCATGGCGAGCCGTATTGTTTATATTGGCGAAACTGGGACAGGACAAGCAACGAAAGCTGTAAATCAAATTATGGTAGCCGGAATCAATCAAGCCGTTACCGAAGCATTAGCTTTTGCAAAATCGCAAAACTTACCTTTAGAAAGAATTATTGATGTTATTTCGAATGGAGCCGCTGGAAATTGGTTTTTACAGCATCGTGGATTAACAATGACAAAAAGTAATTATCAAGCCGGTTTTAAACTTGCACTACATCATAAAGATTTAGCAATTTGTGAACGAATGGGTGAGAAAAGTGGCGTGAATTTACCACTCGCAACGCAAACCCGTTTAGATTACGAACAACTTATGGCGGATGGTTTTGGCGACTGTGATATTTCGGCGTTATACCATTTAAAAGTGAAATGAATTAAACTTAGCGTATAGCCGCTGTTGATTTCGTGGCTTTCAATCGTAAAACAACAACAATAAAAGTCGCTCCAATTTTCCATTAGGAACAAAAATACATGAACAAAGTAAAAATTAACGTCGCTTTAATTAGATTATTGCAATTCGTCGTTTTCGTCTTATTTACATTTATGGTTATGGCTTACACATTTGCCATGATTTTATTGCCGCTCGACGCAATTGTAATGTTAATTAAAGTCTTATCAATCGTTGGTTTAGGTGGCATTATCGGTGCAGTGATTGCTGTTCCAGCTGTGGGTTATTTAGGAATGCAAGTTTATAAAATGCCTGGTTTGTGCCAATTGATTGTTGAAATTGGTGTTGATTTAGTCACTACCGGTAAAGCGCGTATTGACGCATTTAATAAAATCATCGAAACAGTAAAAGCCTAAGTTCAATTATCGTATCAAACCGCCCCGATTTTGAATGACGGGCGGTTTTTTTATAGCTAACATTTTGGAAATTTTAAAAATTTTATGAATACACATCCAACTCTTTTAAAAAATTTAGAAAGTGTTCTTGTTATTGTTGATATGCAGGAAAAATTATCCGCTGTCATGACAGAAATTGATGCCTCTGCAATGCACGAAAACACAGTTAGTCTTTTGGAAGCGGCTAAAAATTTAGCAATTCCAGTTTTGGTTACAGAACAATACCCACAAGGTTTAGGGCAAACGGAACTTTCTGTGCGTGAAGCATTGCCTAATAATGCGCCAATTTTTGAAAAAACAGCTTTTTCATGTTACGGCGCAAGTGGTTTTATGCCTGCATTGGAAAAAACAAAGCGTAAACAAGTCATTTTGGTCGGGCAAGAAGCTCATGTTTGTATTTTGCAAACCGCGTTAGATTTAGTTGCACATGATTATCAGGTTTATGTGGTTGAAGACGCGATTTGTGCGCGAAAAGCAGAGCATAAATTTTATGCGTTGCAACGCTTACAAATGCAAAACGTGATAATTACCAATTATGAATCGGTATTATTTGAATGGTTGCGTGATGCTGCACATCCTGATTTTAAAGTGATTACGAGTTTATTAAAATGACATTAAACGATTTTTTAGCGGAAATTAAACTAAATTCGTCGATTAGTTTTGCTGAAACGATGGAAGTAATTTCTGAAAATTATGATTACACGCAAACCGCTTTCCGTAATGGTTTAGTCGAAAATCAGGCTGGTCAAAATGAAGGGTCGTGTAAAATTTTTGCTTTTGCTAAATTGAATGAACTTACAGAATCGCAAACTTTACTGTTATTTGGCGATTATTATCACGGTGATGTTTTACAAAATCCCGATGGAACAGATCATCAAAATATTCGTCAATTTATGCAAAATGGTTGGGCGGGAATTGAATTTGAAAGTGACGCATTGAAAGTGAAATGCTAACGAAGGTTTATAGCGGGCAGCCCTTTTTTACAGATGTTTTTAAAATTACTGAACAAGTTGGAGAAAGTCGTACTTACGGCTCCGGCGTTTTATTAGCGGGTGGACAATATGTTTTGACGGCTGCCCATTTATTTTCCGCTAATCCATCATTGTCGAATGTTCATATTCTGAATGCTTCCGGTCAATCTGTTAGTGCGGTAGCGGAAATTTTTATACAGCCTTTTTGGGACAATAATCCGGCTAGTTATAATCATGATTTGGCGTTAATAAAACTCGCACAGCCACTTTCAGTAAATATGGGTTACGACATTTACCGTGAACCAACTGAAATAGGAAAAACGTTCACGCGAGTTGGTTTTTCAGGAACAGATTTAGTTTCAGGTAAAAATACTTACGACGCACTCACCGAAAAAATTAACGATTCGGTTGGTACTCATGTCGAATTGGGTTCGCAATTGCTTTACGATTACGACGATGGCACGGCAGAACATGACGGAATTGGAAAATTGTTAAGCATATCTAATTTAGGTTTAGGACGCGATGAAACGATGTCACAAAGTGGTTTGTCGGGAGGTGGGACGTTTATTGATGGAAAAATTTCCGGGATAGGAAGTTTTATTTTTCGCTCTGATTTATCGGATGTGAATAACATTATTGATTCTTCATTTGGTGAAATGGGATCCGACACACGCATTTCAACACATACTGATTGGATTGAGTTTATCACTGTTGGAAATCCGTCATATAACGCGCCGACAGTTACCTCAGAAGTTATCAGAAATATTCCCGAACCAAATTTTGGTTCCGTGACAAATTATTTTCTAGCCTCGTTCAATGAACCATTGACAAAAGAAATTTCATTTAATTTTCGCACAGTAGATGGCACGGCTATTGCTGGAATAGATTACATTGCGACACAAGGGCAAATGACGTTACATGTTGGTGAAAATCACATAGCGATTCCAGTTACTATTTTGGGCGACAAAATTATTGAGAACGATGAAACGTTTTTACTGGAAGTCAGTGAACCTGTCGGATTTAGCCTACCAAATAACGCTCTTGTTTTAACAGCAACACACACCATTATTGATAATGACAGGGTAATTTTCTAAGCAGCCTCTTTATAGAAAGTGCTTATAAAATATGCCATAATGACGACTACTATAAGTAAATTCTAACTTTTTACACATGAAAACACTCAAAAAATCTGATTTGGAAGAAGCTCTAAAATTATGTAAAGGCGCATTTATTTCTGCGGCGGGTTTTAGTTTGGTGATTAACATTCTACAACTTGTTCCGACAATTTATATGTTACAGCTTTACGATCGCGTTGTTCCAACCGCTAGTTATGCGACGTTATGGTTATTAACGTCAATTATGATGGTTATGTTCATTACGATGGGAACACTCGAATGGGTGCGATCTCAAATTTTGGTGCGAGTTTCTACTCGATTGGAAACACTGCTTAATGAACGTTTATTTAAAGTGGCTTACAAACAATCACTTTATACAGGTGGTCAACGGGCTTCTTCTCAACCTCTTGATGACTTGACTGCTTTGCGTCAATTCATGACGGGGAACGGATTATTCGCGTTTTTCGATGCGCCTTGGTTACCTATTTATATTGCATTGATGTTTGTTTTTCATTCGATGTACGGTTGGATGGCAGTTTTTACGGCAATCTTGCTTATTATCGTTGCTATCGTTCAAGAAAAAGCAACAAGTAAAATGCTCAGTGAAGCCAATAATTTAGCAATGGCGGGGCGTGGACTTGTTAATAAAAACCTTCGGAATGCCGAAGTTATTGAATCAATGGGAATGCTCAACAGTATTCAAAAACGTTGGTTAAAAGGCACAAATCAAGTTCTCGTTTTACAAGCGACTGCAAGTTCAAGAGCTGGTTTAATTAACGCCGTATCAAAACTTATACGATTATCTTCACAATCGCTAATTCTTGCGCTTGGGGCATATTTAGTTGTTGAAAACGAAATTTCATCAGGAATGATGATTGGTGGTTCGGTTTTATTAGGTAGAGCGTTAGCACCTATCGACATCGTAATCGGTTCATGGAAAGGCTTTATCGCAGCGCGTGGTCAGTATTCACGCTTGAATGACATATTGCTACAGATTCCAGCTGATCCAGAGCGTATGAAATTACCAACACCAGAAGGAACCTTCCAGTTTGAAGCGGCGGTTGTTGCTCCACCCGGTGCTAAATCTGCGGTTTTAAAAGGTTTAACTTTGACAATTGGTAAAGGTGATGTCGTTGGTGTGATTGGTCCTAGCGGCTCTGGAAAATCCACATTCGCACGAGCATTACTTGGTATTTGGCCTTGTAATCAAGGCAAAATTCGCTTGGATGGTGCAGACGTTTTTACTTGGGATCGTAATGATTTAGGTCCTCACATTGGTTATTTGCCACAAGATATTGAATTGTTCGAAGGTACAATCAGTGAAAATATCGCGCGTTTTGGTGAAATTGATCCTGAAAAAGTAGTTAATGCTGCGAAAATGGCAGATGTTCACGATTTAATTTTGCATTTACCAGAAGGTTACGACACGATGATTGGTGCAACAGGTGGTAATTTATCAGGGGGTCAACGTCAACGTGTTGGTTTAGCGCGTGCGCTATACGGCAATCCTCAAATTGTTGTTTTGGATGAACCAAACTCGAACTTGGACGAAGTTGGTGAAGCGGCTTTAGGTAATGCCATTCAACGCTTAAAACAAAAAGGTGCCACAGTAATTGTGATTACTCACAGAAATAACGTTTTGGCAAATGTCGATAAACTGCTCATTTTAAATGATGGTTTGGTGTCCGTTTATGGACCCAAAGAACAAGTTATCGCGCACTTGCAACAACAGCAAGCTCAAGCTCAAGCCGCTCAATCGGCTACACTTGCTAACTAAGGCGGCAAAATTATGAAAGTAGAAACAGCAAAAATTCATCCTGATCAGTTAAAAAAAGTCGAACCGCAAAAAGAAGTTGATGTATCTCTTGTTACTAACGATATGCCGATTCGTGCCATTGGTATGGCAGTTTTAGTTAGCACTATTGGTGTTTTAGGAACGTGGAGTTATTTAGCGCCGATTGCGAGTTCAGCGGCGGCTCCAGGTTTTGTAACAGTTAAATCACACAGCAAAACCGTTCAGCATTTAGACGGCGGTATTGTGAAAGAATTGATTGCGAAAGATGGCGATATTGTCAAAGAAGGCGATGTATTATTGACTTTAGATGGCACAGATAT
>CAIQZX010000017.1 GCA_903876445.1 uncultured Pseudomonadota bacterium | reverse complement strand
ATTAAGTTGTTCATGAACAAAGTAATCAAATTTATTATTTACAAAAGCAAATTGTTGTAATTTAGAAATCAAAGATTCTTCACTTACCGCTAAATTTTTGCGTTGCAACTCAATAGTCAGTTCTTCTATCGATAGTTTTATTTTCACTAAAATTTCAGAAATTTGATTTTCGAATGCTTTATTACTACTTTCTAAGTATTCATCCGTAATCCGCATAGCTTTATCAATGATTGTTTGAATTTCCATTTCAACATCAGGAAATGTATCGTCTTGAAAATTTAATAAAGATAATCGGAGTTGTTTTATTTCTTCATCAGAATTTACCAGTGCATTGATAGCATTTTTAGAATTCTCAGCGGAAAAATGATGGTTTCGTAATTGCTGATTCACGCTCTCAACATTTTGTATCAATTGTTCATATTTATCACTTTTGTTACTTAGTTCATAAATGCGATTATTTTTCTCAGCGAGATAAAAGGTCATTATTTTGTTCAAAACAAACCATTGCGCCCCTAAAAAAAATACCGTCACAAATATAAGCATCAGCTCATAATGTAAAATCGTTAATTCAACCAGAATGAAAATACACGAAAGCGTTACGAATACGGTAACGAAGCTAGCCCTTTTGACATAATTATCTGTTACTGTTTCAAAATTAAACATGTTGCTTTTTTGTTTCGTTATAGGCTGTTAAACAATCGCTGACTTTGTCTAGTTTTTTTACATAATCAAACCCATCAACGTAATCAACTTCGCTACCAACAATCCAGATTTCTATATCAGTGGGAAGTTTTGTACGAGTTTCTCTTATCAAAGACATAGCTAACCGTTTATTGAAAGTCCTGCTTACAGATAACGCAACAATATTCGCTTCATAGTATTTGGCGGCATTTACGATTTCTTGAACCGGCACATTACTTCCCAAATTGATACAAAAAGCACCTATTTCACATAGAGATGCCTCAATTACAAATGATCCTAAAACTTGTTTTTCGCCTTGAAAACCCGATACTAATACTTTGGATTCGTGCTTTTTATAAACATTTTTTCTTTTAGTTAGTATCACCTCGCTTAACAACTGAATCATTTGAATCTTGTAAGAATGGGAAACAAAAGCGTTTAATTGATTATGTTCCCAAGATTCATTAACTAAACAACCAAAAGGCATTGCGATTTCCTCAATAAATCTTACAACGCCAATCTCTTTGATTTTTTCTCGCATAACTCTAGCTAATTCAAGTGTTGCCGCGTTATCTACTTGGCTTTCTACGAGTAACATCTGCAAATTTTTAATAAATAATTTATTGTCCATACGTTTAATGTCTATTCTGTTAAATGGAAAAAGTTTTGAATGCACATATTTAATTTTTTTACATCGATGGGTTTTTTAAATAAAAAGGTGTTACCGATTGGTAAGTCTTTATCTGATTTCAATTTGTCACTATATCCAGTGCAAATGAGTATGGGTATATTTGGACGAATCGTTAAAATCAAATTCGCTAAATCAAGTCCTGTCGCTTCTGGCATTCCATAATCAGAAATCACAACGTCAAAATAATTCGGATCACGACGAATTTCATCCCATGCTAAGGTGGGCAAATTAAAACAAGTAACGTCATAGTTCAAAACTGAAAATTGACTCTCGTACAAATCTAAAATATCTTCTTCATCATCAATGACACATAATTTCAATTTTCTGTTTTTGATATTTTTTTCGGTATCCAGTTCGTCAGATATATCATTCGGACAATTTTTATTTATTTGAACAACAGGAAAAAGCAATGAGATAGTCGTTCCTTGTCCCAATACGGATTCAACCAAAATATGCCCCCCCGCGTTATTCATGATGCCACTAACAACGGAAAGCCCTAGACCAGTACCTTTTCCTACTTCCTTTGTAGTAAAGAAAGGGTCAAATATCTTCACAATTTTATCTTCACTAATACCGCTACCATCATCAGAAACACTTAAATTTATGTATTCCCCTTTGATTTTTCTCCCGCAAGCATAACAATTTTCTGGCGTTTCAAATTTGTCTAAAAATAAATTTACAGAAATCTGACCACTCTCATTCTTACCCTCTTCAATCGCGTCTCTTGCATTGATAAGCATATTTGTAATCATTTGATGTAATTCACTTTCATCAATCAAAATGCCGAGAGTTTCATCATCCAAATTATTTTCAAAACTGATTTTTATTTTTGCAGCAATACCGGAGCGTAACATCTGACTAATGTCGATGACTTCGTTGATAATTTTTGCGGGTTTAATGGGATATTCTGCTTTAACTGTATTTTCACGGCAAAAAGTTAATAACTTATCGACCAAATCTGTTGCTCGCTGCGCCGATTTTCGCACTTTATTGAGGCTAGCAATTCCTTTCTCATTATCATTCTTCTCAAAAAAAGAAATGCCTAAATTATTAAAGCCTATGATGGACATCAAAATGTTGTTGAAGTCATGTGCGATACCACTTGTTAATTGTCCAATGCTTTCTAACTTTTGTGCGTGAAATAATTGTTCTTGTAATTCATCTCTTTCTAATTCAACTTTTTTTAGTTCTGTGATTTCATTCATGAAACAAAGGAATTTACATACCTTACCTTTGTTGTCGAGTTGAGGAACAATGGTTGAATATAACCAAAATAAATCGCCGGCTTTATTTTTATTACAAATTTGCCCCTGCCATATTTTGCCAGATAAAATTGTCGTCCATAAATTATAATAAAATTCTTTGGTATGAAAGCCAGAACGTAATACCGAATGATTCATCCCAAGAATTTCATCTTTACTAAATCCAGAATATCTGATGAAGTTTTGATTAGCATAAATGATGTAACCTTCAAGAGAAACTTGAGTAAAAAGACAATGCTGATTGAAGAGATTGGAAAGAGAAATGCAATCTTGAATGTCATTACATTCGATAAAATTAGTTTTTAATTGATTTTTATTTTTATTTTCTTTGGAAAAAATCCAAAAAAAACTCGAGAAACACCCCGCAAGAAAAATCAAATAGATGTCTATTCCTACAAACACAGCTAAAAGGGTTGAATTCAGCAAATACAAACCCACATTCATGATTGTCAGAGCTAATAAGATTACAAATAGTAAATGAATTTTTTTTAAGATTATCGTTAGCATTGTCTTATTTACCAATTAAGCCAACGCGCTTTTAACGGCTTTGTGCAATTCATGACTGCTGAATGGTTTTTTCAATATCTCTTTTACACCCAACGTAATGGCGGAAACTAAATTAAACTCGCTAGTTATTTTTCTTTTGCCACCTGACATTGCGATAATCGGAATATTTCCTATATCTGGATCATCCAATAATTCCAAAATCAATTCGATACCATCTTTGTTAGGCATAATAATGTCTGTAATGATTAAATCGACTTTTTTATTTTTGAGTGATTTGATGCCCATTAGACCATCTGATGCAGTCATAACTTCGTGATTTTCTAAGCTCAAATACTGTGATAACAAATCCAGAATATCTTCATCATCATCAACAACTAAAATTTTTGCCATTTGTTTTCCTCAATAATTATGTTATAAAATTAAAACTTAACCATAACTGATCGGACATCAGTTATGATTAGGTCATCACGCACAGTCTATGGATTATATTCATACCAACTCTACCGCTAGAATCCGACAAGATTAACCGTTTTAGACCATACTTTAAGTCGTCATTGGTACTACAATTTATTCGTAACACCTTCTTTTCAGTCGGAATAGTAGCAATAAATTTATTATTATCAACCAAGTTTTACTTGTGCTTAAATCGCTAGGAGTGTTGAATTATGGCAATTGATGTCGGTAGTTATACTGGCGTACACGAAAATGTACGTTCTTTAAGGGATAAACACGGCTTAACTCAAGAACAGGTAGCAGATTATTTAGGTTTATCTGTCAACGGTTACGGCGACATTGAACGCGGTGCAACCGACATAAAATTGTCTCGTCTAATACAAATTTCTAAATTATTTGACGTTTCTGTTGCGGATTTAGTCAGTCCAAAACTCAAATTACCTGAAATTACAGGCACGCTAAACAATGCCAATGTGAAACTTTTGCGAATGCCCAAATGTATAAAGTAATCCTTGATTTAAAAGATAATGAAATATCTTTATTGAAAAAGGTGATTACTTTATTGGAAAATTCAAATAATCAACACAGTGGAATCAACTAAATTCAATCCGATTTCACACAAGATTAAAAATTTTCTTTTGACAAAAATTTAAAATTGAATTAGTTTTTGCTGTGCTTAGAATCGAAATGATGTCGAATTTAACTTATCATGCGAAATTTCCCACCCAGAACGGATAGGTTTTGATGGTTGGTAGTCCACATAGTTAGGCACTTTTCAAATCTATATATTATTTTATTGAGGTTTAAATTGAATTCTCTTCATGCGTTATACCATTATGAAGCTGGTAATCACCCGTTACCGCATAATCCACTAGAAATTGAAGCGGCATTAAAAGCCGGACAGCACTCGTGGCAAGTTTGTCCTTATTACAATCTTCGTTATTCTCAACGAGGAGAACGTTTTACACGAAGTGATAGTGGATATTTAGTAACTTTAGTCCAAGAAAACTTTGAAATAGTTATAGAAAAGGTAAGTTGGCTAGGAAATGTTTTAGCTAATCGAGGGATGCCTACATGGTTACTCGAGCAGCATTTGCGAATCTTGTACAAAGAATTGTGTGCGGTATTACCTGAAAATCAGCATCTTTATGAGAAGCTACTTTTATCTGCTGACGTTTTGACAAAAAATCGAATTGCTAAAATTAGCGATGAAAAAACAATTGAACTTATCACTGATTTTCAAAAATTGGTTGCTGCTGAAGATTGGGCGATGAAGTTACCAGAAGCGGGAATGTTAGTTGTTAGTGCTGTTGCTGATGAAGCTAATGACTTGACATCCTCCCCGCCCTAAAGGGAACGGGGATTCCTTATTGTTAAGGAGCAGGTGT
>CAIQZX010000016.1 GCA_903876445.1 uncultured Pseudomonadota bacterium | reverse complement strand
TGAGCGTGTCGGATGTGAACGGCGATGGCAACGCGGATGTGGTCGCGGCAAACTTTGGAAGTAATAACGTCTCGGTGTTACTGGGCGACGGGCGGGGCGATTTTGCGGCACAAACGACCTTTGCGGTGGGTAATGCTCCTAAAGCAATTAGTGTCAGCGATGTCAATGGGGATGGCTATGCTGACCTCATTACGGCTAATGATTCCAGTGATACGATTTCTATTTTGCAAGGTGACGGCACGGGCAAAAATTTTACCCATAGCGAGTTACCAATCATCACTGGGCTTTATAGTTTTTCGGTTGGTGTGGCGGATTTTAATAACGATGGCAAACCTGACCTTGCGGCGGCACGCGGAGATGAAGGTTCGAGTGTGGCGGTTTTATTAAACACCACCGAAGGCAAATTTACTGCGCCGTCGAATCCCATCGCGCCACCGTCTTATAAATTAACTGTCGAAACCAGCGTGAACGAAAATGGCAGCAGTGCGTTTGTTTTAACGACGCAAAATGTAGCGGCTGGGACAGAAATTCCGTTTGATTTGAGTGGCACGATTTCAGATGCGGATGTGTTGGGCGGATTATCGACGCACAGTTTTGTGATTGAAGATGACGGCACGGCGACTTTGCCGATTAAATTTTTAGAAGACAAAAAAACCGAAGGCAATGAAACGCTAACGGTCACGTTACACGATAAAAAAGAGGTGAAAGCAACGGTGACGGTAAAAGATACCAGCATTGCGCCGGTTATTGTTTCGCATCCGGTCACAGGAAACGTGGTGATTTCTGGCGTGGCGACGGAAGGCGAAACGTTGACGATTCAAAACACCTTGAAAGATGCCGATGGTTTAGGCGCATTTAATTATCAGTGGTTACAAAATGGCAAAGTGATTAGTGGCGCGACGCAAGCAAATTATGTTTTGCAAGCGAGCGACATCGGCAAAACGTTGAAAGCAAAAATCAGTTACACCGATAAAATCGGCACGTTAGAAAGTGTGACCAGTAGCGCGACGGATTTTGTGGAAGCGAAGCCGGTTGAACCAGAGCCGACTGTTATCATCGACGCGCCGGTTGAAATCATCAATCACAAACCGACTGGCGCGATTAAAATTGTGGGTAACGCGATTGAAAAACAAGTTTTAACGCTAGCCAATACGCTGAATGATTCGGATGGTTTGGGTGCGTTGAGTGTTTCGTGGTTACGCGATGGAAAAATTATCAGTGGCGCGACACAAAACAGTTACACACTTACAGCGACAGACATCGGCAAAAAAATTAGCGCGGCAGTGAGTTATACGGACAAGTTAGGATTTGCAGAAAAAGTCAGCAGTAGCGCGACGAGCGCGGTGGTAAAAACCGCCAACGCTGGAAATATCGATATTGGCAAACATTCTGGCGTAACGTTTAATGGCACGGTGGCAAATGAAAAACGCTTAGGTACAGAACGCGATGATTATTTATCGGGTGGGGCAGGGGCGGATACCTTTAAAGGTGGCGCGGGCAATGATACGCTGGACGGTGGCACGGGTGATGATTATTTAGATGGTGAAAATGGGAATGATGTTTTAACGGGTGGCGAAGGCAAAGACATACTAATCGGCGGCAGTGGTGAAGATAAAATCACGGGTGGCAAGGAAAACGATTCATTAACCGGCGAAAACGGCAATGATACCTTAGACGGTGGAGAAGGCGTTGATACGATGGCTGGCGGTTTAGGTGATGATTATTATGTGGTGGATCATCTGAAAGACATTGTTAAAGAAACAGAAAAAAACATTAAAACCGGCGGGAATGATACTGTTGAAAGTAACCAAACTTATACGTTGGGCGATAATCTTGAGAATTTAATTTTAAGTGGTATTAGCGAAATTAACGGTACAGGAAATAAAGCAAATAATCGAATTGAAGGAAATATCGCGAATAACCTTTTAAGCGGCAACACAGGGAATGATTATTTAATCGGTGGAGAAGGCGATGACACCTTAGACGGCGGTTCGGGAGCAGATACATTAGAAGGTGGCGCAGGAAATGATATTTATAAAATGAATAATGTCGAAGATAAAATTATCGAAGTCGCAAATAATGAAGACCAAGATCAAGTCATTGCCACAGTCAGTTATGATTTAAGTCAAAGTCCTGATTTAGAAATGCTGACATTAAGCGGTAAAGACGCAACGAAAGGTGTTGGAAATACGGCGAATAATTTTTTACAAGAAACCGATGGCGGCACAATCGCTAATTATTTTGATGGCATGGAAGGCAACGACACGATTATTGCCGAAGGTGGAAACGATACCTTAGTCGGCGGTGATGGTAACGATTCTTTAGATGGTGGTGACGGAAATGATACCGTTGTTTTTGATGGCGCGTTTGATGAATATCAATTTTCGCGCAATCCCGATACTGACGGTGTAGATGAAATTACCGTTGAATACATCAGTTTTGAGAATGAATCGAAAATTGGCGAACGCGATATTTTGACCAGCATTGAATTAGTACAGTTTGCCGATGGCGATGTTCATAATGTACGCGATATTGAAACCATTGTGACCGGTTCAAGTGCCTTGTTAATTTTAAACGGCATCGAAGCGTTTCCGGCATGAAACGATTGATAGCGTTTATAGCATTAAGTTTTTTATTTTATGTCCCGCAAATCCACGCCAAAAATCAGTCTTCTGAACCATTACAATGTGTTGCCTTCAGCCCTTACGTTAATCAACTCACACCCAATTATGGCGCAAACCCCTCGCCGGAAATTATAGAAACATTATTAGATACGTTACTTAAACAAACCCCCTTTCGTTGCATTATGAGTTATGGCGTGTTGAATGGATTGGAAGCGATTTTTCCAGCGGCAAAAAAACGGAATCTTAAAGTGATTGCGATTTTATGGATTGATAAAGATAAACTCGTGAATACTGATTCAATTGCTCACGGCATCGCGTTGGCGCGGCAATATCCAGAAACGATTGTGCGTTTAAGTTGCGGTTCAGAAGTACGAACGCGAAATAATTATGCTTTCGATAGCGAAACAGCGCGTTGTTTAAATGCCTTGCGTGAAGCGAAAGTGCCGCAACCGATTGGCGTAATCGATACTTGGTGGGAATGGTGTAATCGAGAACAACCGTGCCATCAGAATCAATTCAGCGCACAAGTCGATTGGATTGGCATTAACGTTTTTCCGTGGTGGGAAAATAGACATTCAGATTTGTTTCCGTGCATTAACGCACAAAATGCCGCTGATTTTCATTATAATCGTTGGAAAGAGGTGACAGAAACAAATCCCACAAAAGAAACCATTATTACTGAATTTGGTTGGGTTTTTGCACCAGAAGGTCAAGCACAAATTCGTTTAAAAACAAAACAACAATGTGGTGTTGCGAGTAAAAAAAATCAGCAACTCGTTATTGAAAAGACATTTAAAAAATTAGCAGAAAAGAAAGTTTCTGCTGTAGCATTTGAGGCATTTTCAGAAAACTGGAAGCCTAATGAAGAAGGCGATTTTGGAAAATTTTGGGGCTTCTGTGACGGAATATCACCTTACAATTGCCACCTTTCACTAAAACTTAACCATTAAAATAACTCGTGAGAAAAAAATTTTTATTTACCTTGAATGCGGCGTGTTTAGTATTTGCCTCACAAATTACCCACGCACGTCATGCGGCGATTTTGATTGATGCTGAAAATGGCAATGTGTTACACGCTGTGGAAGCGGCGCAATCATGGTATCCAGCATCATTAACCAAAATGATGACACTTTACATGACATTTGATGCGTTAAGTAACGGTCAAATTCATTTAAATGACACTATGCACGCTTCACATCATGCCGCGCGTCAACCGAATAGCCGCTTAGGATTGCATTACAATGAACGTATTACGGTCGAAGAGGCGATATTAGCGATTATTACGCGCTCGGCAAATGATGCGACGGTGGTTTTAGCGGAACATTTATCGGTCACAGAAGATAATTTTGCTATTCGTATGACAGCAAAAGCGCATTCGCTAGGAATGTATAACACTTATTTTATGAATGCGACCGGCTTACCTAATGATTGGCAAGTTACAACCGCTAGGGACATGGCGTTATTGGCGTTAAAACTGTATCGGAATTTTCCGGAGTATTACGATTATTTTTCTGCACACAGTTTTGAATTCAAAGGAAGGGAACGCTTTGGTATCAACCGATTTACTGCAACCTATGACGGCGCTGAAGGAATGAAAACCGGCTTTACTTGTAATTCGGGTTATAACTTAGTCAGTTCTGCGTCGCAAAATGGACGACGATTGATTGGCGTTATTTTGGGTGGGCGCACCAGTAACGAACGTTACAATTTAATGATTAACCAAATGGATCACGGTTTTAGTGGTGATTACAACGTGGTGTCAAATCTCAGCACTCTGCCAACAGACTCAGCGGGTTTGCCGCCGCACCAATTAGATTGTGCCGGTGGTGGTAGCGTACATGAAGAACACGAAGAATACCGTCATCGTCACGGTCACAAACACCACCATCATCACACGGTAAAAGCAATAAAAGTCGGTGCTGCCAGAAACAAAAAAACAATAACAACAACACATCACAGTCGCGGTCATCACCACCGTTAAAACAAATTAGAGGAGTTTTCATGAATATACCGGACACCATTGAATTATTACGCGGCACGCACGAAGTGTTAGTTGAAGCCGAATTGATTAAAAAACTGGCTGAAAATCGCCCGTTACGCATCAAAGCTGGATTTGATCCGACGGCTCCCGATTTACATTTAGGTCACACAGTTTTGATTAACAAATTAAAACAATTTCAAGATGCCGGACATGAGATTTTATTTTTAATTGGTGATTTTACCGGCATGATTGGTGATCCGACCGGAAAAAATGTCACTCGAAAACCGCTTACTCGTGAAGAAGTCGCTGCGAACGCCGAAACTTATCAAGCGCAAATTTTTAAAATTCTTGATCCCGAAAAAACACAGGTTATGTTTAATTCGACGTGGATGAATGCCATGTCATCGGCGGAATTGATTCAATTAGCTGCGAAAAATACCGTGGCACGAATGTTGGAACGCGATGATTTTCATAAACGTTTTACAGGAAATCAGTCAATTGCGATTCATGAATTTTTATACCCGCTTATTCAAGGCTACGATTCCGTGGCGATGAAAGCAGACGTAGAATTAGGTGGAACAGATCAAAAATTTAATTTGTTGATGGGACGACAATTACAAGAAGCCTTCGGGCAAAAACCGCAAGTGGTTATGACAATGCCGATTTTAGAAGGTTTAGACGGCGTACAGAAAATGTCAAAATCACTGAATAATTACATTGGTATTGCTGATGCACCGGATGACATGTTCGGCAAAATTATGTCGATTAGCGACGAATTGATGTGGCGTTATTTTGAATTATTGAGTTTCCGTCCGATGTCAGAAATTGCGGCATGGAATTCGGAATGTCAAAACGGTGCAAATCCACGCGATTATAAATTTAAATTAGCACAAGAAATCATTGCCCGCTTTCACAATCAAGCGGCGGCAGTTAAAGCCTTAGAAAATTTCGAAGCACGTTTTCAGCGTGGCGCAATTCCCGATGAAATGCCCGAAGTGGAATTGAACATTGATGGCGCGACGTTAGGAATCACAAATTTATTAAAAGAGGCAAATTTAACCGCCAGCACTTCCGAAGCAATTCGCATGATTAACCAAGGCGCGGTAAAAATTGATGGCGAAAAAGTAGAAAATCCAAAATTAGAAATCGAAACGGGTTCTCAACACGTTTATCAAGTTGGTAAACGTAAATTTGCAAGAGTAAAAATATCGATTTAATTTGCGATTGCGCGAAATTCTTTTGGGAATTTCGCGCAAGGTTTAAAGGCAATCGAAAAATAATCCAATAAAAATTGCCAATCCAAACCAATTATTGTTCAAGAATGCCTCAAAACACGCGCTTTTTTCACGGTTGAAAATCAATTTTTGTTGATAAAATGAAAATCCCGCCGCGACAATCAATCCAAAATAATAAAATCCGCCCAACTGTTGCATTTTTCCAACCAGAAATAACAATAGCAAAATACTAATTTGCAATGCACCTAAAATGTGCCGGTCGTAATTTCCAAATAAAATCGCGGTGGATTTCACGCCAATTTTTAAATCGTCGTCTTTATCGACCATCGCATACATCGTGTCATAAACCAACGCCCATAAAATAACCGCCAAATACAAAACCCACGCAACGGCGGGAATAGCGTTTAATTGCGCTGCAAATGCCATCGGAACTGCCCAACCAAATGCAATACCTAAATAGGCTTGGGGTAAATGCGTATAACGTTTCATAAACGGATAACTTGCCGCTAAAAATGCGCCAACGAACGATAATAAAATCGTAAATGTATTAAGTAGTAAAACTAAACAAAAAGCAATTAAACATAAGACTGCGAAGAAAATAAGAGCCGCTTTTGGCGTGACATTTCCGGCAGCAATAGGACGTAATTTTGTGCGTTCGACGTGCGGATCAAAATCGCGATCGGCATAGTCGTTAATCACACAACCTGCGGCTCGCATAACAATTACGCCGAGTGAAATGACGATTAAAACGCGGAAATTGGGGTCGCCATTGCTGGCAATCCATAACGCCCATAAGGCGGGATACAAAAGAATTAATGTACCGATAGGTTTGTCAAATCGCGCTAAATGCCAGTAATGTTTAAACATAAAATCAAAGCTATAAAATAAAAAAATGCACATTATACAGACGAAAAACAAATTACTACTTGTTGCTTAAACAGGATTGCGGCTATAATTCCAAGTTCATTAAGTGCGAATGTGGCGAAATTGGTATACGCGCTGGATTTAGGTTCCCGTGGGTCACCCCGTGAGAGTTCGAGTCTCTCCATTCGCACCACTTAATATCAGAAAAAATTATTCAAAAAATATCAAATCTATTGAGCCAAATCGGCACTCAAAATCTAACATCAATCTTATTAAAAATCTTGTGGGGAAAATAATGGAAGTTTCTGTTGAACAAACATCAGAATTAGGTCGCAAAATGACCGTCACCTTGCCAGAGTCGGTTATTCAACCGCAAGTTGCATCCGGCTTAAAAAAAATTGCAAAAGAAGCGCGTATTGATGGATTTCGTCGTGGTAAAGTTCCTCTAAGTACCATAGCTAAAATGTATGGCGCACAAGTGCGTCATGAAGTGACACAAGACTTAATAGAATCCAGTTATTTCGAAGCATTAGGGCAACAAGAAGGTATCCATCCAGCAGGCTATCCAGAAATTAAACTTGTTCAGGATTCCGAAGGATTCACCTATACCGCACAGTTCGAAGTAATGCCAGTTGTTAATTTAGAAGGCACTGATCAATTATCCGTCACAAAAAAAATTGCTAGCGTTGAAGAAAAAGATGTTGACGAGATGATTTTGAAATTAAGAGAACAACGTAAAACATGGGAAACCGTTGAACGCACAAGCGAACAAAAAGACCAAGTGACGATTGATTTCTCTGGCAGCGTTGATGGCGAAAATTTCACTGATGGTAAAACTGAAAATTTTCAAATTGAAATTGGCGCAAGCAAAATGATTCCTGGTTTTGAAGACAATTTAATTGGCTTAAAAGTCGGTGATACCAAAACATTTAATGCAACTTTTCCAGATGATTATCCAAATCAAAAATTAACGGGTAAAACTGCAGAATTTGAAATCGAAATTAAAAAAGTTGAAGTCGCTGTTTTACCTGAAATTAACGACGAATTTGTTAAATCTTATGATCTTAAAGGCAGTGAAGTTGAAACATTCCGAGCAGATGTTAAAGAAAATATGGAACGTGAGTTAGCGAATAAGTTAAAATTCGCGTTGCGTAATGCGGTTTTCACTGCTTTATATGAAAAAGTAAATTTAACTTTGCCACAAGCACTGGTTGAAAAGGAAATTGATGTACTGTTGGATCCTTACAAAGACATGGCGAAAAAAAATCACATGGACTTCGAAGTATTCAAAAAACAGTTACCCCGTGAACCTTTTGAAGTAGAAGCAAAAAGACGTACCGCCTTAAGCTTAATTATTGGCGAAGTTATTCATCAAAATGAATTGAAAGTAGATGAAGATAGAGTTCGCGCCCACGTTGAAGAGATGGCAAAAAATTATGAAGATCCAGCTCAAGTGATTGACTGGTATTACAAAGATGAAAATCGTTTGAATGATGTGCGTCAAATGACTATGGAAGAACAGGTAACTGACTGGTTACTTGAAAGAGCGACAATCTCGACTGAAAATGTTGATTTCAACACCGTTATGAACACTTAATTCAAAACTTCGGAACGCAAAAATGTATTCACAACAACTCGCGCAAATGATGGCAACTCAAGCGGCTGGTGGTTTAGTACCAATGGTCGTCGAACAAACGGCACGCGGCGAACGCGCTTTTGATATTTATTCACGCTTGCTCAAAGAGCGGGTGATTTTTTTGGTTGGTCAAGTTGAAGATTACATGGCAAATCTTGTCGTGGCGCAGTTGTTGTTTTTGGAATCTGAAAACCCAGACAAAGATATTCACCTTTATATCAATTCACCTGGCGGTTCGGTGACTGCAGGGATGTCGATTTATGACACAATGCAGTTTATTAAACCTGACGTTAGCACAATGTGTATCGGTCAAGCGGCAAGTATGGGTGCAATTTTATTAACAGCAGGCGCGAAAGGAAAACGCTTTTGTTTACCGCATTCAAGAGTCATGATTCATCAGCCATTAGGCGGTTTTTCAGGACAGGCTTCGGATTTCGATATTCATGCGAAAGAAATTTTATCAATTCGTGAAAAATTGAATAAAATTTTGTCTCATCATACCGGTCAAACTTTGAAAAAAATTCAAAGCGATACCGATAGAGATAATTTTTTAAGCGCAACAGATGCAGTCACTTACGGATTGATTGATGAAGTATTGACCGATCGTTCTAGTCTCTCAAATAAAGCTGAGAAATAGGACGTTACGATGAGCAAAAGTAGAGATTCTGACGACGAGAAAATGGTTTATTGTTCATTTTGTGACAAAAGCCAAGTCGAAATTCGCAAAATGATTGCAGGTCCTTCTGTTTATATTTGTGACGAATGCGTTGCGTTATGTGAAGATATTTTGCTTCAAGAATTGGGCGAAGTCACAACGCTTCATGATGGTGAGTTACCTAAACCGAAAGAAATTAAAGGCGAGTTAGATGGCTATGTCATTGGTCAAGAAAAAGCGAAAAAAATCTTAGCCGTTGCGGTTTACAACCATTACAAACGTTTACGCAGCAAAAGTATTAAATCGAAAAAGGATAAAATTGAGCTTTCAAAAAGTAACATTTTGTTAATTGGACCGACAGGTTCAGGTAAAACATTATTAGCTGAAACATTGGCTCGCTTATTAGATGTTCCTTTTGCGATTGCTGATGCGACAACACTCACAGAAGCGGGTTATGTCGGTGAAGACGTAGACAATATCATTCAAAAGATTTTGCAAAAATGTGATTACGATGTCGAAAAAGCAGAATCGGCAATTGTTTATATTGACGAAATCGACAAAATTACTCGTAAATCTGAAGGTAGTTCAATTACGCGAGACGTTTCAGGCGAAGGTGTACAGCAAGCATTGTTGAAATTGATTGAAGGAACTGTTGCTTCTGTTTCGCCACAAGGTGGTCGCAAGAATCCGAATCAAGATTTTATTCATGTTAATACCAAAAACATTTTGTTTATTGTCGGCGGTGCGTTTTCTGGTTTAGATAAAGTGATTCAAGCTCGCTCTGAAAAAGGCGGCATTGGTTTTTCTGCTGAAGTCAAAACAAAAGACGAAAGCAAAAATGTTGGCGAATGGTTTGAAAAAGTAGAAGCCGATGATTTGATTCGTTATGGATTGATTCCTGAATTAGTCGGACGTTTACCCGTTGTCGCCACATTGGAAGAATTGGACGAGGTCGCTTTAGTTCAAATTTTGACTGAACCAAAAAATGCTTTAATCAAACAATACAAACATTTGTTTGAAATGGAAGGCGCGGAATTAGAATTTAGCGACGATTCACTTGTCACAATCGCTCAAAAAGCAATGGAACGTAAAACCGGCGCTCGCGGGTTGCGAACAATTGTGGAAAATGTATTGTTAAATACAATGTATGAAATTCCATCTGCTGACAACGTCAATAAGGTAATTGTCGATAAAGAGGTTATTTTGGGTAATGCCGAACCAAAAATGATTTTAAAAGTCGAAAAATCTGAAAAATCTGAACGAAAAGTAACCAAAAAAGCGGCAGCTGAAAATTAGTCTGTGCTGCTTGCAAATTAAAAAGCCGCTATCACGTTCTTTTGTGATGGCGGCTTTTTTCGTTAATTTATTCCCACTCAATCGTTGCGGGTGGTTTTCCAGAAATGTCGTAAGTGACCCGCGAAATTCCCGCGACTTCGTTAATGATGCGCCGCGAAATTAAATCCAAAAATTCATACGGTAAATGCGCCCAACGTGCAGTCATAAAATCAATCGTTTCAACCGCACGAATTGCAATTACATAATCATAACGTCGTCCGTCACCCATTACGCCGACCGATTTTACAGGCAAAAACACGGCAAATGCCTGGCTGACTTTGTCGTACAAATCATTTTTATAAAGCTCTTCGATAAAAATCGCATCCGCTAGCCTTAACAAATCCGCATATTCTTTTTTCACTTCGCCCAAAATTCGCACACCTAAACCCGGTCCGGGGAAAGGATGACGATAAACCATATCCGCTGGCAAACCAAGTTCCACGCCCAGTTTACGCACTTCGTCTTTGAATAATTCGCGCAACGGTTCAACCAATTTCATTTTCATATTTTCAGGCAAACCGCCGACGTTATGATGCGATTTAATGAGATGCGCTTTGCCACTTTTTGCGCCCGCCGATTCAATTACATCAGGATAAATCGTGCCTTGCGCGAGCCATTTCGCGTTAGAAAGTTTAGCCGCTTCTTCGTCAAAAATTTCAATGAACAAATTGCCGATGATTTTACGTTTTTTCTCTGGGTCATTTTCACCTGCTAATGCCGCTAAATAACGCGCTTCAGCATCGACACGAATCACTTTTACGCCCAAATGTTGCGCGAAAATTGCCATCACTTGGTCGCCTTCATGCAAACGCAATAAACCCGTATCCACAAACACGCAAGTGAGTTGCGTGCCAATCGCTTTGTGCAATAACGCCGCAACAACCGACGAATCTACGCCGCCTGATAAACCTAAAATCACTTCGTCATTGCCGACTTTTTCACGCACGGCTTTAATGCTGTCTTCGATGATATTGCTCGAATTCCACAACGCTTGGCAGCCACAAATTTCGAGTACAAAACGTGACAAAATCCGTCCGCCTTGTTTGGTGTGCGTGACTTCAGGGTGAAATTGTAGCGCGTAGAAATTTTTGTCTTCGTTTGCCATGCCGGCAATTGGCGCACCGTCTGAACTCGCAATCAATTTAAACCCGCTGGGTAAATCCACAACGCGATCGCCGTGGCTCATCCAAACATCCAACAATCCAAAGCCTTCTTCGGAAACATAGTCTTCAATTTCATTTAATAATTTGGAATGACCACGCGCTCGGATTTGTGCGTAACCAAATTCGCGATGGTCAGATGTTTCAACTTTACCACCTAATTGTTCTGTCATGGTTTGCATACCATAACAAATTCCCAAAACAGGCACGCCAATTTCAAAAACCGATTGTGGCGCACGCGGTGTATTACCTTCGGTAACACTTTCGGGACCACCCGATAAGATAATGCCATTTGGGGCGAAAGTTCGAATTTCGTCATCGGTGCATTCGCACGAATAAATTTCGCAATACACGCCAATTTCCCGAATTCGGCGGGCGATTAGCTGGGTATATTGCGAGCCGAAATCGAGAATTAAAATTTTGTCTGAATGAATGTTTGTCATTGAGGTTTAAGGTACAAGGTGAAAAAGGCTTGAATTTTAACTCAAATTTGGTTGGCAATATGCTGATTTTTTAAATGAACATAATGCTCCGCCGAATAACGCAGAAATTCTTTTTCATTTTCAGTTAATGCGCGACTTTGTTTCGCCGGTGAGCCAACGTAAAGATAACCACTTTCGAGTTTTTTATTCGGTGGTACTAAAGACCCCGCACCGAGCATCACATAATCGTCTAAAACAGCGTCATCCATAATAATTGCGCCAATCCCAATCAAGCAGTAATCACCAACGGTGCAACCATGAATGACTGCCCGATGCCCAATTGTCACACTTTTACCAATGTTTAACGGATGCCCACGCTCCGAAAATTTACCTTGATGTGAAACGTGTAAAATCGCACCGTCTTGCACATTAGTTTTTGCACCGATGGTGATTTTTTCAACATCCCCACGCACAACGACTGTGGGAAATATCGATACATCATCTCCTAACGTTACCGCACCAATAACTACCGCACTATCATCGATATAAACGTTGCTGCCCAATTTTGGTGTTTCATGATTGAAATTTCTAATACTCATTTTTTTCCTTAATTACTTTATCTTCTAGTAGCGAAAAACCTCGCCGTTCAGGACGAGGATGTAAGCAGCTCAATTCCAAATTTTTCATAGTCTGTAAAATCTATCCTGTGTTAAAATCCACTCAAAATGTGACCAGTAGCGAGTGTTAGTACCATGGTGACATAGCTCTTTTAGGCTCGAGACCAATAAAACATATTCATCGAAAACCAAGAGAATAGTGTTAGGATTCGCCACAAAAATCAAAAACAACCCGAGGTCTATCGGGGGCTAGTCTGTGAAGTGAACGGTGCAGTAATGCCGTCAGCAGCAGAAACCAGCAGGTAATAGTGGTATACGCCTGCTCCTGAGTTAAATCAGGAATCCCCGTTCCCTTTACGGCGGGGAGGATGTCAATGAAACTGACTATTGAATTGAAGATTGTTAAAATACGCTGCATTCTTTAAATCTAACATACAATAAAAATTATGAAAAATGGCAATCTTTATATTATTTCTGCACCATCCGGTGCTGGAAAAACCAGTTTAGTAAAAAAATTGATTTCAAAACTCGATAATCTTGTGGTTTCTGTTTCACATACCACTCGTTTACCTCGTGAAGGTGAAGTTGATGGGAAAGATTATTTTTTTGTCGATGTAGAAACCTTTAGCACGATGCAAAAAGAAAATGCGTTTTTAGAATCCGCTCAAGTTTTTGACAATTATTATGGTACAGCACAAAAGACTGTTGAAGATAATTTAGCAAAAGGTCACGATGTAATTCTGGAAATTGATTGGCAAGGTGCCCAACAAATTCGGCTTTTAATTCCAGGTTGTATTTCAATTTTTGTTTTACCGCCGTCGATTGAAATTTTACGTCAACGACTAGAAAGACGTGCTAAAGACGATGCCGAAGTCATTGAAAGTCGAATGAATCAAGCGATTGCTGAAATGCTTCACTATTCAGAATTTGATTATTTAATTGTAAATGATGATTTTGATTTAGCCCTTAGCTCAATCAAGAGTATTGTTGTGACCAATCGTTTAAAACAAGAGCGGCAAGCACATTCTTTACAGCCCTTGCTTTTAAATTTGATGGCTTAATTCGCGTCTCTCAATTTTTATACAAAAAAAAAACCCGCTTTTATCCGTACCTAGAATTCTTCCCAATCATCATACGGTACAGATAATTTTGCAGCGGGTTCACTTTGTACTTTTTCAGGCATCTCTTTTTTTATTGTAGGTTGTTTAAACGTATTTCCCATATTGAAATGGGATACGACTACGGACAAATTCAGAGCTTGATCTTCCAATGCTTTTGCAGCGGCGGCGGATTGTTCCACTAACGCGGCATTTTGTTGTGTTACTTCATCCATTAGTCCAACCGCTTGATTAACTTGTTCAATTCCTTGGCTTTGTTCGGCAGATGCAGAAGTGATTTGTGACATCATAGTTGTTACGCCGCGAATTGAGCTGACAATTTCTCCCATCGTTTCACCCGCATTGGTAACTAATTTTGTGCCGCCGGTAACTTTCATAACGGAATCATTGATTAAGTTTTTGATTTCTCCTGCTGCTGTCGCGGCACGTTGTGCTAAATTACGAACTTCGGTTGCCACAACCGCAAAGCCTTTTCCTTGATCACCGGCTCGCGCGGCTTCAACTGCCGCATTCAATGCTAAAATGTTAGTTTGGAATGCAATATCATCAATCACGGAAATAATATCGCCAATTTTGCGTGATGAATCGTTAATATCATCCATCGTGCGAACAACTTGATTCACAACCTCGACACCTCGTTCAGCAATGCTTGAGGCTTCTGTCGCTAACTTATTCGCTTCTTTTGCATTTTCGGCGTTGTGACGCACTGTTGAAGTTAATTCCTGCATACTCGATGCGGTTTGCTCCAAACTGGTAGCTTGTTTTTCCGTGCGATTCGACAAGTCATTATTTCCAACTGCAATTTCTTTTGAACCATTACTAATGTAATTAGTGGCTTCTTGAATTTGTTGCACAATCGTTTTTAAACTTTCGACGGTGGTATTTACGTCATTTTTCAAATCTTCAAATGTACCCGAATAATCACCGTCAATGGTTTTTGTTAAATCACCACGCGATAACGCATTTAAAACGCTTGCCGTTTCATTCAAACTTTCTGAACACACTTTGATTAAGCGATTGATGCCTTGACTAATTTGTAATACAAAATCTTCTTTGCCCGCTTCGTTAATACGTTTTGAAAAATCACCACGTCCAATACCATCCATAACAGAAGCCACTTCATTTTCAATCAACACATCCATTGTGCGATCGTGCCATTCTGCTGTTGAGCCGAGATGTTCGCCACGTTCGTTAATAATAGGATTAGCGATAACAACTAACGCACGTCCACCGATATTTATTTTTGATGTAATACGTTGTTTTAATTCTTCAAGAATACGTTGTTGATGTGTCGGATTTTTATGGAAAATATCAATGTTTTTGCCCATCAATTCTGAAACTTTGAAATCAGGTAATTCTTTACGAATATCTAATTCCGCAATTCGCAATAAATTTTCGGCAGCTTTATTGAAATAAATGATATTACGATTATGATCAACAACGGTTACACCGGTACTAACACTATCTAAACCAATTTTTACCCGCAAGTTAGCATCAGAAACGCGCTTCGCTTCAGCTGTAAAAAATTGATTTCGGATTTGATTAGTTTTAAACGAATCTAAAACTTCTGAAATTTCATCGTTAGCATAATTGTTTGTTCTCATATTTTTATTTGTGTTTCGTCGTATTGAATACGTCGCCTCACGCAAAGGTTCAACAATGTTTCGATATAAACGCATGGTCGCAAGTATCAATAAAATCAGTCCAGAAGAAATCCAAATCGATAATTCTTTCATCGTATGATCGAAATTAAATTGCTCTTGTTCATGCGTTTCTTGTGTTTTAGTAAGTTGATATTGCACTAACTCATTTATTTTATTTTTGATTGGTTCGTACAATGGTGTGACATTATTTTGGATAATCTCCAACAGTTTTTGTGAATCATTTGCGTATAAAGCGGCAATGATTTTGTGTAAGCCCTCATTCAGAAATGTGGTTCTTGCTTCAACAAATTGTGCGGCAAGTATTTTTTCATAGGGCGTTAAATCAGATTCCAAATACCCATTCCACAATGTGCTAATTTCATCACTATTTTTTTCAATTTGTTGTGCTATGTGTTTTAAATCTTCACCTGATTTTTCACTGGTCGCTTTCACAATTAACGAATAATTTTCTATTATCAATCGTTGTGCTTGTAGTATATTGGATAACTCATCAACGTGTTTTGTGTGAACGAGATTCAATTTTTGATTATTTATTGATGTTGTCATGCCTATTTCAGCAAGCCCAAGTGTTATCACTAAAAATAAACCAATAATAGTTCCGATACTTTGTTTAATCGTCAATCGTTTATAAAAACCAAGACGACTACGCAAATTATGTTCATAAAGGTAGCCATTTTTAATTCTTAGATTTCCGGCTTTACCCGCTTTAAAAAGAGTATAGGCGGGTTCAAAAAGTGCGATTTGCTCTTTTGTTGCTTTAGAACGAGTAGCTAAATAACCAATCAATTTTTCGTTTTCATAATCGGGAGTAATGTTAATCATCGCCCAAAAAAAGCTACCATCTTTTCGCAAATTTTTAACAATGCCAAACCATGTATGTCCGGATTTTAATGTTCGCCATAAATCCGCGAATACTTCTGAAGGCATATCTGGATGATGAATTAAATTATGTGAATGTCCAATCAGTTCTTTAGAATTAAAACCACTAGCACGCTCAAAATCTACATTAGCGTAAGTAATTACACCATTCAAATCCGTTTTTGTGACCATTGAGTCATTTTCAGGAACGAGATACTCAGTATTTGTCGGTTTTGTCGCCATTGTTTTTCAGCCTTGTAAATTTTTTATTATTTTGATAATTCCTAAGTATCGACAAAATGATTGTAATCTTAATAAAACGTAGAAATTTTTACGGTACCGTTTTCTATTTTTAACTGCATTTCACCTTGTAATAATTGTTGCAATTCTTTTCCCGCCATGGAAAACCGCCATCCACGCAATAACAAACAATTTTCATCATCACCATTTAATAACGCTTCTAAATCTTCGCGCGTCGCTAAACTGGTTGGATTGAGTAAATTTTCTTCGGCACGAATGCGTACTAACCCAAATAAAATGTCAATAATGGCTTCTTGTTGCTGATTTTTACCTGAAAACGTTTTTGTATTTTCAGGCATTGGAATGGGTTGTGAACTTTTTGCACTTTTTACTAAAGCGCACAATTCTTTTCCATACTGATGTACCAAGCGTTCATTGATACCTCGAATTTTTGATAACGCAGCGATTGTTTCGGGTTGAATTTTGGCAAAATCTAATAATAAATCATCGCGCAATAACCAACTTTTTGGACGATTTTCTTTTTGTGCTGTCGCTTCGCGCCATTTTGCAATGACTTGAATAATTGATAATTGTTTGCCCGTTAATTTACTTTTTCCTTTGACACGCAACCACGCATTTTCTGGCGTAACTTGATATTGTTCGACATTTTCCAACGCCAAAAACTCCGCCTTTAACCAATCTATACGTTTTAAATCTTGTAATTGCTTAACCATTTTTTCATAAATAGCACATAAATAAATGACATCATCCGCCGCATATTGAATTTCATCCGCACTTAATGGACGTGAACTCCAATCTGCTCGCGTATGAGCTTTGTTCAAATTGATATTTAACAAACCAGCTACCAACGAACTATAGCCTGCATTTTCTGTAAAGCCCAATAACGGCGCGGCAATTTGAGTATCAAAAATGGGTGTGGGTAATTTTCCCGTTATTTGATAAAAAATTTCTAAATCTTGACGTGAAGAATGAAAAACTTTTATGACTTTAGGATTATAAATCGCCTCAAAAAGTTTATTGAGATTTGGCAATGCAATTGGATCAACGCACGCCACCCATTCTGGTGTGGCTAATTGTAATAAACAAAATTGCGGATAATATGTTTTTTCGCGCAAGAATTCAGTGTCTACGGCAATCCAAGGCGCGTTCTCAATACGAGCGCATAAGTCATCAAGTTGTTTGATATTTTTAACGTATTCGATATTTTTCATAATTTTAATGACGGCGACGGAAAGGATTGTGACGGGACGATTTAGATGATTTATGAGAAGGCGGCTTGTGTACTTTCATACGTTTTATATTCAATTTATAGCCGTTAATCGTAATATTCTTCAAATGCAAAAAAATATCACTTGGCATTTCATCGGGTAATTCCAGTAATGTGTAATCATTACGAATACTGACGTTTTGAATGTTATTTCTATCAACCCCCGATTCTTCAATTAACAAATTTTGTAGCGTTTCAAAATTTACACGCTGTTTTTTACCAACATCCAACCGATAGCGTTGTAATGTGATTGGCGGTAAATCTAACGGTTCAATAGGAACAATCGGAATTTCTGGCGGCGGTGGAGAAACGACTTCACCCTCGAAACGTAAAGATAATAAAGCTGCTGCACAGTCCAGCGGGTTTATTTCTAATTCGTTTGCTAAAATTAAAACCGCATTACGTTTTCCATCTAAATGACGATGTTTAATAATGCCCCGTAATTGACCAACAATAATTTCAAATGAATTTACTTCGACCATAATTTTTAAATCCGATTTGAGTAAATTTCGACAAAGGCTTCATCGCGTAATTTTCGCATCCATAATTCAGTTTCTTCTTCTATTTTGCGTTTGCGAATGGCATCACGGACTTGATTTTTTTTAAATTCAGCACTGTTATCGCGGTTTTCACGATCTAAAACTTGAATCAAATGCCAACCAAATTGTGTTTGAACAGGATCACTAATTTCATTGATTTTTAATTTCGTCATCGCATCTTCAAACGGTTTCACTAATGCGCCCGATTCTACCCAATCCAGCGAACCGCCTTTAATCGCAGAACCTTTGTCATCCGAATTTGCGCGAGCGAGCGTGGCAAAATCATCACCACTTGCAATGCGTTCTTTTAACACCCATGCACGTTTACTTGCTTCAGCATCATCGACCAGTTCATTTGTTTTGATTAAAATGTGTCGAACCTTAGTTTTAACAATTGTGTGATTTTCCGAAAGCCCTTTGATTTCAAGCATTTTTATAATATGAAAACCACTTGGACTTCGCAACGGTTCAGAAATATCACCTTGACGCAGTCTTCCCGCTTCATTAACAAATAAAGTCGGCATATCGCGCAAAGTTCTCCAACCTAAATCACCGCCTTTTAAAGCGTTGCCATCGTTGGATTCACTCATCGCAAGTTGTGTGAAATCTTGCCCAGAGCGTAATTTTTTCACTAAATCGTTTGCTTTTTCTTGTGCTTTTTGAATGGCGGCGGATGATGCACCTTCAGGCAATGCAATCAAAATATGTCCCAAATGATATTGCGCTAAATCTTCACCAACTTTCCCTTGTGTTTCTAAATAATGTTCAACTTCACGGTCTGTGACTTTGACACGCCCGCCAATTTCACGTCCTCGCAATTCATTTACGATAATTTCATTTTTTAGATTTTCCAAAAAAGCGGCGTAATTTATGCCTTGTTTTCCGAGTTCAACGCGGAATTCTTCAAGATTCATATTGTTACGTCGCGCAATATCTGACGCAGAAGAATTCAATGTATCTTCACTGACATTGATACCGGCTTTTTCCGCGAGTTGGCGTTGTAATTTATCGATAATCATGCGTTCTAAAACTTGTCGCCGTAAAATCGATAATGGTGGCATTGGCGATTTACTCGCGGCAATTCGTTGTTCGATAAGTGAGACTTCTTTTTGTAATTCATTTTCTAAAATTACATCATCTTCAACGATAGCGACAATGTTATCCAATACTTCAGCGGATGTAAAAACAGGGAAAAGTAACGCGCTACAAAGTAATGCTAAAGCGAATTTTTTTTTGAATGTCATAATTTTGGGTATGATGTTAATTGAATTGTTTGTTCAAAAGTTGTAACTACTCTAAAACAAGGCAGATTGAAGTAGCAAGTGCAATTTCATTAGGCGTAATATATATTTGACTGTAAATCAAAATTAAAACATCTTTATTTACGAGATGTTCGACTTTTTAATCCGGAACTAAATCCTGAAAATGCAAAATAGGATTACCCAAAATACGATAGGGAAATTTTTTTGACCGACCCTTAATCATTAAAATGTTAAATTTTGAAATTACGAATCACAATAGAGAGATTCTGCGATTGGTCTTTAAGTGATTCAGCGGCTGCCGCTGATTGCTCAACCAATGCTGCGTTTTGTTGCGTGACATTATCCATTTGGTTAATGGCTTGATTAACTTGAACAATATCCGCATTTTGTTCGGCAGATGCGTCACTGATTTTGCTCATTATTTCCGTCACACCTTGAATCGAATCAATAATCTTATTCATGGTTAGTCCTGCTTGTTCAACTAAGCAAACACCGTTATTTACTTGTACAACAGAATCGGCAATCAATTTTTTGATTTCAGCCGCTGCCAACGCTGCTCGTTGTGCCAAATCGCGAACTTCTACTGCAACAACCGCAAAACCATTGCCTTGTTCGCCGGCACGAGCCGCTTCTACTGCTGCGTTCAACGCCAAAATGTTAGTTTGAAAAGCAATATCATCAATCACTGCAATAATATCTTCAATATGTCGTGAAGATTGATTGATGCCGTCCATCATTTCAATCACATTTTCAACGACTTTTCCGCCTTCTATTGCGATACTCACCGAATTCGTCACAAGCACATTGGCTTGTTCAGCATTGCTGACATTATTTTTTACGGCTTGCGTGAGTAGCTCCATACTCGCAGCGGTTTCTTGCAAACGCGCGGCTTGCATTTCGGTTCGATATGATAAGTCATTATTACCCGATGCGATTTCTTTTGAACCACCATAAATACTATCCGCCGAGCTTCTGATTTGGTTAATCATTACTTTAAGTTTTTCAACTGTCATGTTGGTATCGTTTTTAAGTTTTCCAAACGTCCCATCATATTCAGTTTCGATTTTTTTGGTTAAATCCCCTTGTGAAATTGCAAATAAGACTTCAGCAATATCGTTTAAACCAGCTTCACAAGTATTCAATAATTGATTTAAACCTTGCGTTAAATCGAGTAAAAAGTCTTCTTTATCTTCTAAATTAAAGCGTTGAGAAAAATTACCCAAACTCGCGGCTTTAACAATCTCGGCGACTTCTTTTTCAACAATTGTTTCAGCTGTGCAATCATACCATTCGGCAACCGTGCCTAAACGTTCGCCATGTTCGTCTAATATAGGACTAGCAACAATCGTCATGGTTCGACTACCCAGTTTTGCATACGAAAAAACACTTTCCGTAAGCGAATTTAATAATCCCATTTGATGTTGAGAATTTTGATGAAACACGTCTATATTTAATCCAATCAAATTTTCCACGTCAAAATGCGGTTCTTCACCTTTAATATCGGAGGCGTATTGCTTCAATATCTTTTTTGCTGCGTCATTTAAATAAACTAAATTTCGATTGTTATCTGCCATCATAATTCCTTTACTGGCGTTATCCAATCCAATTTTTATACGCAAAATTTCCGCAGCAGCCTGTCTTTCTTCAGTTCGACGAACTAACAATTTTTCCTGCATATTTTTAATCGAATACAGTAAACTGTCTTTATCGCCTTTACGGAGGTTGATTTTTCGAGACAAATGACCGTCTGCGATTTCTTTGGCAATACCTTTCGCATAATACGGATCAATCCCTAATTGTTCGCTCAAATAATAACTGAGTAGCAATGAAATCGTAACAGCCAAACTAATAATTACTGAAGCCATTATCCATAAGGTATTTCGCATTTTTTGTGTATCATCGAAAATGTTTTGAATGCTAGCTTTTGCGCCATTTGATTCGCTGTTTCTAAGTCGAATCATTTGCGCTGATAATTTGCTGGCTGCATGATCAAAATCACCCATGATTTTATCGCCTGCTTCTGAACCTTCGTTTAGATAGGCTTCTGTCATACGTTTACCATCTATGTAAAACGCATCAAATCCTTGTTCTAAGGTAGAAATTGCTTTTAATTTATCAGCGTCAGCGGCGGCATATTGTCGATATTGTTCAAGTCCATGTTTGAAATCTTCTCGCGAGCGATCTGCGTCAACATAAGCGGCATTATTTCGGGTTGCTGAAACATTATTTAGAAATTGTTGGACTTGTACAATATCCCGAGACATTTGCCCAGACAATAAAGCGTTGGGTAAGAAAACATCTTTAATTTTTTTTAAATCTTCTTCCGTTTGGGCATAATTAACAAGTGTAGAGACAATTAGAATTGCCATTAAACCGATGATGGTAAAAAAACCTAATACAATTTTTGATTTGAAACTGACTCTATTAACTTTCATGTTCAACTATTTTAGTTAGTGACATAGCCCAGTGCTAATAAAAACAAAAAGCGTAAGTGCTGATTGCGTTATAAGTCGCCATTCTAACAACCATTTTATGACTGCTTGATGTCAAAGTTATAAAGGCGATGATTGCAAGGGCTTATGATGTGTTGGTTGCACTATACTTTGAATTTGAATCTCAACAGGCCAAATTTCTCTGTCCTAAAAAACGTGCATGATCAAGAAATTATAGTTTTTTGATTTTGGAACGATATTAGCATAACGTATTCTGAATTTTCCACCATAACTATATGACGTGCTTTACATGAATAAAGAAATTGAAAATGACACGAATTCGAATGCTTCTGCTCAACAAGCCGCTTTTTTGCGAATTCCTGTTGAGAAAGTTGCTCGTTTGATGGATATAGTTGGTGAGCTGGGATTGAGTGTTTCAGAAACTATCAACAGTCCAGATTTAAAAGGCATCGAATTAGATGAATTTGAAAAATCGGCTCATCGTTTAAAAATGATTGTACGAGAGATTCAAGATATATCAACAGAATTACGCCAAGTTGAAATTGGCGAAGTTTTTCGCCGAATGCGGCGAATGATTCGAGAGTTGGAACGTCAAACCGATAAAAAAATCAATCTTGTGTTTGAAGGTGAAGAAGTCGAAATTGACAAAGTTGTTGTTGATAGGCTGTATGAACCGTTGGTGCATATTGTTCGAAATTCTGCTGACCACGGTCTTGAATCGACAGCAGAACGCATTGCGTGTGGAAAACCCGATGCTGGAACAATTACCTTATCTGCAACGCAGGTTGGGGGCGACATTAACATCACAATTGCAGACGATGGGCGTGGATTACATCGTGAACGTATTCTGGCAAAAGCACGAGAACGCGGATTATTTGGCATCAATGAAGAACCCAGTGACGATATGCTGTGGAAGGTCATTTTTCAACCCGGTTTTTCTACTGCTGAAGCTGTTACCAATTTGTCGGGTCGCGGCGTTGGAATGGATGTCTTAAATAATACGATTAAAGAATTGCGTGGCAGAATCACTATTCATAGCGTTTGGGGTGTCGGTGCAAGAGTAACACTTTCTATTCCACTTACATTGGCTTTTCTTGATAGTTTAGTTGTCCGTGTTGGCAATCGACTATATGCCACGCCTATTGATGTCGTGAGCGAAATTTTTCAACCGCTCGATTCTCAAATTACCCATATTTCTGCTGACAATAATATAGAAGTCGTAAAAGTGCGGGATAGCTTTATTCCTGTTTGTAGGTTAAATAAGTTTTATGGCGAAAGTGACGACATGCAAATTGCGTTAAGTAGTCAAATTATTGTTGTTTTCAATACTAGCCAAGGTCAGGTTGGATTACCTGTTGATGAAATTTTCGATCAACAACAAGTCGTTATGAAACCACTTCCGAGTTCGTTAGGAAAAATTCGAGCAAGTCTAGGTTGTGCGTTACTTGGTACTGGGGAAGTTGCGACTGTCCTAGATTGTGAACAATTGGTTTAAAAAACGTGTCAACACAAACAATGTCTAATAACTCAAATTCAAATGCAGATAAACTGGCATTTGAACGCATTCGTCAATGGCTGAATAAAAGTTGTGGGATGCACTATCCAGAAAGAAAACAAGCACTTTTAGAACAACGTTTGCGGCGAGTTTGTAATGCTGAAAATTTTTCAAGTTTTGAAGAATTGGCGGATGTATTAGAACAGGGGCATTCGTTCGATGTGCAATCAACTGTTATTTCGGCGGCGGCAACAAATCACACTTATTTCTTTCGTGAACCGTTAGTTCTTAATTATTTTCGTGACGTTATTTTACCAGCATTAGGAAATGAAGCTCGCATTTGGAGTGCTGCCGCCTCAACAGGTGATGAAGCCTATACCATTGCAATAATTGCCGCCGAAGCTAAGGGGATAGAGTGGGTAAAAAACAATCTTAGTATTTTAGGCACGGATATTGATAAGCATGTAATAGCTCATGCGGAAAAAGGTATTTATCGAGAAAACGCATTAGAAAATACCCCTGATTTGATAATTAGGCATTATTTTGACGCATTAAATAACGGTCAATATCGTGTTAATAAACATTTATGTCGGGCGTGTACATTTAGACGACTGAATTTAAAAACGCAGCCTTATCCATTTAATAATAAATTTGATGTCGTGTTTTGTCGCAATGTTTTGTATTACTTTGATGAGGTGCATCAAAAACAGGTACTTGAAAATATTTATGATGTTACCAAGCAAGGTGGTTGGCTTATCACAAGCGTGACTGTTTCGTTAAGACATTTAAATACTCGCTGGGTAAATATCGTAGGCAGCGTATATAGAAAATTATGAGTAATATAAAAAAACCTATTCGCGTTTTAATTGTGGATGATTCGGCATTAGTGCGTCGAATTTTATCGGGGCATATTAGGAAAGACCCAGAAATAGAAATTGTTGGTCAAGCTGAAAATCCTTATGAGGCAAGAGATTTAATGGTGGAATTACGCCCCGATGTCATTACATTGGATTTAGAAATGCCACGAATGGATGGTTTAACATTTCTAAAACATTTTATGGCAGTGATGCCAACACCCACAATTATCGTAAGTTCTCTTACTCAAAAAGGAAAACGTATTACCTTCGATGCGCTGGAAGCGGGGGCTGTAGATGTCATTGCAAAGCCAACATTCAATTTAATAGATAACTTGTCTTCGTCAATTAGTGACATAAATGAACGAATTAAAATAGCGGCGACTGTTAACGTAAAAAAAATAATTCGTCACGATTTGTTTTTACCGGAAAAACCTTGCCGGAATGTTGACATAAGTCATGAACGTATTATTGCTATTGGCTCTTCAACAGGTGGTGTAGAAGCACTTGCTCGCATTATGCCGATGTTTCCAGCAGATTCTCCCGCAATTATTATCGTTCAGCATATGCCGGCAGGATTTACTGAAACTTTTGCAAAACGGTTAGATAGCTTGTGCCAGATAGATGTTAAAGAAGCAAAAAATGGTGAAGTAATTAAACGAGGGGTTGCGTTAATTGCACCGGGAGGGGAATATCACACACGAATTATTCGCTCTGGAAATCAATACAAAATTGTATTGCAAGAAGGCGATTTGGTTAATTACAGCCGCCCATCTGTAGATGTACTATTTTATTCGGTGGCGCGTGAAGCGAAACATAATACGTCAGCGGCTATTTTGACTGGTATGGGGAAAGATGGCGCGGCGGGTTTGCTCGCAATTCGCCAAGCAGGTGGACGTACTTATGCACAGGATGAAGCAACATCTGTGGTGTTTGGAATGCCGCAAGTTGCCCATGAAATGGGGGCTGTAGAAAAAATGTTACCTTTAGAAAAAATTCCTAGTGCATTACTGAACGCATTTAAATAACAATTACAATTTTAGGAAATGAAATGTCAAAAAATATAAATCAAACAAGCCCAAAACATGGTGAAGATGAAGAACTCAATTTAGTTTTCAACGATGAAAATGATATTAACGATATGTACTTAACATTTGGATTAGGCACAGAAGAATACGGTATCGGTATCAACTTTGTGACTGAAATTGTGGGTATGCAACGTGTTATGGAAGTGCCTGATGTGCCTTATTTCATTAAAGGCGTTATCAATTTGCGCGGCAAGGTTATTCCCGTGATGGATGTTCGTAAACGTTTCAACATGAAAGAAGAAGTGTATAACGAACGAACTGTAATTATCGTTTTAGATATTAACAGCGTGTTGATTGGTTTGATTGTAGATAACGTCAGTGAAGTAATGGAAATTCCTGAAAGCCAAATTGATAAACCACCACAAATCGGTGCAAATCAAGAAGGCGTAATTCGTGGTTTAGGCAAGCAAGGTAATAAAGTAGCAATTTTATTAGACGTTCAATGCTTAGTTTCGGAACACGTTATTGATTTACAAAAAACACTTTCAAATTTGAAAATAGAATAAGTATGTCATGAACATTCTTATTTTTAATCAAAAAGGTGGTGTTGGAAAAACCACAACGGCATTAAATTTAGGTGTTGGTTTGGCGCGTTCGAGTTCTTTTCCGGTTACGTTGGTGGACTTAGATCCGCAAACACATTTAACTGCTGCGTTAGGACTTAAAGCCGAAGATTTCGCATGGAATGTGTCGGATTGGTTAGCGAATCGGAAAGGAAGTCCCCATATTATTGGCGATAATTTATCGCTGATTGTTGGTGATTCTCAACCTGAAACAATGCCAACTATTGTGCCGTTCCCTATTAAACATGACGGTTTTTTTATTATTGATGCGCCGCCCGTTTGGAACCAAACAGTGGCGCATTTAATGACACAAGCAGATTGGATTTTAACGCCGTTAGAGCCAGAATTTTTGAGTATGCAGGGAGTTAGTCGATTATTTCAAACGATGGAACGTCAATCTATTCCTCGCAGTCGGATGCGATTATTGCTTTGTCGGTTTGATGCGCGTCTGGTTGTCCATCGTGAAGTGCGTGAAAATTTAACACAGCGTTTTAGTGATAATTTATTAAATGGTGTTATTCGCAAATCCGTACGTCTTGCAGAATCACCAAGTTATGGCTGGAGTATTTTTGATTACGCACCTGATAGTTCGGGAGCGAATGATTACCAATCATTAACAAATTATTGGTTAAGACAAAAACACTTGAAAACGCAGGAGTAATTCCAAAATGGCAGAAAGACGACGAAGACCCCCCAAACCCCCTAGTAACGATCCGCTGGCTTGGGTTGATGCAGAAAAAAATGACCTACCACTCTCGGTAGAAAACAGCACTATTTTAAATAACGAGGAAATCGAGATGTCAGAACAAATAGTATTAGCAGAAGTTGTCCGCCTCACAAAGGCATTTGAACAAGGTTTATTATCCGAACGCGCAGCAGCTGAAAGTTCAGAATTATTGTCTGCCGTGAACACAATGTTGGATAAAGCCTTACTTCCAATGGCTGAAGGCAATCAAGTTTTAAGAGCCATTCGTGGCGGTGATTTACGAAACAAAGTTGAAATAACGTGTTACGGCGATCACGAAAAAATGAAAGATACTATTAACGGTATCTACAGTTGGTTGACTGATTTGATTGCATTCGTTGCAAAAATTTCTGGCGGTGATTTGACGGCTGAAATGGGTAAGGTTTCTGAGAAAGATCAAATTCACGAATGGCTTGTATTACTTAAAAATAACATTCAAGCCTTGGTTTCTGACGCGAATATGTTATCAGTCGCGGCTGTAGAAGGACGTTTATCGACTCGTGCCGATGCCAGCAAACATGAAGGAGATTTCCGTAAAATTGTGGTTGGTGTTAATGCGACGTTAGATGCGGTTATCAATCCGTTAAATGTCGCGGCGGATTACGTCGATAACATCTCAAAAGGAAACATTCCCGCCAAAATTACCGATTCGTACAACGGTGATTTCAATGTGTTGAAAAATAATCTAAACACCTGTATCGATGCGGTCAATGCGTTGGTTTCCGATGCGAATTTATTAGCGATTGCGGCTGTTGAAGGACGTTTAGCAACTCGTGCCGATGCGTCAAAACATCAAGGTGATTTCCGTAAAATCGTCGTCGGCGTTAATGACACGTTAGATGCTGTTATCAATCCGCTAAATGTTGCAGCAAACTATGTGGACAACATTGCGAAAGGAAACATTCCTGCCAAAATTACCGATTCGTATAACGGTGATTTCAATATTTTGAAAAATAACTTAAATACTTGTATCGACGCGGTAAATGCGTTGGTTTCCGATGCAAATTTATTAGCGATTGCGGCTGTTGAAGGACGTTTAGCGACTCGTGCCGATGCGTCAAAACATCAAGGTGATTTCCGTAAAATCGTCGTCGGCGTTAATGACACGTTAGATGCCGTTATCAATCCGCTAAACGTTGCGGCTGATTATGTCGATAACATTGCGAAAGGAAACATTCCTGCCAAAATTACTGATTCTTACAATGGTGATTTCAACATTTTGAAAAATAATTTGAATACTTGTATCGATGCGGTGAATTCGATTATTCAAGATTCAACGGCTATTTCTAATGCGATTGTTGAAGGAAATTTAGCCATCAACGTTGATGCTAATAGACATCAAGGTGATTATCGTAAAATTATCGACGCATTTGAACGCGCATTAAATGGATTGAATGATACTTTCTCGCAAGTAATTCAAACTGTTGAGCAAGTTAGTCAAGCTGCGTCACAATTAAATGGTTCATCACAAAATATGGCGGCAACTGCTGAAGAGCAATCTTCTGCGGTAGAAGAAGTCACTTCGGCTCTTGAACAAACTGATAGTCAAGTTAAAGCAAATACTGAAAATGCAAATTCTGCTAATCAGTTAGTTGTTGTCACTTCTGAAGCGGCAAATGAAGGACAAGTCAAAATGCAAGCTATGTCCGAAGCAATGAACTCGATTAACGATTCTGCACAAAGCATTGCTAAAATCATTAAGGTGATTGACGAAATTGCATTCCAAACGAATTTGCTCGCGTTAAACGCCGCCGTAGAAGCGGCAAGAGCAGGGCAACATGGTCGTGGTTTTGCGGTTGTCGCGCAAGAAGTGCGTAATTTAGCAGGACGTAGTGCAAAAGCCGCGCGTGAAACGGCAGACTTAATTGAAGATTCAACAAAACGAGTTGGTGATGGCGTTAATATCGCGCGTCAAACCCGTGAGGCACTCGATAAAATTGTCGCAAATGTCATTGAAGTGAAAAATCTTGTTTCTGAAATCTCGACCGCTAGCGTAGAACAGTCACGCGGCGTGTCACAAATCAACATTGCAATGGGACAAGTGGCTTCGGCATCACGCGAAGGTAGCCAACAGTCCGAAGAACTTGCTTCTGCATCAAGAGAATTAGCGGCAATCGCAACACGCACACAACAAGAATTGAGTCGATTCAAATTGCGTGAACGTCAACGTCCATCAGGATTATTAGATTTAAATGGCATTACACCTGAAATGCTGTATCAGTTACAAGCTATGCTTGCACAACATACTGGATTAAAAACGCCTGTTACTTCACATTCATCGCCTGTAATATCACCTACATCTTCAACGGGAACAGGAAAAAAATCGCCTAAACAAATTATGCCGTTAAACAGTGATGAACGTGGATTTGGGAAATTTTAAATTCCAAAAGTACATCGAGGCAAATTCTCTTGTCTCGGTGTGCATTTAAAAATTTTGACAACACTATAATTAGATTTGAAAATTCTGGGAGAGGTAGAAATGGCTTATAAAGTGATGATAGTTGATGATTCTGTGATGATGCGTAATGTAATCCGTGGAATTATCAGTAAATGGAGTGACTTTTCAGTTGTGGCAAATGCCGACAATGGTAAAAAGGCACTTGAAGAACTTGCGAAAAATCCTGACTTGTCGTTGATTATGCTGGATATTGAAATGCCAGAAATGGATGGTTTGGAGTTTTTGCGTCAAGCCCGCCCAAAAACAAAAGCTAAAATTGTTATTTTATCATCGGTTGCATTAGAAGGTTCACCTTATGCTGCGAAAGCACGTTTGTACGGAGCTGATGCGATTATTACGAAGCCATCTGGTGCTGTTTCGTTAGACTTAGCTGCCGTTCGTGGTGCAGAAATGGAACGTACTATCAAAAAGATATTGATGGGTTAGAGCTATTAAGTTTTAAGACTGAATAGAATGCTCCATCTGAACGTTTGAGTTTTATAGGTGGAGTTAAAAATTATCGATAAATGACAAATTATAGAGAAATAGCCATGTCAAGTGAATTAGATGAAGTTTGGGGGCTTTACGCCGATGAGAGCGAACAAACTTTAGGTGCAATGGAAGAAGCATTACTTATTTTGAAAGATGCGCCAACAGATGCCGATACGATAAGTAGTTTATTTCGAGCCATGCACACATTTAAAGGCAATTCTCGCGTCATGGGACTTTCCGTTATTGAATCACGGGCGCACGTTGCTGAAGATTTAGTCGGATTAGTGCGTGATGAAGGTGTTCCGTTAGATGCCGAACTCATTGATTTATTGCTTGAAATGGTTGATGTTTTACATCCTATGTTGTCACAAATATGTGAAACCCAGCAAGATACCGATCCAGAAATGTCAAACGATCTTGTTGAACGAATGAAAGATAAATTGGCACGTTGTCGTAATTCGCCTGTTGAAAAGAAACCTAAAAAATCGCGCCAAAAAATGCAAGTTATCGATGAAGTTCCGCCTACTTTCGATAAATCTACTGCTGATGAAACCATTGTAAATGAAGCATTTATAACTGAAATGATTGAAAATGGTGATATTGACATTGCTGATAATGAAAATGCCGATGAAGCTATCGATAGAGCTATTGAATCGATTATTTTTGATAATACAGAAACGTTAGCTAATGATCCGGTTTATCGAGAAATTTTCTCGGATATGGCGAGTGACATTTTCGAAAATATGGAAATGGCGATTGAAAATTTCAAAATTGATGTCACTGAAGCACAAGCTGATTTTTTAAATGCCTGTTTATCCCTTCAATTAGCGGTTGAACAAATTAAATTACCGGAATGGAAATTTATCATCGAGGAATTTTTAGCCCAATCAAATCAAAGTGAAGAACAGTTCAGAGCGTTATACGATGGTTTATTGAGTCTTTTCAATCGGGATTTTGGCGGTGATGTAACGCCCGTTGATGAACCTGTATTGGCAATGATTTTTGATAAAATAGAATCATTAGTAGATGATCCGGTGTATTTAGACCTTTTCGTCGATATGGCGAATGATATTTTGTTTGAAATGCGAAGTATTGTGAACGAATACGCTAATTCGCCTGCACGTTTGCAATTAGATTTTGCTGAAGCTACCATGCGATTATTATTTGCGGCAACGCAAATTGGTTTAGCAAAATGGCAAACTTTTTTAGGGCAATACTTAGCAATAGTTTTACCTACAATCGAAGATGCGTCGAATTTAGTCCAACAATTAACAATTTTATTTGAAAATCCAAACTCAGTACCGCACACCAATCACGATATTGAAAGTAATATCCCCATTATTCAATTTTTCGCTGAAATCCAAGAACCCCTTCACGTTTTTGCTATTTTTGGACGAAGAGAAATCAGTGCAAATGTTAATGTTCACGTTGATGAGTTAATTGACGCGGCACATAAAATTAAAAATATCTCGGAAGCACAAGGTTTTTTCCATTTAGCAGAAATCGCTGAAGATTTTTTTGTTGCATTAGAACAGGGCGAAACTGTTGAAAATAAATTACATCATTTTGAGTTTCGATTGTACGAAACCTTAGTCGCTATTGAAAACATCCTTCCAGAAAATAATAAGCCAACCAATTTTTGTGCGAAAACATTTTTAGAAAAATGGTGTGTCGATCGTGTATTTGAAAGTTTAATTTTAATACGTCGATTGCTAGAACTGATTAAAAATGAAGTAGACATAAATGAAAACTGCTTGCACATTACCGAGCTATTACGCGAAATTTATTATGCTTGTCAGCATTACGAATTCAGAACTGCCGCACATTTATGCACGGTATTAAGTGATTTGTTTGCAAGAGTTATCAACGATGTTATGAAAACCGATGCTGTAATGTTACACATTGCAAAATCGTTCATTACGGACATGGAATTGGTTTTCGAAAACATCACGTCTGGATGTATGCCAGATATGGCGTTAATTGAAAAATTATTCCAAGAAGCGTCATCTGTTGCCTTTACATCGACAGGAACAATTTCTTCTCAAAGTATAGAAGCACGCTTAGGTTTGCCTAAATCATTTCATAAGGTTCTCACAACAGAAAGTGTGAAAATTGCTTCCGAGGCGATTCAAAAAGGCAAATATTTTTATATTATTCGAGCAGATTTAGAACAAGATGAAAATTTAGCCTGTAACTTCCTAAACTGGATTGAATCGGGCGTTGTGCAAGCGATTAGTAACGTAACCGTTTTTGATGATAATCGTACCTTGTTTGATTTTTTACTCGCCACCTCGTTGAACCCTACTCAAATTGGAGAGGCTTTAGATATATTGGATTCAACAGGAAATTTTCTTTTTGTAAAACAAACGCTAACAGATAGAAAATTGAGTGATTTCGATGACACGCCTGAAAAAATGCAAGAGGGTCTATTTTTAAACGATGGCGAAATTCCGGTAGCCGCACAACAAGGTCAGCTATCAGGTAATATGCTTGAGTCTATCGGCGAATTAGTGACGCATCAAACGATGGTTCAACACTTACTTGATGAACTCGTTAAAGATGATTTAATTAAAACCATTGAATCTAAAATGAATGCTTTTCATGGTCAATGGTCACTTGCAAAAGATGATGTTCGTCTTTCACTGCTATTGTTACAAGAAAAAATCGAAAAAATGGTGCAAATTGGTATGCAAACGAATGTTTTGCTTACACAGTTGCAAGAAGAAGCGATTTCGGGACGAATGCGCTCCGTGAGTCAGTTATTAAAACCCTTAGTGCCATTTGTTGAAGCGTTAGCTAGAAAAAATAATCGATATGTCGATTTCAATACAGTTGAAGGTGATGACATATCACTTGATATGACATTGTTAGAAAACTTAAAGTCGCCATTACGCGCATTAGTCGGTTTCTGCATTTTGCAAAGTATTCAATCACCAGAACATCGTGTCGCAATTGGAAAAGATGGACGAGGTTCTTTGCGTGTTGCTTTGGTTGAAAACGAAGATCGGATTCAATTAACGGTTGAAGACGATGGTATTGGTATTGATTTGGAAAGAATTGCTCAACGTGCCAAGCAATTAGGCTGGCAGGAAAAGCCGTCGATAGATATGATTTTTCATAAAGAATATGGTGTAACGTCAAACGATGATTCAAATTATGGTGGATTAGAGTTTGCAGATATTAAAGAGTATTTAACCCCGTTGGGCGGCAGTTTGTTTGTTACGAATTTACCATTAGGTGGCGGAATTCGCTTTACATTAACAATGTCACTGACGATGTTACTCCTTGATGGAATGGTCGTGCGAGTAAATTCGATACAATATATTATCCTATTGACAGAATACAGCGCATTGTTCGCACGGATAATGAAGGTTTGATGCGAGTATCGGCTAACGAAGGCGGTTATATGCTGAAGCTAGAAGAGGAAGAGCATGTTATTCCTATACAGTTTTTAAAAGGTAGCCATCAAGATACAGTTCCCGTAGTTCAAGATTTAATGAATGATGAAAAACATTTATTTGTTATTGTTGTTGGAAAAAAACAGCAATGTATTGCTATCAAAGTAAATGAATTGATTGGTCAGTACAATGTCCTTTCGCGCCCATTACAAGGCTATTTATCACACATTCGTGGCGTGACGGGTTGCACGTTGTTAGGTAGTGGAGAAGTTGGTTTAGTGTTGGACATAAACGCTTTATTCAATAATTGTCCTAGTTACGGTTGATCGAGTTGTCAGCTCTAGGTGGAGAATCTCGCACGGTCAGTTAAACCAGCCCAGCACTCAATTATTTCAAAGTATTTGTTTTTTAGCTTTTTGACATCCTACCCGCCCTAAAGGGTTAAAACGGGGATTCCTTAGTTTAGCCCTTCATACCCGAAAGAGGTGTTTCTGAAAAACACCTTATTTCAACCTATCTGTAGCTTAAAAGCCAGATAGAGGAAGTACGCAGCAACAGCGCACCCAACAGAAGAAAGATCAACATGAATACAACAAAATCAAAAGCACCCTTACATCCCCGCCCTGAACGGCGGGGCTTTACGGGCTTTTAGGTAACCTTTTAGGGTGTGGAGGATGTCAAGCAATCAATTTCATATTTTGTAACTACTCAAAAGTTGAACATCGAGTTACAGTTTTCAATCATTTTCTTCCAAAGTGGGCTGTGATGAAAACATAATGAGTGCTGTTTCTAAACTGTGAACGATGTCGAGTATTGTACCAACACCAGCTACCGATAAGATTTTTTCAACATGACTATCTGGATTTAATAGTACGATTTTTCCACCACGATTCTGAATTGCTTTCGCACTCATAAGAATGGTACGAATACCAATAGACGCAATAAAATCTACACCCGAAAGATCCAAAATAAAAAATTTACGCGGGGATGCAGTCATTCCAGAAAATGTAATGTCTACTTCGGCATTACCCGGAATATCCATTCGACCCGTTAAATTTATTTTATAGATGTCACCATCCAATTGTTCAGAACTTATTTCCATTTTCATACTCCAAAGTTAAATAATTACAACGTGTTATGTTAAGAGAAATAAAATGCCGCTATCTTTAAGACAAACAAAAGCAAAGAGTCGTGTTGTTTTTTCCATTAACCCAACGATAATGACGTTGACTTGTTAAGCTACGCATCAATGGAATTCCTAATCCACCGATGTTTAAGCCGTCAATCTTTTCGTACTTATCAGTTAAAACTGCGCTGAACGGATCGAAAGGTGAGCCGTCATCTTGAATGGTTAAACAGATTTCTTCATTTTCATTAAATTCAATTTGCATCTGAATTTGATGAGATTTTTGATCTTCATAGGCATAAAGAATGATATTGGTAACGGCTTCATTTACACAAACATCTAAATCTTTGGCAAGTAATTCGGGCAATGCTAGGGTTTTAAATACATTTTGTAACCATGCGTTCATAACCTTAAACTCGGAAAAGTCATTAAATATCTGTAGTTCAAATTTCCCAATGGATTGCATTTCTTTAATCTCCAAAAATAAAAGTTATATCACCATTGTATAACAAGTTTATGACATGCTTGGATTGAGCGGTCGAAGGTAGCGAAAACACAGCATGGTTATGTCATCCGCTTGATCAACTTCATGAGCAAACGTTTCAATTTCATTCTTCACATGCTCAATAATGACCTTCGGGCTAGCTTCGTTTAAGGTAGATAAGGTTTCCAACAATCTTTCGTCGCAAAATAAATCTTGTTGTTTATTTGTGGCATCCGTCACGCCGTCTGTATAAAGAAAAACACTGTCTCCCGGATTTAATTGTAAAGCCACGGATTTATATTTTGCGTCTTTTACAAATCCAAGAACAATAGAACTTGGCATCGGCATAAATTCAAAACGTTTCGTATCTTTATTCGTCAGTGGTGGGCTATGTCCAGCACTCGAATAAACAAATTCGCCCGTTACCATATTAAAAATTCCGCAGCACAAAGTTATGTACATACCAGAGCCATTATTTTCACAAAGACGATTATTCAACTTTTGCAAAATTTTATGCGGTTTTGATTCGCGTGCCGCAATCATGTGTAGATGTGCCATACATTCAGTCATGTGTAGAGCAGCGCATACGCCTTTACCTGTAACATCACCAACGGCGATAAAGACTTTTTCCGCATTCATAAGAAAAACATCATAAAAATCCCCCCCTATTTCATTTGCAGGTGTCATTGAGGCAAAGACCTCAATTTCTTTGCATTCAGGATAAAGTAAAAATTTTGTCGGAAGCATATTGGCTTGAATGTGACTTGCCATCTGAAGCTCATCTTTTAAATGCTTCAGCATTTTTTTCTCAGTTTCTCTCAGTTGTCTCATTTCAAGATTGATACGATTCTCTTTAGTCACATCCCTGATGGTCGCTATAAATGCAACTTGATTATGATGAAGCATTTCATTTACAACCAAATCTATAGGGATGACTGTTCCATCAGAATGAATCCCCTGAACTCTTTGCCGAACATGACCAATAATTTTAGGAATTTTTGTCGTTAGGTAATTATCGAGATAACCGTTGTGGTTACTAGAATGTGGTTCTGGCATTAAAATTTTAACATTGTGACCAATGAGTTTTTTTGAATCATAGCCAAATATCTTTTCTGCCGCTGGATTGACCATTTCAATGATGCCAAATTTATCAATGATAATTATGGCATCAAATAAATTTTCCATAATACTTTGGACTTTAAATTGAGATTCTTGTGCGGTGTTTACCAATTTTCTTGCTAAATGACTCATAAAAAAAGCTGCAATCATAGAAGATGTAGCTGTTACGAAAATTGTAATAATGTGTGATTCCCATAAAGTTAATTGTCCTTTGAAATAGAGTTCTTTCAAAATTTCATAGCTTCCCATTGACAACGCCGTAACTAAAAAAATACAGACTAATTGAATGGGCAATTTACGAAATAAAATTCTCATCTTTATATTCATTTTTATACGAATCTCTAACTTTTATCGTTTATTTGAAGTGACGCATTTGTACCACACCACAAAAAAAAGTAATTTTTTTTTTACAATTCTACGATTCCAAAATAGAACCCAACAAAAAAATAAAACCCTAATTTGGTACAACAAAATGATTTTAAAGTATTTTTTTTATTTTTAATGATTAAAATTGTCACCCTATTATTTCAAAATAAGACTGGTTTGAGACTTTTGCAATGCTACTCTTGCCACTACTCAATAGTTTCGGACAGTTTTTAAGAAAATTTCTTCTTAAATTCAGTAACTTTTGATTTCAACTTCTTTAACCCAAAATTTTATTTTTATTGCTGGTACTATAGAATTCAACCGCCTATAGTGACAATTACAGTTACTGATTTAAGGTTGCCAAAATGTTAATAAAAGGGAAAATCCGTCTTCTAAGATTGGAAAAAGGTTGGTCGCAAGAGAGTGTCGCGGCTAAATTGGATATGTCATTAAATGGTTATGGCTGTATTGAAAGAGGTGAAACCAATGTTTCGGTGTCTAGGCTCGAACAAATTGCACTGCTTCATGATTTAAACATTCGCGAGTTCTTTTGTGATGTAGTTGACATCCTCCCCGCCCTAAAGGGAACGGGGATTCCTGATTTAACTCAGGAGCAGGTGTGTATCACTACTACCTGCTGGTTTCTGCTGCTGACGGCATTACAGCACCGTTCACTTCACAGACTAGCCCCCGAAAGTCC
>CAIQZX010000015.1 GCA_903876445.1 uncultured Pseudomonadota bacterium | reverse complement strand
GGTCACATTTTGAGTGGATTTTAACACAGGATAGATTTTGCAGACTATGAAAAATTTGAAATTGAGCCGCTTACATCCTCGCCCTGAACGGCGAGGTTTTTCGCTACTAGAGGATAAACTTGAAAAATTAGCCGTTTTGTTTGAAATGTCGTTAAAAGATTTGGTTAATGTTGACGCTGAAAATGTTTTTAATTTGTTTGATTCAAGCAAAATCAATGAAAATAACAAAGGAAATCAAGGTCACGCGCAATTTCAAATTAACAACATTTATTCGCAAGAAGATTTAGAAATTAAACAAGAATTGGAAAAACAGGTTTTGATTAACAAATTTCAAACAGACATTATTGCAGATAAAGATAAACAACTTTTTTTGATGCAAAAAATGATTGATATGTTATCGGAACAAAAATAGTTTCTAGCGAGAAATCAACGAAACACGCTCCGACACATTTCTCGCTAGCTGAGAATCTATTTCTAATCATTTAGAAAACGAAATAAATTTTCGATAAGGTGAATCGGATTTCCACGTTACGCCTTCGCTGTAATAGTGCATCAAAGCAAAATAACCTAAAACACCTAACGTCACGACCTTGTGAATTTCAACGCCAAAAATAACGTTTGTTAACCATTCAATAGCGGAATCGCCATAAGCCTGTAATACAAACGCTAATAAAAAAGATAAAACGGGCAAAACAATGAAAATAGAAACTGAAAAACGTTTTGCCAAACGGTAAACGGTATTTTTTGGTTCAATCCCGTGTTTATTGTAATCATGAACAACATAAAAAATATAAGCCGTTGCATCATGAACGATACGAGGAATTAAAATCGCAAAAAAATAATAACTTTCCACATAAAAATAAAAACTGCTGATAACCAAAAATACATTTGCCCATAAAAAACATTTACTAAACGTATTTTTTGCAAAACGTTGTGAATATAACGCGGTTAAAAATAAAATCGCTGTTAATACACCGGCAACTTTTTGAAGTGTTAATAATGTTTCGGGTTCTAAACGGTTATGTAAAAAAATACCGATATAAATCAATAATCCCGCGCTCACGCTTAACCATAACAAACTTTGATACGCCCAACTTGGTAATTGACACAATCCACGCACCACACCATGTTGTTGTTTTAGAACATGAAAAACAGTCCAGCCCGCTACCGCGATATAAAAAACACGATACGGAATAAAAAGACTTCCCACGCCAAAAATAATCGCAATGGCTAATGTCATCCAAAATAAATGTCGTTTATAAAATTGAAAATACTCGCCATTGCTAACCAATAAAAATGTGCTGGCTAAAATATGTGGTGTGCCGAATAAAATTTGAAATAATAAAAAATGGGTCGGTTGCGACGGCAAATTTTCGCGTAACGTATTCTGCCAAAAATTTACGTCTAAACCATATAAAAAAAAACATAACGGCATAATTAAATACAAACCTAATAACACACGAAACGAAACACTCAAACGCTGGGATTGATTAAACGTTTCTTTAGAAATCAATGTAGTAGTCATGATTAAATCCTAAAAAACAAATGCGCGATAACAAAAAATTGAAATTGAAAAACATTATTATCATAGAAAAACAGTGTATTTGCCTTTATAGTTATGAAAATTTTTTAATCTAATCGGTTACTTACATGAACATTTTTCGTTTGCTTTTTATGGTTATTATCGTTGTTTCTTTTTTAGAGCTTTATGTTTTGATTGTAGTCGGCAGCATTTTGGGCGCGTTTCCAACAATTTTTTTGGTTATCGCGTCAGCCGCTCTGGGTTCATTTTTACTTAAACAACAAGGATTGGCGACATGGCGACGTTTTCAAACAACGGTAGCGCATAATGAAGTACCGGCGCATGAATTGATGGAAGGATTTTTGATTTTATTAGGTGGTGCATTATTACTTACACCGGGATTTATTACAGATGCGATAGGTTTGGCGTGTTTATTACCGACATTACGCCAAAAAATAATTGCTTATGCTATTGAACATTTTTTTGGGTCTTCACCTTCCAAACAAAATCATGACGTATTGGAAGGCGAATTTCGCAAAGATTGAAAATTATTTCTCTTCTTTTGCTAATAAACGACGGATATTGCTTTCATGTCGCCACAATAAAAACCCTGTCATGATTAGCGTTGCGATAGTTAAAACGGGATCTTCTGTCAAAAACCACGCATAAACAGGTGAAAGCGCGGACGTAATCAATGCGGCTAAAGATGAAATTTTGCTGAGTTTATAAATCGCTATCCACGTCAACGCAAACGCGCTGCCGAGAAAAATATCAAAACCAAATAAAACACCGGCGGATGTAGCAACACCTTTTCCACCTTTGAATTTAAAGAAAATCGGATAAAGATGCCCAACAAATGCCGCTAATCCCGTCAATGCAAACAAAATCGGTGGCGCACCCAAAAATTTTACGGCGACGACGGGTAATAAACCTTTTAAAAAATCCCCAAAAAAAGTAATTGCTGCCGCTTTTTTGCCGCCAATTCGCATCACATTCGTTGCACCGGGATTACCAGAACCTTGTTCGCGTGGATCAGGTAAACCCATCAATCGACAAACAATAATAGCACTTGAAATCGAACCGATTAAATACGCTAACGGAAGAAGAAAACCTAAAATCATTTTGCACCTATTAAAATTCGTGAAGACTTGTTAGATAACGCTGTTACAGCGATACTTACGCTCTTTTCAAGCTATATCATAATCGGAAAATAAACAAACATGACAGACATCATTTTTTTACGCGACGTACATATTGACACGTTAATCGGTATTTTTGATTGGGAACGAAAAGCAAAACAAACGCTTATTTTTGATTTAGAAATGGCATTTGACTGTCAATCCGCAGCAGAATCTGACGATATTTCTGACGCACTGAACTATAAAGCTGTTTACGACCGATTAGTAGATTTTGTGGGTAATAGTGAATTCTTTTTAATTGAAAAATTAGCGGCAGAAATGATTCGTTTAATTCAAACCGAATTTAATGTTTCACGAGTGAAATTAACGGTAAATAAAAAAGGAGCCGTCGGTGCAGATATTAATGTCGGTGTTGTAATGGAACGCGGTAAATGAATAAAAATCAATTAGCCGAACTTTATCGCAACGCTTGCGAAATTGAATTACAAGCGTTCAAACCGGGAAATGTCAGTGTTTATTCTGATGGTCATGATATGACAGTCAGTGATTTCCGGCGGAGTGCTGAAGTAAGTGCTTTACCACTTTGCGATGAAAATTATTCACTTGGCGAAAGAATCTTTTACGCCGTCAAAGCAACGCGCGAAGCAGTTGGTTGTAATACAAATTTAGGGATTATTTTATTGTGTGCGCCATTGATTCAGGCGGTACAAATTTATCCGGATTTAATACTTCGAGATGCCTTAGCGAAAATTTTGAAAAGTACAACCGTGGAAGATGCAAATTGGACATTTAAAGCGATTACATTGGCTTCTCCAGCGGGTTTAGGTGAAGTTGAAAAACAAGATGTTAACGAAGATGCGACCGTTACGTTACAAGCCGCAATGCGTCTAGCATCCGAGAAAGACAGAATTGCGCTGCAGTACGTTAGTGATTATAAAGATATTTTCGATTTAGGCGTTTTAAGTTATACTTACAGCTTCAATCGATGGGGTGAGCAGAATTGGGCAGCAGTCTCGGTTTACGCCGATTTGTTGAGTCAATTTCCTGATAGTCATATCGAGAGAAAATTTGGGAGTCGGTACTCTGTAAGGGTAGCAGCAATGATGCGTGAACTTAGTGATAAGTTACAAGTCATGGATGACCCTGAACAGGTTAAGCCTCTGCTTTATCAGATGGATACTGAGCTTAAATCAAACGGTTTGAACCCAGGCACATCGGCTGATTTGACGGTGGCTACAGTCTTAACCGCATTTTTAGAATGTTCTCTCGCGTGTAGAGACAAATTGGAGACATGAGAAATGTCCGTAATAGATTCAGTTTTATCATTTTTTTGTTCTAAGGAGAAAAATAGCATGGCAAAAATCAATAATTTGCGCGTTGGTGAATCATTAGTAGGCGAAGGTAACGAAATCGCACACATCGATTTAATTATCGGTCCACGCGGTTCAGCGGCTGAAACAGCTTTCGCAACTGCTTTAACAAACAACAAAGACGGTTTCTCAACTTTGTTAGCAGTTGTTGCACCAAACTTAATGGTGAAACCTGCTACTATTTTGTTTAACAAAGTAACTATTAAAGGTTCAAAACAAGCTGTTCAAATGTTTGGACCAGCACAACGTGCAGTTGCTATGGCGATTGCTGATTCTGTTGAAGATGGCACAATTCCAGCTGACGAAGCGGATGATTTGTTTGTTTCTGTTGGCGTATTCATCCATTGGATGGCTGAAGACGACGCGAAAATCGAAGAATTCAACTATAAAGCAACAAAAGAAGCATTGGCTCGTGCTATTTCTGGTACACCAACTGCGAAAGAAGTTGTTGCTGCGAAAAAAGAAGCAAAACATCCGTTTGCTGCAAACAGCGTTTAATTCAATTTGAGCCTTTTGGCTTAACGCGAATGAATGAAGAATGCCTCAGTTTTCTGGGGTATTTTTTTGTCTAAAAGCCTGCAATTTCAACGGCTGTAATCGCACCGGAATGCAGCGCACTCGCCACTAAAACGTATTTAATGTCCAGTGTTTTAAGGGCTTCAATATCATTTTTGTCACGAATTCCCCCCGCCGCAATAAAATTTGTCTGTGAATAATTTCGTTTAAATTGTGCTAACAAATCAATTTCAACACCTCGTAAACTCCCGACTCGATTTAAAGTCATCAAAATGACATTTTCAGACCAAAAATCGTTGTGTGTAAAAATTTTTTCAGCTCCTAATTTTTTGCCACTCGAATCAAAATCTAGTGACAGTACAAATTTCTTTTCAAAATCCACCAATTCAAAAAAATTTTCATCCGTAAAACATTCGCTACCTAAAACGGGGAAATAATTTACCGGAAAAACGCCCGCTTTTTGATAACCCGCATCAACCCAAAATGTTATTTTTGAAAAATCGTTTGAAACCCTTGAAATTAAATCGGTGTTATTCCCCTGCCCCGTAATCGCATTCAAGTCGGCAATGTAAAATGTATCAAAATCATATAATTGCAAAAATCCCTCTAACACGGAATAAATATCGACTTTCGATGTCAGCACACTTTTTATGGGTTGATAATTTTCGCGTTGCCCGTATTTCGCATGAACAACACAACCATTTTTTAAATCGATAACGGGAATAATTTTAGTGTCCATTTTTCGTGCCACTAAAACCAATGAATCGCCAACCAAACCGTTTTTTCCGTATGACTTGTCCACGAAACACGATGGCGAATGTGGGCAGGAATGAACAAATAATCACCGGTATTCAAATTATATGGCTCCATATTCTCATATTCGACTACGGCTTGCCCTTGCAACACCATCACCCACTCATTCTGTTGCTGATCATGCCATTCACCTGCTGGTGTACGATGTCCATCAGAAACAATACGCTCAATTTTTACATTTTTATTTTCGAGTAAGTAGGTAAAAAGTTCTTCCGGCAATTCGGCGGGAATATCATTAAAAATGTTTGTTTGCATTAGAAAATCTCAAAATTAAGGGAGTTTTATTTGGCTAGCTAAATAGTCAAAATCTTCTTTTTGTAAAAAAGGAAATTTTGCTAATAACGGAATTGGCAAAAAGTTATTTAGGCTAGAAAGGGTTAAATCGATACAATCGAAAGTGACATCATTACAAACTGCAATCCAACCAACACAATTCAAATTAGAATTTTTAATCGCTTCAAACGTTAAAAGTGCATGATTGATACAACCTAACTTTATCGAAATTACTAAAATAATAGGTAAATTTAATTTTTTAGCTAAATCTGAAATCGATTCACTATTATTTAGCGGCGCATACCAACCGCCCGCACCTTCGACAATTATCACATCAGCCATATTTTGTAAGGTATCAAAATTAGCACAAATTTTTTTGATATTAACGGGATTTTCTATCCCCGCTAAGTGTGGCGAAATTGGCAATTCATAAGCATAAGGATTGATAAGTGAATAATCGACAAATTGTGAACTCATTTTCTGAATTGCTAACGCATCGTCGTTTTGCCATTCATTAGCAATTTTTCTACAACCGGAAGCCACAGGCTTCATACCAATCACGGACAAATTTTGTTGTTTGAAATACGTTATTAACGCTAATGTCGCCCATGTTTTGCCGACATTTGTATCTGTTCCCGTAACGAAATAATGATGTTTCATCAAATTGCGCGTGATACCCCGCCGTTCAGTGCGGGGAGGTAAGCGCGGCGGCGATAAGCCGCCCTCAATCACGCATTCTCCTGTTTGCGTTGTGCT
>CAIQZX010000014.1 GCA_903876445.1 uncultured Pseudomonadota bacterium | reverse complement strand
TCTTTATCTTGTTGTCGCAACGTTTCATAAACTTCCCACGTTTTACCTTCAAAAACTAAGGATTTCATTTAATTCCTCAGTTGTTGGTTTATATCCTTGCCGATTTTGATGTGTTTGTTTGGAAAGTTCGATTTGTGACATCAACATTGAATTTTTTAATACAAAATCTGTTTCATCTGCATCAACGCCTTCTTCTTGTGCAATCAATTGAATTAGCCACTGTGCTAATTTTAATTTTTCATTGTGATTAAGCTGCTTTACTAAAGGCATACATTCTGTGTAAGACATCTTTAAATCCTCTTAAATTTTGCAATACAAAACCGTTTCTTCGCTGTGAATGGTGTAGTGATTAACGTAGCACGAATAAAACGGAAATTTCTCTTTGATGTGCAAAATAATTTCAAAAAAATCATCAGGCTTGTGATACAGCGAAATCGCAAGTTTTGGTTTGAAGCGTTCAATGCTTTGTTGTGCGCCGCGAAGCGTATCCATTTCCGCGCCTTCTACATCGAGTTTTATAAAATCCACTTTTTCGATTTGCCCAGAATTGACCAAACTATCAATTGAACGAAGTGGCACTTGTTGGCTACCTGAATTAAAACCAGGTCTGTAACCACCTAAAATAATCGGCTCGGCGATAACATCTTTATTCGATAAGCCAAACGGCATGGCTTGAACGTTTTTATTGGGGAATTGCGCGATGTTATAAGCGAGAATTTCAAGATGTTCTTTTACAGGGTCAAAAGAATAAACGTGTCCGTTTTCACCCACCGCATTTGAAAACACCAGCGCGGTATCACCCAAACACGCGCCACCATCGATAACATAATCGCCCATTTCTGGTTCAACAATGATGCCATCTTGTGAATAAAAATACTGTCCATAAACAAGACAGTGTGCCAAACCAATACAGTCCACAATATAACGATGATTTTTATATTCAAAATCAAGGTGACTTAATTTTCCAAACATCCCCGTTGTAGGAAGCTGGCTAGGCGTGTGTTTTTCAAACGCTTTGTATTCGGCTAATTCGGTTTCTTTACCTGCAAATGCAACAGGAATTTTCACGCTCAAATGTCCGCCTAAGCGGTAAGCAATCAAATGAAGAAATAGCCTTTTTGAGGATTCATTGTTAAGCAATGAATAAGCCGTGAATAGACTGATTGAATTTTTAAAAAACCAATCAAAATAAAAGGCGTGCAAGCCCGCGTTAAATTCTTTTGAATGGTCTTGACCGTCATAATTGAATCGTCCAGCATCGAAATTATCAAAATGCCGATTTAATTTAAGAACCTGTACGGAATTAAAAAGTACAGAATCGTGAAACGTTTTAAAGGTGTTGGGTAAGTTTTCAAACATTGTAGCTCTCTTATTTTGATTTTATAAACGGTGTTTTGATTTACTCAGCTAAAGTACCAATACACATAAGCCTTTCACTTTTGTGAATTAACCGATGTCCTGAAATTTTAAACAAAAATCTCAATAACATTGGATGTCCTAAACCTATTTTGATTAAAAAATCTTCGTATGATTTTTTAGCTTTTCCAACAGGAATAATCGTGACATCAACGCAATGTTTTTTCATCAATTTTTCCATTTCATCTTTATAGAAAAATCGGATGTCATAAAGCGGATCTGTTTTTTTCCTTTCTTGAATACATCGCCAGCCGGATAGTATAGCCGATAAGGACAATTGTTGCC
>CAIQZX010000013.1 GCA_903876445.1 uncultured Pseudomonadota bacterium | reverse complement strand
GATGTCCGCTCGCAATTAAACCTTTGAGCAAGCTAGAAGCCATATTTCCGCCACCGATAAAACCAATTTTTTGTGTATTCATGAATTTTCCTCTGTTTGAATCAATAGAATTTGTAAGTCTGCGACGTTTGTTCCCGTCGCGCCAATTATCAATAAATCGTTTGAGCTTTTCAGCGCGTGATATGAATCGTTATTTTCAAGTAATTCGGCGGGTTTTACACCTGCATTTTTCATACGTTGTAACGTTCCCGCATCAACAATTCCACCAGCTGCGGGACTTACGCCGTCAATGCCGTCTGTGCCACCGCTTAGAAATGTCCATTCGTTTGTTAAACCGTGTTTTTCAGCCGCGATAGCAAATGCCAATGCCATTTCTTGATTGCGTCCGCCTTTACCATTTCCGCGTAATGTCACGGTTGTTTCACCACCTGTTATAAAAGCGATTTTTTTATTTTCAAGGCGAGTATTTTTTACTGCTAAGACAAATTTTTCTGCTGCATCACGCGCTTCGCCACATAATGGGTAATCATAATGAATGACTTCGTAACCAAATAATTGTGCAGATTTTACCGCTGCTTCAACGCTCATCGCGTTGCTGCCGATTAACGTATTCGTGACATTTTCAATCACTTTCGGTGTTTCTAAAATCGCTTGGTCTAAATAATCTCGCACCGATTTTGGCGTGCCATTCCACACATTTCTTTGTTTCAAAATGGTGATAGCTTGGTCAAATGTAGATTCATCGGCAACAGTCGTGCCGCTCGCAATCACACTTAAATCGTCGCCTAAAACATCCGATAAAATCAGCGCGTGACATTTGGCAGGAGAAATCATTTTCGCTAAATGCCCCCCCTTTAATTGAGACAAATGTTTACGAACACAATTGATTTCGTGAATGGTCGCGCCACACGACAGCAATAAATTTGTCGCAGCAATTTTTTCTTCAAGCGAAATCGAATTCACAGGATACGGAATCAATGCCGACCCACCGCCGCTGATTAACACTAAAACATATTCGTCAGATTTGGCATTTTGGGCGATTTCCGCAATGCGTTTTGCAGCTTCAAAACCAGAAAAATCGGGCAACGGATGCGACGCGCCAATAACTTCGACATTGTGAACGGCAACCACATTTTGGTAATTAGTTACTGCAATCGCATCCCCCAATAAATTGGCTCGAATCAATTCTTGTGCAGCATTCGCCATTGCACACGCCGCTTTTCCAAAAGCGATAATGTGAATTTTTGAAAATTTTTCATTCAAAACGAAATGTTTTTTGACGGCTTCGTAAGGATTCGCTGCTGTAATTCCTGCTTGAAAAATTTGGTTAGCGTGTTGGCGCAACTTTTCTACATTCATGCCATCGTTTTCGCTAAGGCAAAGATATTTTCCGCATCCAAAACGTGTTTATTGTCTTCAAATAATTGCGCGATACACGCCCGATGCAAAGCTAATTTCAACGCGCCAAATCCAATCGCGCCCCAAACAATTTTTCCCTGACAATCAATGCCTTTATCCATCACACCAATACCGCCAATTCCCAACGGGGGCGTTGCGTTTGCGTCGGCAAGCATTTCTAATGCGGCATTATTTTGCCAATGTTCAGGTTTCAATAATTCAACGCCGGTTGCGCCCGTTGCAATCACAATGTTTGCGTTTTGAATTGCGGCGGCGCGTTCATCAAAATCCGCCGCCGCTTGCGCGTGAATGTGAACATTAAAACGTTTTTGCATCGCTTCACAGGCTTTTTCGGCATTCCATAATTGCCGTGAAGTGATAGTCACTTCAGCACCTTCCATTGCTAACATAGCGGCTGCACGTTGCCCCACAGGTCCTGTTCCAGCCAAAATAACCGCTTTTTTTCCAGTCAAAATACCACTCGACGCTAATTTTGCTACACACGCAGCCGCTGTCGTATTGCTGCCATTACTATCTAACATTACCGAAACTTGAAAACCTGGGAAAAAATGTTTTTGTACTGCCTCAAATAAAATTTGTCCCGCCGCCATATCACTACCACCGACAAAAATAGCGGTATTTTTTTTGTCTTTAGGCGCACGAGTAAAAATGGTGCCATCAACTAATGAGGCGATATTTTCAGGCGTTAAACTTCCGTGACCAATCACATGATCTGCCCCACCGTCATAACCCACCACCGTATCAAAAACTGAAGGATGCAAATCGGTATCGAATTGGAATAATAACTTTTTCATAAAAACTCGTTTTGATTAGATTTAAAAATAATATAATTAGGGCATTATAACGTATAAAACGTGCGCTCTGTTTTGCACAAGCGACTGTTTATGGTGTTTGATGTGAAAATTTAAACCAAAAAATTACTCGTTGAAACACATCACCTTAGAATTAAGACAATAATTATATTTTTTACGGTTTATGCCGATAACGGAAGGTGACTTAATTTCTCAAATTTAGGATGGTAGTAATCATGTCGATTTACGCAATGAATGCCTTGCAAATGGCAACGTATCAAACAAAAACACCAGCAAATGTTGTTGGTAAGCCAATGAAACTAGATAGTTTCACTAGAGACATCAGTAACGCAGACTTCGGTTCAGTTACCGATAGCGCAGCAGTTACCACAGATCCACTGACTCAAAATGTACTTCAGTCACTACAAAGTATAGGCGTAAATGATGTAACGCTGGATAGTGGACTTGTTGCAACATCAATGTTGTCGCCTAATGAAAGCGAAGCATTAAAAAGTTTCGTGCAAAGTTTATATAAGGCTTTAACGCCAGAAAACATAGTTACTACGAGTAGCACAGTAACAAATGCAGACGGCACAAGTGTCGTGGATGATAATTTAGTGTCAGGTGGCACAAATTTCAAATATACCATTGATTTTAGTGAAGCGAATTTGGGTGATAATCTTGCTGCTATAAAAGAGAATATCAAAACCGCACTCGACAATATCGGTCAATATGTTGCTTCCAATGCTGTTTTTAATTTGAAAGTTCTGTCTAAAAGTGAAGATAGTTCTATGCTGGCAGAAACTAATTCAACGCTGACAACAGCAACAAGTTTGGGTCAACAAAGCATTGATACATCTTTTGTTTCCGATTCGATTTATGGCTCTGAATTAAGTCCAAATACGGCGGATGCAAAATTATTTATCAACATGGCACGAATTGATGAAATGTCATTTAGTGGCTTACCTATGCCTGATAAATATGATTTAACAACAATTATTACTCATGAAGTGTTACATGGTTTAGCCTTTGTGGGTGCATTAAATGACAGTAACACGCCTTTAAAAACAGGCTATGATGAGTTAGTAACTATACAAAATGATGTGCCATTTTTTGTAGGTCGCCACGCTAAAACGGCTAATGCTGGTAATGCTGTACCTTTATCTCCTGCTACATCTGGGGCTGGTTCAGCAGTATATCATGTTGCTATTGCTGGCGATTTAATGTCGGAATCAATTAAAAAAGGTGAAGTAAAAACAATTTCTCCTTTGGATGTTGCAATGCTTCAAGACATTGGCGTAACGATAGCGAGTTCAAAATCGCTAAATCCTTATGACAATTCAAAAGCAGGTTTACAAAATCTGATTGGTTCAATGCAAAAAACAGCGACATTACAAGTTGATTTCGATAAATTAGTCCAATCTTTTGGCAATAATTCAAACGCAAGTTTGCAAGACTTTTTAACAAAACTTGCCTCAAATATCGAAAGCGGTGCCTCACTTCAAAATGGCGTTGGCAACCTACTTTCTGTTGCAGCTTAAACATTAGCGCGATTTCTACGGAAATCGCGCTAATCCGTCTAAAAAAACGTTACAATGCGCCGAATTAAACTCTTTTCGAGACGCAGTAATGGAAAATCAAGAAAATTATGAACTCAAAAATGCGGGTCTAAAAGTTACAGTCCCGCGCATTAAAATTTTACAAATTTTAGAAAAACAGGTACACGACCGTCATTTTTCCGCTGAGAAACTTTATAAAATTTTACTTAGTGAAAATGAAGATATTGGTTTAGCTACGGTTTATCGTGTTCTAACGCAATTTGAAGCGGCGGGTTTAGTAACACGCCACCATTTTGAAAGCGGAAATTCTGTTTTTGAACTTGACGATGGTGGACATCATGATCACTTGGTTTGCGTAACCTGTGGTAAAGTTGACGAATTTCAAGATGAATTTATTGAAAAACGTCAACGCGAAATTGCCGAAAATTTGGGTTATGAACTCACTGACCACAATTTTTATCTTTACGGTTTTTGTAGCGACTGCCGCAAACCGAAAGCCTAACTTTTCTAAAAAAATTATTCATGTTTAAACCTCTTATTTTTTATATCGGCTTACGCTATACCCGCGCTAAACGCCGCACACAGTTTATTTCCTTTATTACCTTAACATCTGTCTTAGGCATCGCGCTTGGTGTCACAGCGTTAATTACTGTTTTATCCGTGATGAACGGCTTTGAAGCAGAATTGCGTGAACGTATTTTAGGAATGACCTCACACGCCACTGTTACCGGACAATCGGGACAGCTTGATAATTGGCAAGAACTTGACCAACGTTTGGTCGGTTATCCACATATTCAAGGTACCGCACCGTTTATTAACGGACAAGTTATGATTAACGCCGAACGCCGTGTGAGCGGAACTATGTTAAGTGGCATTTTGCCTGAAAATGAAGCAAAAGTTTCTGAAGTCGCAACCAAAATGAAAGAAGGAAAATTAACCGATTTGGTTGCCGGCGAATACGGCATTATTTTAGGTATCGAATTGGCAAATTATTTGGGCGTTGTGGTCGGCGATAAAATTACCGTGATTAGTCCACAAGTCAATTCAACGCCCGCTGGTGTTGTACCAAGAATGCGTCGTTTTACGATTATTGGTACATTTCAAGTCGGAATGTATGAATACGATAGAAATATGGCATTGATTCATCTCGACGATGCGGCAAAATTATTTCGTTTAGAAACGGCAGTTTCCGGTTTGAGAATTAAATTGGACGATTTGTTTAACGCGCCACGCATTACGCATGAATTGTCTCAAGCACTTTATAACAATTATTACGTTAGTGATTGGACGCTCGCACACAGCAATTTTTTTCGTGCGATTCAAACAGAAAAGCGGGTGATGTTTATTATTTTATTGCTCATTGTTGCGGTTGCGGCGTTCAATATCGTTTCAACACTCGTTATGGTTGTCACAGATAAACGTGGTGATATTGCGATTTTAAAAACCCAAGGTTTAACGTCCCCTTCTGTCATGGGAATTTTCATGGTTTTGGGAGCTATTATTGGCGCAGTTGGAACAGTTTTTGGCACTATTTTTGGTGTCATTTTAGCGTTAAATGTTGAAACGATTGTACCGGCGATTGAGAAATTTTTTAATGTGCAATTTATGGCGGCGGATGTTTATTACATTAGCGAATTACCCTCAAAATTGGTTTGGGCGGATGTTTATACGATTGCGGGCATGGCATTTTTCCTGTCGTTATTAGCAACCATTTATCCAGCGTGGCAAGCTGCAAAAATCAATCCTGCTGAGGTGCTACGTTATGAGTAAGTTGATTTTAGAATGTAAAAACTTGGTCAAACGTTATGGCGAATTGGATGTTGATGTTTTAAAAGGCGTAGATTTAAACATTTCCGTTGGTGAGCGCGTTGCAATTATGGGCGCGTCAGGTTCTGGGAAAAGTACGCTTTTACATTTATTGGGCGGTTTAGATAAACCCACGAGCGGTGAAGTCATTTTAAACGGCGTAAATTTGAATAAAGTAAATGGCTCAAAACTTGCCAAATTACGAAATGAATCACTGGGATTTATTTATCAAGCACATCATTTATTGGGCGAATTTACAGTATTAGAAAATGTCGCAATGCCATTATTGATTGGGAAAGAATCGGTAAAAAATGCACAAAAACGCGCTACAGAATTATTGCATCGCGTGGGTTTAGGACATCGAATTGAACACAAACCCGGTGAACTTTCAGGTGGTGAACGTCAACGCGCGGCAGTGGCACGGGCTTTAATTAACAAACCCGCGCTTGTTTTAGCAGACGAACCTACTGGAAATTTAGACAGCAAAACCGCTGAAGCCGTTTATCAGTTAATGCTTGAATTGAATTACGAATTGCAGGTCAGTTTTTTAATTGTAACGCACGATCACGATTTAGCGTCTAAATTGGGAAAAGTGCTGCACATGGAAGATGGCTTAATTCTTTAGTGTTCGTGTTTTGTCGAAAGTTCAAGAAAACCATGTGTGCCGCGTTTTGATTTAACAGCTAGCCACGCTTTTAAAAATTGCAATTCTTCTGTTTCGGGTAAATTATCAATGGCTTTTCGTTTTCGTAATAATCGAAAGGCTTTTGATAACACATCGTAACGCTCCCCCGTAATGCCATTTCGACGCAAACCAACGCTATTCAAACGATAATGTTTTGCAGGTCTTCCGCCAATCAACGTGAATGGAATTACGTCCATGTTTAATCCTGTTGTCCCTTGCACGATAGCGTATGAACCGACACGGCAAAATTGATGAACCACTACTGCGCCCCCCATAAAAACATTATTGCCTACTTCAACATGACCACCAATCGCAACGTTGTTGGCGAAAATCGTTTTATTTCCTACCGTACAATCGTGCGCGACGTGGCTGTTATTCATAAAATAACAGCCATCACCGATGCGAGTGGCTTCATTTTCTTTTGTCGCCCGATGTGCGGTGAAACCTTCACGAAACGTATTATTATTGCCAATTTCTAACCATGTCACCGTTTCAGGATTGAAATGAATATCTTGTGGCAAATCACCCAACACAACGTGCGGATGAACGACATTTCCCGTTCCCATTTTAGTGAAGGGTTGAATAACCGCGTGAGCTTGAATAACACAATTTGCGCCGATTTCAACATGACTTTCGATAACCGCAAATGCGCCAACTTTCACGTTTTCCCCAATCTTTGTGTCGGGTGAGATATAAGCGGTGGGATGAATCTGTTGTGACATAAAAATTAACCTCGTGGATGAAATTGCGCGTGCAAGGTTTTTAAGCGTTCTCGAGCAACGTGCGTATAAATTTGAGTGGTTGATAAACTAACATGACCGAGCAGTAATTGCACGACGCGCAAATCTGCGCCGTGATTCAGTAAATGCGTGGCGAAAGCGTGCCGCAACGTATGGGGTGAAAGCGGTTTTGTAATTTCAGCGTCGAACGCATAACGTTTGATAATGTACCAAAAGGCTTGGCGTGTCATGTTACTTCCGCGATTCGTAACAAAAATATAATCGCTTTGTCGTCCGCTTAACAGTAATTCACGTCCATTATTCATGTAAGTTTCGAGCCAATTTAACGCTTCTTCGCCAACTGGAACTAAACGTTCACGTCCACCTTTTCCAACAATTTGTACGACACCTTGACGAAGATTGATTTGTTCAAATTTCAAATCGACTAACTCTGAAACACGCAAACCTGTTGCGTAAAGCATTTCAAGCATCGCTTTATCGCGTTGCCCTCGCGGTAATGCGATTTGTGGCGCAGTAAGCAACGCTTCAACATCTATTTCAGTTAAAGATTGGGGTAAAATTTGCGTTGTTTTAGGTGCAGAAATTAACGATGTTGGGTCGGTTGTAATGATATTTTCTCGCAAGAAATACCCATAAAATCGTCGTAAACTCGACAAAATTCGCGCTGTGGTTCGGCTGGTCATGCCTAAGTGATAACGATTTGCTAGAAATTCCGCGATATTTCCGGAATTAACTGCAAGTAAATCTTTTTTCAGCCATTCGCTAAAAATTTTCAAATCGCTTCGATAAGCGGAAAGCGTATTTTTGCTTAAACCGTGTTCTACCCAAGCAGCATCTAAAAATTGATCGATAAGTTTTTCAGATGAGACAATCATTTTTTAATTTGAAACGCGGGTTTGTCGTATTGACGATTGCCAATTGAGTCGGTCGGCAAAATTTTATTTCCTTCAATTCGATAACTTTGTTTATCGTAACGTCGATTACCAATTGAATCCGTTGATTGACATCCTCCCCGCCCTAAATGGAACGGGGATTCCTGATTTAACTCAGGAGCAGGCGTATATCACTATTACCTGCTGGTTTCTGCTGCTGACGGCATTACCGCACCGTTCACTTCACAGACTAGCCCCCGATAGACCTCGGGTTGTTTTTGATTTTTGTGGCGAATCCTAACACTGTTCTCTTGGTTTTCGATGAATGTGTTTTATTGGTCTCGAGCCTAAAAGAG
>CAIQZX010000012.1 GCA_903876445.1 uncultured Pseudomonadota bacterium | reverse complement strand
GGTCACATTTTGAGTGGATTTTAACACAGGATAGATTTTGCAGACTATGAAAAATTTGAAATTGAGCCGCTTACATCCTCGCCCTGAACGGCGAGGTTTTTCGCTACTAGAGGATAAATACTCACCAAACAGTGGTGATATTTTCTTGAAAGTGCATCATAATTTCACGCAAAAAATCGTTGAAATTGAAATTCAAGATAACGGCATTGGTCTGAGCAAAGAAGATTGTTGCCATGTTTTTGAGCGTTTTTTCCGCGTGGATAAATCAGGTAATGTCGCCGGAATTGGTTTAGGGTTATCGCTGTCAAAAGAAATCATGCAGCTTTTCAATGGCGATATATTTATCACTAGCATTCCGAATGAAGGTAGTTCGGTATTTATTCGACTAAAAATTTATGAAAATTAAAATTCCTTTGAAGTTTGCACCTTTTTTTGGGGTGATTTTAATGTCACCACTTAAAACACACGCTGACATTTTTGATTGGAGCAGCACAGAAATTCAATATCTACATGGTTCGGGTTATCAAATGCCGAAAAATCCAAACGATATTGACCGTTCAATTATTACAGTTAGTCACGCCGATGGCTGGACGTTGGGGCGGAATTTCTTTTTTATGGATACGTTATTTTCTGAAAAAGGCGAACCGTCACAAGTCAATATTTATGGTGAGCTTTACAGCTATTTGAGTTTTAGCAAAATGACGAATTCAGATTTGAAATTTGGCATTTTTAAAGATTTAAATTTAACAGCCGGCGTTAATCTTGGCGAAAATTTAGACAGTGACAAAAGTGGGACGCGCGTTTTTTTATATGGTGTGACAGTAGATTTAAATTTGCCCGCTTTCAAAATGTTTAACATTGATTTTTTATGTCATAACATTTTAGAACCAGTTGAATTGGGAAATTCGATTCAAATCACACCCGTTTGGAAATTACCTTTCGAATTAGGAAATACACATTGGAGTTTTGAAGGATTTGCCGATTACATCGGTAGCAAAGGTGGAACATACAAAGATAATTTTTTAGCACAACCACAATTGCGGTTGGATGTGGGTGAATTTTTCGATGTGCCAAACCGTGTTCAAATTGGTATTGAATATCAGTATTGGTATAATAAATATGGTATTAAAGGCTTTAACGAGAGTCTGCCGCAAGCCTTGTTTGTGTTCAAGTTTTAACTTACCGTGCGAAATTACCCACCCAGAGCTGATAGGCTTGGGTGGGGATGGATAGCACTCCTTCCGTGAAGCGGCTTTTGATTTTCTTATTCATACTGTAAAATTCCCGTGCGCTTACATTGTTGGTCATGGAAAACCAAGCGACTGACGATGTGTGAAAAGCAAACCTATTTGCAATCTAAACCAATCATAGTTAGATTATGCTACCACTAGAACGCGATAGCGTTTAGTGGCGGTAGTTCACTAAACTTTCAATCCTTAGCTTAAAACTCGCCAGCGCAGACGATAGTTTTTCGGTTACTATTTGCAAATTACGTCTACGTTTTTCAACTTCGACGACTTGCTACAAATTCCTCTTCCTTTCGATTTTAAAGAATTAACATGAATGACATAAGAATTAAAAAACTGAATTCAAAAGATACAAATTTCAATATTCAACTAAAAGAACTATTAGCATGGAATGAAAGCGATGATTTAGCGATTCATCAACGGGTTTTAGAAATTATTTCTGATGTACGAAAAAACGGCGATTCCGCTGTAATTGAATACACTAATCGTTTTGACCATTGCTCTATTTCTACGGCGAATGAATTAGAAATTTCAAAAGAAAAATTAAAAATGGCTTGGGATAATTTGCCCGCCGATCAAGCGCAAGCCCTAGAAAAAGCTGCACAACGGATTCGAGCTTACGCTGAAAAACAGAAAATGGAATCGTGGCAATACACTGAAACAGACGGCACTGTTTTAGGTCAAAAAGTCACACCGTTGGACCGTGTGGGTTTATATGTTCCAGGTGGAAAAGCCGCTTATCCGTCGTCCGTTTTAATGAATGCGATTCCAGCAAAAGTCGCAGGTGTTCCCGAATTGATTATGGTTGTACCAACACCGAATGGCGAAACAAATGAATTAGTTTTAGCCGCTGCCTATTTGGCGGGTGTAGACAGAGCGTTTGCTATTGGTGGCGCACAAGCCGTTGCCGCTTTGGCTTATGGAACGCAAACAATTCCAGCGGTAGCAAAAATTGTCGGTCCTGGAAATATCTACGTTGCAACGGCAAAAAAATTAGTTTTTGGACAAGTTGGCATCGATATGATTGCAGGTCCTTCAGAAATTTTAATTATTTGCGACGGCAAAACAAATCCCGATTGGATTGCAATGGATTTATTTTCACAAGCGGAACACGATGAAGACGCGCAATCGATTTTAATTAGTGACGAGGCGGCATATTTAGATGCAGTTGAAGCAAGTATTAACAAACTTTTGCCCACAATGGAACGTGCTGAAATTATTCGTGCCTCGCTTACTAATCGTGGCGCGTTGATTTTGGTGGCAAATTTAGAACAAGCCGCTGACGTAGCAAACATTATCGCGCCAGAACATTTGGAATTGTCTGTCGAGCATCCTGAAAAATTATGTGAACACATCCAACATGCAGGAGCTATTTTTATGGGACGTTACACAGCAGAAGCGTTAGGTGATTATTGTGCAGGACCTAATCACGTTTTACCAACCTCAAGCACAGCTAGATTTTCATCGCCCTTGGGCGTTTATGATTTTCAGAAGCGTTCCAGCCTAATCAATTGTTCTGCAGAAGGCGCAAATACATTAGGCAAAATTGCATCAACGTTAGCACGCGGCGAAAGTTTAACCGCTCATGCCCGCTCGGCAGAATACAGACTGATTCCATAAGACGGCTTTTTATGACAAATTACATTTTACTTAACGTGCGAAATTCCACACCCAGAGCTGATAGGCTTAGGTGGATATGGACAGCACTCCTTCCGCGAAGCGGCTTTTGATTTTCTTATTCATACTGTAGAATTCCCTTTCGCTTACATTGTCGGTCATCGAAAACCAAGAGGCTGACAATGTGTGAAAAGCAATCTAAACATCATAGTTAGATTGTGCAACTAATTTGATGCGGCAGGTTCTGTCGTGACTGTAAAGCGTTCCCCAGTCTCTGCACGAGTCAAAGCTCGTGATACTGCGAGAGGTACTGATGAAAATATCAGTACAGGTAGGTCGAAGCCCCCACTAGAACGCGATAGCATTTAGTGGTGGTAGTTCACAAAATTATATAATTGCGTTTCACTTTCAGGTGTCGATATTTTCAAATATCGAGTAAATGGGAATTTGGTTAAACTCCAAAACTGCCCCCGCAACTGTAAATTAAGTTAAGCGTTTTCGTGCAATGTTACTGTGAAATTCATGGGAAGACAGAAAACGTCGATTTTTAAATCGCTTAATAAGTCAGGAGACCGACCTCAAAGTGTTTATTTCGGACAGCGGAGGGCTGTATTTGAAAGAACATCACACACTCAAACGCCAGTATTTCTGTGGTTTTCTTTTGCCTTTTGCTGCCTATTTTATATTCATGTTTTGTGCGGGCGGCACAAAAAGGACAACCCAAAATGCAAAAAATTCTTTTCTCAACGCTTTTATTAACAAGCGTTTCAAATTTATACGCACAAGAATCACAACCTGAAAATTTACCCGAAATGGTTGTGACGGCAACGCGCACCGAAGTGCCAAAAAATACGTTATCAGCCGCAACAACCGTTTTTAACCGTGCGGATATTGAACGCTTGCAAGCTAAATCGATTCCTGAATTATTACGAGGCAGCGCAGGTGTTGATGTCACACAAAGCGGCGGTTATGGTCAACTCTCAAGCGTTTTTATGCGCGGCACAAATTCAACCCACGTTTTAGTTCTAATTGATGGCGTAAAAGTCGGCTCTGTCACAGCGGGAATCACGCAATTTGAATTTATCCCGATTGAACAAATTGAGCGCGTTGAAATTATTCGTGGTTCACAATCGAGTTTGTACGGTTCTGAAGCAATTGGCGGCGTAATTCAAATTTTTACCCGAAAAGGCACAGAATCACAAACGCCCAAAGTAACGTTAGATGCTGGCGGTGGTTCGTATTACACGCAACGCACAGCTGGTTCAATTAGCGGAAAATTAAATAATAGTTGGTACAGCGCGAGCGCATCGCATTTTGACACCGATGGTTTTAATGTTGGTGGCGGTACGAATCAACCTGATAAAGACGGTTATAAAAACACTGCTGTGAATGCGCGAGTCGGTCATCATTTTGATAATAATGCAGAACTTGAAGCCGCGTTTTTACACAATGAAGGCACAACGCTTTACGATGGTTATTATAATAAAACCAATTTTGTGAACCAAGTTTCAAGCATTGTAGGCAGTTTGGATGTTGTCGAAAATTGGCGTTCAACGTTGCGATTAGGTCAAAGTCTTGACCAAAATGATTCGTTTTTTTCTTCTAATAACAAACTCGCAAGTCGATTTGATTCAACGCGCTGGAATGCAAGTTGGCTAAATCAATTTACGCCATCCGAAAATCACCAATTTGTTTTAGGTTCAGATTACCGTTTAGATGAAATCGACAGTTTTACAAAATACGTTGAATCGTCACGTTACGATGTGGGTGTTTTTGGAGAAATGCACAGCCGTTTATTTACTGACCATTTTGTGAATGCGTCGGTGCGTTGGGATGAAAATCAAGCGTTTGGTGATTATGTAACAGGGAGTGTCGGTTGGCGTTATAACTGGAATTATGGAATCAGTGCGTTAGCTAATTTTGGTAATGCGTTTCGCTCTCCAACATTTAATGAATTGTATTATCCAAAAGATGATTGGGGCGGTGGCGGCAATCCAAATTTAAAACCCGAAGAATCGAAATCTTACGAAGTCGGTTTAATCGGTGATCACAATTGGGGAAAATGGGAAATTCGGGCTTATCACACGGATATTGATAATTTAATTTTGGGATGGCCTGCTAAAAATATAGCGAAAGCACAAATTCAAGGCATCGAAGCGGAAATTGGTACAGAAATTTATGGTTTCAAACCGAAATTAACTATGAATTTGCTCAATCCAGAAGACAAAACAACAGGTCAGCGTTTGCTTAAACGTGCGGATAAAACCTTGTCTTTTGATGTTTCGCGTTCTATTTCAGATTTTGATTTAGGCGCAACCGTTATTGCACAAGGAAATCGTCCTGAAATGGCATATATGCCAGATTTTTCACAAAAACGGATTGAAGTCGGCGGATTTATGACGGTGGATTTACGTTCAGCGTATCACATCAATAAAAATTGGATGTTAAGCGCGAAACTCAATAACTTGCTGGATAAAAACTATCAAACCGTGAATACTTACAACATGGCAGATAGAAACTTTTTTATCTCAATTCATTACAATAATTAAGAGGATTTTTATGAATATCAAAACAGCTTTGCCTTTAGTTGCCTTGATGGGCGCGACACGAATGCACCATTTTGGCGATGCGTTTTCATTGCCAGATGCGTCATTAGCAGTGTTTTTTTTAGCGGGTTTATTTTCCAGTTCACGCGCTTTTTTTGTCGCGTTATTGGTTGAAGCCGCATTGCTTGATTATGTGGCGATTTCACAATTTAACGTCAGTGATTTTTGCATTTCACCTGCTTACGCTTTCTTGATTCCAACCTATTTTGCAATGTGGTTTGCTGGACGTTTATCAGCCAATTTCAAATCGATGCAAGGTTCAGAATTCACGCTTTCGATTCCAGCAATGGCAACACTATTCATCGCGACAAGCAGCGCGTATTTGATTTCAAACAGCAGTTTTTATTGGCTATCCGATAACGTTTTGCAACGTGATTTTTCAAAATATGTTGAACAACTTTCACATTATTACGCGCCATATCTCGGTTATGCGGTGATGTATGTGATTACTGGTTTTGCAGCGGCAAAAATAGCAAAAATGTTGCCTGACTTGATGGCACATAATTCATCTGCTACTGCTACAAAGATGTCGCGATATGTTTTTCTTTTACATTTTTCATAGCAATTCATATAAAAATATAGTCGTGTTTCAGAGTTTGAAACACCGTTAACATTACATCTATTGCCAAAAAT
>CAIQZX010000011.1 GCA_903876445.1 uncultured Pseudomonadota bacterium | reverse complement strand
GCGAGTTAGCGATGCTATACGAACGCCGAGTGAATGTCAGACTGTCTAGGCTTTGCCAAAACAGCTATTTGCGTTGAAGCGTTTAGGAAACTTTATATACTTTTATATTGTTTTCATAACTATCAAACCAGTCGGATTTATTGAAGATGACCGAAAATATATACAAACGATAGAAAAAGTATCTTAACTATTTGATTTAACTTGGAATTGACTCGCTTTGTTTGGCAAAACGAGTTTTCCTGTTTGTCCACACGCCGTTAAAAATACGGCTAGTGTGACAATAAAAAGTATTTTGTTCATGATTCGGAAATTGGTTTTTGAGCGGGTTTATGGGTTCTTTTTCGACGTTTTTTCTTAGTCGGTGCTACGGCTGTTTCAACTTTAGGTTTCGCTGGCACCGGTTTTTTTGCCGATTTTGGTTTAGGTTTATTAGGTACAGTTTTTTTGAAAGGCTTTCCAGAAGAATGACTTCTCGTCTTTTGGGGTGCGCTAACTAATGCAAAATCAATTTTCTTTTCATCCAAATCGACGCGCATCACTTTTACTTTTAAGGTATCGCCTAAACGATAGCGAGTGTTACTTTGTTCGCCTTTAAGTTGATGACTGAGAGGATCGAAATGGAAGAAATCTTGCCCTAAACTGCTAATATGAACCAAACCTTCAACATAAATATCATTTAATTCAACAAATAAACCAAACGACGTAACAGATGAAATCACACCAGAAAAATCCTCACCGATTTTATCCATCATGTATTCGCATTTCAGCCAATTTGTGACATCACGGGTTGCATCATCTGCGCGACGTTCATTTGCCGAACAATGTTCCCCCAATATAATCATATCGGGAATACCATAAGCAAAACTATCTGCTTTTTTGTTTTGTAAGCAATGACGAATTGCACGATGGACGAGTAAATCAGGATAACGACGGATGGGGGATGTAAAATGGGCGTAAGCCCCTAAGGCTAATCCGAAATGTCCTTTTTCTTCCGCGCTATAAACCGCTTGCGACATCGAACGCAACAAAACGGTTTGAATTAAATGTGCGTCAGGACGGTCTTTAATTTTTTCAATTAAATTCATGTAATCAACAGGCGTGGGTTTATTTTCACCTGTGAGATGTAAACCTAATTCCCCTAAAAATGTCCGCAAATTGACTAACTTTTCTTCACTAGGTCCTTCATGCACGCGCAATAATTTGGGCATTTTTTTACTATTTAAATATCTTGCAGCAGCACCATTTGCCGAAATCATAAATTCTTCAATCAATTTATGGGCATCGTTACGAACGACAGGAATGATTTTGTCAATTTTACGATTTTCAGCAAATACAATTTTGGTTTCTTGCGTATCAAAATCCATTGCGCCACGTTTTTCTCGTGCCACACGCATTGCTTGATAAAGGGCGTATAATTCGCGTAAATCAGGCATCAATTTCGCGTGTTTTTCCGCTAAAACCGTATCGCCATCAACCAACATTTTTGCAACATCGGTATAAGTTAAACGGGCATGGGATTGCATGACGGCATCATAAAATTTAGCTCGGGTGACTTCGCCATCGCTATCAATCAACATCTCGCAAACCATGCACAAACGGTCAACGTGTGGATTTAACGAACACAAACCGTTCGACAAAATCTCTGGCAACATTGGAATAACTTGTTCTGGAAAATAAACGGAAGTGCTGCGTTTATGTGCTTCATTATCGAGTTCACTTTCTAATGTCACATAATGCGATACGTCAGCAATCGCAACGAATAATTTCCAGCCCTTTGCTGTTTTTTTGCAATACACCGCGTCGTCAAAATCACGCGCATCTTCACCATCGATTGTAACTAAAGGCGTAGAACGTAAATCAACACGTCCTTCTTTTGCGGATTCAGGCACATCAGCGGTTAATGGCGCGATTTCAGCAAGTAATTCTTCCGACCAAACATTGGGCAATTCGTGGGTGCGAATCGCCATTTCGATTTCCATGCCTGGCGCAAGATGATCGCCAAGAACTTCAACGATTTTTCCAAATGGTTGATGTAATTTCGTGGGTTGTTGAGTAATTTCTGCGACAACAATTTGTCCTTGCTGTCCAGTGTGCGGCGTTTTATCGTCAATTAAAATAGTTTGAGAGATACTTTTATTGTCGGGAATAACATAAGTAAAGCCGTCTTCGCTGTATAAGCGTCCAACAACGTGATGCGTGTTGCGTTCTAAAACTTCAACGATTGCGCCTTCACGTCGTCCGCGTCTATCTACACTAACGACACGAATCATTGCGCGGTCATTATGTAAAAGTAAATTCATTTCGCGTGGTGATAAATACAAGTCATCCGAACCGTCATCCGGTTTAACAAAACCAAATCCATCGACGTGACCCATCACGCGCCCGACAATTAAATCTTTATTATTTACTAAGCAGTAGCGACTACCGCGATTAAATAGTAGTTGTCCATCACGTTCCATTGCGCGTAACCGACGGCGCAACGCTTCTAATCGTTCTTCATCTTCGATTGAAAAAGCGGCAGCAATTTCAAAACGCCCTAATGGTTTTCCTGTTTCTTCGAGCAGTTCTAAAATCAATTCACGACTAGGAATAGGATTTTCGTATTTTTCGGCTTCACGTTCAGCGAAAGGATCATTTTTTGCGGTGAAATCAGCAGTTTTTTTAGGTTTTGGAGGCATCTATTTTCCAACAAATAAGCAATAATAATTTTGAGTTTATTATACAGGGGGGAAGCCACAACCGCTAAAACGTTGTTGCAGTTTTAGCGGTTATCTCAACTAATTAGTCATCGGGTGTTAATTTCTCTCCGAAGAAAACGACCATCAATGTCTTACCAATTAAATTTAGCAGCATACCAAACAGAGCCAAACCTAAAAACATCGTTATACCCGCAACGATTCGTCCCTTTACTGTAACGGGATACATATCACCATAACCTGTCGTACTTAGTGTAACAATACACCACCACATGGATTCTGGAATAGAAGTGAAAAAGCGTTTATCTGAAGGAATAACTACGCCGGAAATAGGATCTTTCGGCATAAATACTTCCGCTTCTTGACCGGGTTGTGCTAGCGCATCAAGTGCTTTTTGCCCCATTTCGATTTTCATAGGCATATATAACGTACCTTCAACGGCATACATAGCGGTGCTGGAAATCATGAGTACAGAAAAGAAAATAATTAAATACACTTTAAGATTGGTAATTAACGGATTGCAATGCTCTTTAGCTTCATCTTCCAAAAGAATCCGTAACGTTCTCGCGGTACGGAGCAATCTCAACATTCTTGCGCCTTGTAATACGGAGAGGTTAATGAGCATGAGGTAAGAAGGCAAAATTGAAATCAAATCAATAATTCCCCATAAACTGAAGGCGTATTTGAATTTTTTCTCTGAAAAAAATAGATTGGAAATATAGTCAATCGTGAATATAGCAACCGTCGTCCATTCAAGCGTGTTAAAAATTGTTTCATATTGCTCCCACAAAGAAGGAACTGTTTCTAACGCAAGTCCCATACAAGAAGCGAGAATAAAGGTGTTAACGAGTCGTTGCCATGATTTGTAGTGTTTATGCGTTCTGATAGCACACATTTGACCTATGTTTTGTAAGATATTACTCATTATTATTTCCTTATGCTCATGTAATTTATAGTTTTTTGGAAAATCAGACAACCAAGCAAGTTTGCTCTGTAAAATACTCATGGATTAAACATGAATTGAATTCAGCAAAGCACGGAAAGCGGTTGTTTTTTAGTTTTACCGCTTGAAATGAAAGTCTAAGTATATCAAATCGTTATAGCAGTAAGGTCGGATTTTACCACAGGATGACATTTGTGAAAGTGAGAAGTTATGTCTGCGATTTTTTTGAAAAACCGCCATGATTGACAAAATAGACTATGCAAATTATAGTTGGATACGATTCGCCGAGGTGGTGGAATGGTAGACACGCTAGCTTCAGGTGCTAGTGAATGCGAATTCGTGAAAGTTCGAATCTTTTCCTCGGCACCAACTGTAAACAATTCGATTTCCCAAAAATTAAAAAAAAACAGCCGATGGTTAAATGCGTTTTCTATTCTAGCCTTTGTTGTTTTTAGCTTTTTTCAATTTGTTGTTTTTAGCTTTTTTCAATGATGGGCAAACTGATTTTGAACAACGCGCCACCATTATGATTTTCAGCTGTAATTACGCCGCCCATTTTTTCTTCAATAATTTTTTTACTGATATACAAACCTAAACCGGATTCGGTATGTTTTTTTCCGCTAACACCACCATTAAAAATTTTCTTAATCGGCTTAACTTGTATTCCACCAGCATTATCTTCAATCGTTAAATTTACTTGTTTTGTCGAACGGAAGACTCGAATTTTAATTTTCGCATTTCTTATCGCGCGTTCATGAAACATATCTTTCGCATTCACAAGAATACTTAATAACACATGAGAAAATTCCGTTCCATTACCGCTAACAAACATTCCTTTTTGTAAGTCATGTGAAATTTCAATTGAGTCCAGTGTAAAATTTTCAGTGACTAATTGTAACGTTTCGAGAATCATTATTGTGGGATCAATCAGGCTAACTTGGCGATTATTTGATAAAAAATGCCTAAATACATCAACAGTTTCCGCCATGAACTCTAAAATATGATGACTTTTTGTGACAATCTTTTTAATTTCTTCCCGCGTTTCGTCAACGGATTTTGATTCTAACATCATCTCAATCAACATCATGTGTACGCCCAATTCGTTAAGCGGTTGTTTCCATTGATGTGAAATGTTGTCCATAGATACACCCAAATTAGCGTGTTGATTACGAATATAAAGTAATTTATCTAATTTTTTATTCAATCGGAAAAAACGTAATGCCACAAAACTAATAATAAAAATAAAAAGTATCGCACCGATTAACGACGCGATTAAACGAAAATCTGGTGGGACTGGATTCGGTGAATATAAAAAATTGGCTAGCGAAAAATTAGTTGGCAACATACCTAATTCTGCGTAAGTTTGCACGACGTGTTGCCAACGTCCTTCAAACATATAGCCTATTTCCGTGTAATTAGATTGAATTAACGATTTCATTGCATTCGCTTCATAATGCAAATGTTCTTTTGGTATAAATCCGGCGTAATCACTGTGAATTAAATCGACCGTTTCATCAATATGGCTCATCGCATATTTCCAGCCTTTAATCGTGGCTTCTCGAAAGGCTTTAACTCGTTCGGGATGATATTTAATTTCCGTTTCGGATGTGAAAAAATTATCGCCATAAAAATCAATCCCTGCTGAACGAGGGCTATAAATGGCATAAGGGATTTTTAATTTATCCAGTTCATAAGGTTCGTCTGTGCTGTATGCTGACATTACATCTGCACGACCTTGAATTAAATCTTGAAGTTCGGGCGAAAAATAAATGATAGAAAGACTTTCAATGGGTACGCCTTCCTTTTGAACATAAGCCAATAATTCACTTGCGGCTTGTGGTTCAAGTGCCAAACGTTTGCCAACAATATCATGTATGGATTGTGTTGGTGGAGATTTTAGCATTAACAAAATGTGCGGTGAATGTTGAAAGATAACACCCAAAACCACAACAGGTTTTCCTGAGCTTCGATCAAGAATTAAACTGCTACTTCCTACGCCAAAGTTAGCGTGTTCACTTAAAACTTCATTTACTGGGTTGACGTTAAATCCACCCTCAATAAAATTAACTTGTAAACCTGCTTCACGATAAAAACCTTTCGCTTCTGCCATGTAATAACCGGCAAATTGAAATTGATGTGTCCATTTTAATTGCAGCGTTACCGTATCTAAAGCATAAGAAACTGGCTGATAAATTAAACACAAGCCCAATAACCAGATTATTTTCAACATAAACTAAATTTCAATATACCAACCGCGTGAGGGTTGATTTTTAATGACATCATATTGCAATTTTCGGCGTAATTCGCCCAACAAATTTTTTAATGCCGCATCTGTCATATCTTGATTTCCCCAGACGATGTCTTTAATTTCCGATTTATTAACGATGCGGTTTTTACTAAATAAAAGCAGTTCCAACAACAAACATTCTTTGTTACCTAAACTTATGTCTTCATTATTCACAATCAACTTTTTTGTAGGTGAATGGTAGAGGGTGTTTTCGGTAATTTTAATGGGTTCTAATTTCCATTCTATGCGTTTAATCGCAGCATCTAATGCGGTATTTAACTTGGAAAAATTAAGTGGTTTTGTGATGTAAGCATCAATTTGCGAATTTGCGGCGCGTAATAAATAATCGGTATCAGTAAATGCAGTCAAAATGATAATCGCAGTATGGCAGTCTTCTTTGCGAATTTCGGCAATTAAAGATAGTCCGTCGCTATTTGGCATTTTAATGTCAGTAATAATAATATCGATGTTTTTTTCATAATAAAATTTAAGTGCATTTTCGACATTATTCGCTAAATACATAGATTTGAAACAACTAGATAGAAGTTGATACGCGCCAGCACTCACATCGATGTTGTCATCAACGAATAGTAAGTTAAGATTTTTGAAAATAGGAGCGTGTGTCAACATAGGAAATTTAATTTAGAGATGGGAAAATCAAAGATGGCAACTGTACTGCATTCTCATGTTAAAAACTGTGATGTAGTTCACAATCTATATTGACGTTTAAAATTCAGGTGGAAATTTCAAATTATTCACAAAAAAACAAAAAAATGCGTAAAAATGTTGCCAAAAATGAATGAGTTGATATAATCGCCTGACTGAAGTTAAAGAATTTCAGGCGCGTAGCTCAGTTGGTTAGAGCACCACCTTGACATGGTGGGGGTCGGTGGTTCGAGTCCACTCGTGCCTACCAAACAAATATAAAGCACTGCTAGTCGGTGCTTTTTTTTATTGTGCTACTTTTTACGGTTTTTGATGATGCTAGTTATTACGCTTCCAGACGGTTCTCAACGCAACTACGACGCACCAATAAGCGTCATGGATATTGCTCAATCTATCGGTGCAGGGCTTGCGAAAGCAACGCTCGCAGGAAAAGTCAACGGTCAACTCGTTGATGCCAGCACAATTATCGAAAATGATGCTCAATTGCAGATTATTACAGCAAAAGATGATGATGGTGTTGATATTATTCGTCATTCAACCGCTCATCTTTTAGCACAAGCCGTCAAGCAATTATTTCCTGAAGCACAAGTCACCATTGGACCTGTGATTGAAAATGGCTTTTATTATGATTTTGCCTATTCTCGTGCTTTTACGCCAGATGATTTAACAGCAATTGAAGCAAAAATGCAGCAATTGGTTTCTGAAAATACACCTATTTCACGTTCTGTTTTATCGCGTGATGAAGCAGTAGCATTTTTCAAAAATCAAGGCGAAAAATATAAAGCTGAAATAATCGCATCTATTCCTGCTGATCAAGATTTATCACTTTACAATCAAGGTAATTTCACTGATTTGTGTCGAGGTCCTCATGTTCCGAATACAGGAAAATTAGGTGCGTTTAAATTGATGAAAATCGCAGGTGCGTATTGGCGTGGTGATGCAAAAAATGAAATGTTGCAACGCATTTATGGTACGGCATGGCGTGATAAAAAAGAATTGCAGGCGTATTTAACTCGCTTGGAAGAAGCCGAAAAGCGTGACCATCGAAAATTGGCTAAAACACTAGACTTTTTTCATATTCAAGAAGAAGCACCGGGTATGGTGTTTTGGCATGAAAAAGGCTGGACAATTTACCAACAAATCGAACAATACATTCGTGAGAAATTGCGGGTGAATGGTTACGGCGAAGTTAGAACGCCGCAACTGGTTGACCGTTCTTTGTGGGAAAAATCAGGGCATTGGGACAAATTTGGAGCGATGATTTTTACGTCGCATTCTGAAAATCGGGATTACGCCATTAAACCGATGAATTGTCCGTGTCATGTACAAATTTTTAATCAAGGAATGAAAAGTTACCGAGACCTGCCGATACGTTTAGCGGAGTTTGGTTCTTGTCATCGTAATGAGCCATCTGGCACATTACACGGTTTGATGCGGGTGCGTAATTTCGTCCAAGATGATGCTCATATTTTCTGCGCGGAATCACAAATTCAAGACGAAGTCGCTACTTTTATAGAATTACTTTTTGATGTGTATAAAGATTTCGGTTTTGACGATGTCATTATTAAACTTTCCACACGCCCTGAAAATCGAGTAGGTAGCGATGATATTTGGGATAAAGCAGAAGCTGCGTTAGAGCTTGCGTTAAATGCAAAAAATTTAGCGTGGGAATTGCAACCTGGTGAGGGCGCATTTTATGGTCCTAAAATTGAATTTTCCTTAAAAGATTGTATCGGTCGGGTTTGGCAATGCGGCACAATTCAGGTTGATTTTTCAATGCCGGGGCGTTTAGGTGCGAGTTTTGTTGCTGAAGATGGCTCGCGGCAAGTGCCTGTGATGTTACATCGTGCGATTTTAGGATCACTCGAACGATTTACTGGAATTCTAATTGAGCAACACGCAGGAACTTTCCCTGCATGGCTTGCGCCTGTTCAAGTTCAGGTTCTAACCATTGCAGATCGTTATAACGATTACGCGCAACAAGTATTCAAAATCCTTGAATCTAAAGGCATTCGTGTCAAAATTGACTTGAGAAATGAAAAAATCGGGTTTAAAATCCGTGAGCATTCTATGCAACGTGTCCCGTACCTTGTCATTATTGGTGACAAAGAATTAGAACAACAAAAAATAACGGTTCGCACACAGAAGGGTGAAGACTTAGGTAGTTTGTCGATAGAAGACTTTAGTGAGAAACTCGCACAAGTTGTCGCAAACAAAGAATAATTAACGTGGAGGATTAAGGTATCGCTGCGAAAAAAGATGAAACGCGCTTAAATGATTCGATTACCGCACGGCGGGTTCGAGTAACAGGCGCAGAGGGTGAAGCACTCGGTATTATGCCGCTCGATGAAGCAAAAAGAATTGCTTACGATGCGGATTTGGATTTAGTTGAAATTTCGCCAAACGCCGATCCGCCAGTTTGTAAAATTATGAACTACGGCAAGTTTCAGTTTGAACAGAGCAAAAAATTAGCCGTTGCTAAGAAAAAGCAAAAGCAAATTCAGATTAAAGAAATCAAATTCAGACCTGGAACGGATGAAGGTGATTATCAAGTTAAGCTCAAAAATTTGATTAAGTTCTTGACCGAAGGCGATAAAACCAAAATTACGTTGCGTTATCGAGGTCGTGAAATGGCGCATAAGGAATTGGGGATGGATGTCCTCAAGCGTATCGAAAAGGATTTGGAAGAATTAGCGATTGTTGAGCAATTTCCAAAAATGGAAGGGCGGCAAATGGTCATGGTTCTTGCGCCTAAAAAGAAAAAATAGTGGTTTTAGGTCGTATAGGAAGTGCGACTTTTGTTTTGCTTAGTGCCTTGCATTTTGCCTTTGCGAACTTTTTTGTAGGGAAATTTTTAACTTATTTTGGAGAAAACAAATGCCAAAAATCAAAACTAATCGCGGTGCCGCGAAACGCTTCAAGCGTACGGGTAACGGCGGTATTAAGTGTGGTCATTCACACCGTCGTCATATTTTGACGAAAAAAACAACTAAAAGAAAAAGACAATTGCGCTCGCCAAACCATGTACACGCTTCAGATTTACGCATGGCAAACCGCATGATTCCTTACCTTTAATAATCGGAGATAAATCATGCCTAGAGTAAAACGTGGCGTTACAGCCAGAGCAAGACATAAAAAAGTTCTTAAACAAGCAAAAGGTTATTATGGCGCGAGAAGCCGCGTTTACCGTGTTGCAAAACAAGCGGTAATCAAAGCAGGTCAGTATGCGTACCGCGATCGCAAACAAAGAAAACGTCAATTCCGTGCATTATGGATTGTTCGTATTAACGCAGCTTCGCGGATGTTTGGTATTTCCTACAGCCGTTTAATCAACGGCTTGACGAAAGCGAACGTTAAAATCGATCGTAAAGTGTTAGCTGATATTGCTGTTCGGGATATTGCTGCATTCGGCAAAATTGCTGAAATAGCAAAAGCAAACATGAGTGCGCTTTCGTAAATTAAAATTTTAATTTGCGATTAAAACTCAAAAATCCGTCTCACTTGAAAAAGTAGGCGGATTTTTTGCGTATATAGTTTTTTTGTAACTATTTTTTGTTGTTACCAATGCGTGTCATCCCGGTTAAATTGATTTTCATAATAGGGCGTTTGCGGCTGCCATTCTAATTCTTCACGACGATCACGCCAACGTTGATCTTCTCTATAACGTTCTTCTCTATGATGGTGTGGATGGCGTTGTTGATAGGAATTATTACCTAACGAATAAGAATTCAATTTTGGTGACAAATAAATCTGAATTGGTGATTGCTGACGATTTTGTTGATAACGCGGTTGAGCGTTATTCTCATGCCATTCTTTTTGCTCGTACCTTTCTTCTCGTTCATTATAATCGTCACTGGAGTATTCATGCGCGTAACGGTCATTCGCATTTGCACAAACGCAATTCAACGCGATTAAAATTGCGACTAATTTTTTCATAATTCACCTTTTTATTTTGTCAAAACAAAACCTTCTTTTACGGCTTATAATACGCGCCATTCCTACTTTTTAAAATACACGTCAGGGCAGAATCATCAATGGAAAATTTCATCGCAGGTCAACGTTGGATTAGCAACACCGAATCTGAATTGGGCTTAGGGTTAATTCTCGAAGTCAGTTTTAATCGAATCTCTGTTTTATTTTTAGCGTGTGACGAAAAACGGATTTATGCCGCTGATAACGCACCGTTAACGCGCGTCCGTTTTTCGGTTGGCGATAATATCGAATCGGTTGAAGACGAAAAATTAACCGTTTTAAAAGTCACTGAAAATGCAGGGATTTTGACTTATATTTGTAAAAATGAAAATGATGAAACCATTGAACTTGAAGAAATGGATTTAAATCATCACAGTCAATTTAACAAACCCGAAGAGCGTTTGTTTACTGGACAAACTGACCCGAACGCATGGTTTTCCTTGCGTTATGAAACCTGGCAGCATTTGCAACAACATGCAAAATCACCTGTAAAAGGATTGCTTGGTGGACGCGCAGCGTTAATCCCGCATCAAATTTTTATTTCTCAAGAAGCGGCAAACCGTGCTGCGCCAAGAATTATGCTGGCAGATGAAGTCGGTTTAGGAAAAACGATTGAGGCGGGTTTAATTATTCATCATCGTTTGATTAACGGATTGAGCAAACGCATTTTAATTATCGTCCCAGAAAGTTTGTTGCATCAATGGTTAGTTGAAATGTTGCGCCGTTTCAATTTGAAATTTAGTATTTTTGACGAAATGCGTTGTTTGAGTGAAATCGGTGATGATGGATTTGATGATGAAGAAAAAGCCGATTTATATAATCAAGCGAATCCATTTTTGTCTGAGCAACTGGTTTTATGTAGTCAGTCGTTTTTTTCTAATTATTCAAATCGTCAAGAACAAGCCTTAGATGCGGGTTGGGATATGGTTATTGTCGATGAAGCGCATCATTTAGAATGGTCAGAAACGTCACCTAGTGCGGATTATTTATTTGTTGAACAATTGGGACAAATTTCGCCCAGTTTAATTTTACTTACTGCGACACCAGAACAACTCGGCAAAGAAAGTCATTTTGCACGTTTGCGATTATTAGATCCTGACCGTTTTTACAGTTTCGCTGCATTTTCAGAAGAAGAAAAATCCTTCGAACCCGTCGCAAATGCGGCAAAAGCATTGCTGGCTGAAAAGTCGTTAACGGTCGAAGAGCAACAGGCGTTAGCAAATTTGCTTAAAGATGACAACGTATCGAAAACGTTAGCGAATTTAAACGATACTGAGAAATCTGCTGCTGCACGTCAAACTTTAATTAACATTCTGCTTGATCATCACGGTACAGGACGCATTTTATTTCGGAATTCTCGCCAAACAGTACAAGGTTTTCCAGAACGTGAATACTTTGGTTATGCGTTGAATGGTAATTTTAACGAAACGGATTTGCAAAATGATGCCCGTTATTTATGGCTCGTTGAAAAAGTAAAACAACTTGCGGGCAAAAAGGCATTGTTGATTTGTAAAGAAGCCCAAACAGCCATAGATTTAGAAGAAACCTTAAAAATGCGAGCAGGTATTGCCTCGGCAGTTTTCCATGAACACATGACAATTATTGAGCGTGACCGCGCGGCGGCTTATTTTGCTGACGAAGAAAGTAGCGCACGTTTGCTGATTTGTTCTGAAATTGGCAGTGAAGGGCGAAATTTCCAATTTTTACAACATTTGATTTTATGGGATTTGCCGTTGAATCCAGATTTGTTGCAACAACGTATTGGGCGTTTAGACCGTATTGGGCAAAAACACGTTATTCAAATTCATGTTCCGTATTTAGAAAACACAGAACAAGCGATTTTATATCGTTGGTACGATGAAGGATTAAATGCGTTCCGTGCTAATAATTCGGCGGCTCAACAAGTTGCAGATACGCTGCATAACGAATTAAAAACACTTTTGAATAGTGAATCGGCACAAGAAATTGATGCTTTTATTCAGAAAACACACGCTTTAAGTTTGAAAGTTGAAGCAGAATTAAATCATGGACGAGACCAACTTTTAGAACTCAATTCCTGTCGCAAAGAAATAGCAGAAAACTATATTCATGAGTTATCAGCGTATGAAAATGAAGGAATACTTTGGGATTATATGGAATCCGTGTTTGATTGTTACGGTGTTGATACTGAAGAAATTTCTTCTGTGACACATACACTGACACCAAGTGAACATTTGCGTTGTGAAACGTTTCCGTATTTGAATCAAGATGATGGTTTAACAGTCACAGTATCACGCGCTCAAGCCTTAGCGCGTGAAGAATTACAATTTTTGACGTGGGAGCATCCTCTTGTCACCGCGTCAATGGATATGGTTTTGTCGAGTGAAACCGGTAATGCAACGCTAAGTAGTATTAAACATCCTGATTTAAAAGCGGGGCAATTTTTACTCGAATGCTTGTTTGTTGTAGAGCATAGTGCGCCGGCTGAATTACAAATTAACCGTTTTTTACCTCATACGCCGATTCGCGTTTTGATTAACCAATTACAAAAAGATGTTACGGCAGATTTTTCACATGAAAGTTTGATTGATTGCGGTGCAAATTTTGATAAACACGCAATTACCGTATTTTTAAATAAACAACGTCAGTTGATTTTAAAATTACTCGCGTTTGCAGAACAACAGGCACAAGCTAAAAAAACCGTCATTTGTGAACAAGCAACAACCACCATGTTAGATTCTTTAACGACCGAAATTAAACGTTTAGTGCGTTTACAGAAAGTGAATCCGAGTATTAAAAGCGATGAAATCGAAGATTTAAAAGATAAAACACTTTTGATTCATGAAAATATCCAAATCGCACAATTACGTTTGGACGCTGTTCGAGTTGTAATTACTCGCTAATAATTTTTGTACGGGTAAGTAACAGTTCGTTTTAATCTATTGTTTTTCATGAAGTTATTATTTATGTAAAATGCTTTTCGTGGAACGAAAACCAAGTTTCACGTTAAAAAATCCGTTAGGCTTAGTGGCTTTATAAAAACAGTCGGGACACATTACAGCCAGACTTTAAAAGTACACAAGAGCAGAGTAAGATTTTCATAGCTTCTGTGTTGACGGTGTTAATAAATACTGGAAAATTATAGATTTTATGGTTTTTCATGGTTTTTTAGTAGCGGCAATTTTTACCGCGTGAATTCGTATTTTTCGAATGGCTTCACCGATTTTTTTACCTTCCAAACCTGAATTTAATGCCGCAGACGTATCAACATTTGCGGCAATTTTAGCGATTTCAGTAAAAATTTTTCCTGATAGGTAATCAGTATTTTCAAATCCCAATCTTCCACGCGCATCCGCTTTGCACGCTAAAATGAATTCTGGTAACTGATTAGTCGGTTTAAATGCACCTAACGTTTGTAACAAATCCACAATCGTTGTGGCATTTAAATTTCCGATTGTGTGGCAATGTGTATGATATTGCGTAACGTGTAACGCTAAGGTTTTGAAATGATTAGGCACTCGTAATCGATGGCACAATTTCTCAACGAGTTTCACACCTTTCAATTCGTGTCCATAATGATGCGGTAAATTATTTTCAGGTGAAAGAGCTTTGCCTAAATCATGCACTAATGCTGCAAAGCGGACTTCTAAACAGGGCGATAACAACGTCGCTTGTTCTAACGCCATTAAACTATGCACGCCGGTATCAATTTCAGGATGATATTTTTCGGGTTGCGGCACACCAAAAAGTGCGTTAATTTCAGGAAAAATTCTTGCCAATGCGCCACAATTTTTTAATATATAAAAAAACGCTGACGGTTGAGTTTCATTTAACGCTTTGACCACTTCTGCCCAAATGCGTTCCGGAACAAGTGCATCTATTTCGCCAGCATTAACCATATCACGCATTAACAATTGTGTTTCTGGCGCAATAGTAAATCCAAGTCGCGCGTAACGCGCGGCAAATCGTGCAATGCGTAAAATTCTCACAGGATCTTCAACGAATGCGGGCGAGACATGACGAAATAATCGTTTTTGTAGATCTTTTTGACCACCAAAAGGATCAATCACTTCACCTTTATCGGTCATCGCCATGGCGTTAATGGTTAAATCACGACGCAATAAATCTTGTTCCAACGTGACATCCGGCGAGGCATCGACACAAAAACCTTTATAGCCTTTTGCGGTTTTCCGTTCTTTTCGCGCAAGGGCATATTCTTCGCTTGTTTTTGGATGTAAAAAAACAGGGAAATCTTTACCGACTGCTCGAAATCCTTGTTGCAACATCGATTCAGGTGTTTCTCCTAAAACAACCCAATCGCGTTCTGTGACTGGACGATTTAATAATTTATCGCGAACTGCACCACCTACAAGATAAGTTTTCATTACTTTTTCCGCTTGAAAAATGAATTATAAATTTTAAAACTCAAAATCAGGGTTGCCAAAAATAAGGTAATCGCATTTGCAAAAATGATGACATTATTAGATAAAAAAATCCCGTAAAACAACCAGCAAAAAACGCCCAGCGTAAATGTGCTGTACATCGATAACGATAATCCATCTGTGTCACGAGTACGAATCGTCAAAATCGCTTGTGGCAAAAAAGACGCAGTTGTCAATGTTGCCGCGACATAACCTAAAATTTCAGGATTTATTATTTCAAACATTTTCAAAATTAACTCTCAACTAAAAGAGTTTTAATTATAAGAGTAAAAATCTCGATAAGTTATAATTGCTTCGTTCATTCTTCGGATAATTTAAAAGTTTTACAACAATTTAATAACGGTAACTTATGTCACGTTTTTCGCTTTCTGTTCGTTTAACACTATTTTTTAGTCTTATCGTTTTATTGCTAACGGCTACATTAAGTTCGGTTGTTTTTTACCAATTTGATGAAAAAAATAATCTACAAATTCGTCGTAACTTAATTGGTCTCGCAGATTATAAAGCCTCAGAAATTAACAACATTTTGCTTTCTGAACGCCTAAATTTACTTTCTGCGCGAGCGTTTTCGGTCATGTCGGATATTACCGTTAATGATTTAGATAAGCGAATCAACTCAGAACTTAAAAACCTAAAACAGCATTACCAATTAAAAGGCGATTTGTATGTATTTAATGCGTCTGGAATTTTGATTTCATCGACACAGCAAGGCGTTTTGAAAACGAAATTACCCGAATCATGGCAAACGAAAAATGATTCGCAGTTTATTTTTAAACACGATGTTCCTTTTATCAACGGAAGTATTGTTGCTCAGGTTGCTGCATTAAAACTGCCGCAACTAAAAATGCCGGGATATTTAGTAATTACGCATCCGTGGGATGATATTTCAAAATTACTCGAACCGAAGACGGAAAATAATTTTGCGTTGCGTAAAAATAGTGAAAATAATGCTGAATTATTTACATCACAAGGCGTTCAAGAAATTGAATTAAATGAAGATTTTACAACCCAATTAACGTGGTTTTTCAATCAAGAAAACTATTTAGGCGCGGTTTCAAAAACCGTTACGATAAATGATTTTAATTTTCAAATTGCGGCGTTTATGCCAAAAAAACTGGCGCAAGAATCCTTGTTTGAGCTTATCAATAATTTGTTAGTTGTTGCGCTGGCGGTCGGTGCTTTAATGATTTTCGTTATAAATTTATTTAGCCGTCATTTAGTCGCTCCAATTAAAAACTTAACAGCTACGATTCGCAGGATTGAAAATTCTCATGATTTATCGATTCAGTTTCTAGTTTCTGGGCGAGATGAAGTCGCGGATTTAGGTAATGCGTTCAATCGCATGACATTTCAACTTAATGATTTTTTCCATAGAAATGCAATTGTTGAACAAGAACTTGAAAATATAAATGCGAATTTAGAAAATCAAATTTTAGAACGCAACACACAATTACAAGAAGCGTTACAAAAACTTAAATCTATGCAAACACAGTTGGTGCAATCCGAAAAAATGGTATCGCTTGGACAATTAGTGATCGAAATTACACCCGAAATTAACAGGTTTCTTGAAACAATTTGCAAAAGTACATCTTTACTTCTTGATCATATTGCTATTATTCAGGAGGCAGTTGCGACAGCACAAAACGATTTAAACGAAGCAGACACAAAAAAATTTAATAAGCATTTGGAAAAAATCGATTACGCCGATATTGTTAATGAATCAGAAAAATGGATTGGTAATCAAAGTCAAGCCACCGCCCGTCTTCAAAATATCGTTTTATCGTTACAGAATTTTTCACATCTAAATCAAAGTCAGGTGAAAAGTGTATTGCTTGAAGATGGTATTGATTCAGCGTTGCAAATGTTACAGCATCAATACAAAAATAGAATTGTGATTGAAAAAGATTTCGCATTAAATGAAAAAATAGAATGTTATGCCGGTGAGTTAAATCAAGTGTTTATGAACATTTTGGCGAATGCGATTCAAGCTATTTCAAAAACAGGCTCCATTATTATTACGACCGCAAAACTTAATGGAAATGCAATTATTACAATTGCTGATACAGGTTCTGGAATGTCGAAAGCCGTTAAGGAAAAGGTTTTTACTCCTTTTTTTACAACCAAAACAACTCGTGATAATACCGGATTAGGTTTGTCGATTGCTTACGAAATTATAGAAAAACACAACGGTACATTGACCGTAGAATCTGAACTTAATCAAGGTACACGCTTCATTATCGCTATTCCTCTCAAAATAAGTTGAACAGTTTTTTTAAATTTATTAGGTGTGGCATATCACACACTTTTTTATTTTTTATGTCATATCACGCATTTTTTACATTTTATCCATAAGACTGAAAATCATTTTTTATTTTATTTTGTTGAATTATTACAATGTGTTGAGATTAAAAAATACGACTGGCGTGCATTCTGCTAAAAGTGAATAGTGGCACGTTAAAATTCAACGTGTTTTAACTTTGCAAAATAATCAAAAATAAATTTTAGGATTAAGAGATGACTAATACATTTAAAACTTTAACATCTTTGGCTTTATTAGCTGGAACAGTACAAGTAGCACACGCGCACGCGGGATTTAAAGATGCTATTACAGAAGGAACTGTAAAAACATGGAATGCGGTTTCGATTGGTCACGGTTGTAATTCAAATGTTGGTGGTGAAGGCAACGGACAGCCGCACAAAGATGTTATTGCTATTAGTGCCATTTTTCCGAATTCGCCTAATTTCGCTGACGTGATTATTCGTGGTAGCAAAGGAAAACCGGCAGCCGCTGCAACAGCCACAACGGCAGAAGTGAAAGGATTTACAACAGGCGAAGAAACAGTTATTCCTAATCTTGCCAATGATATTGTTGGTTCAACCGCTGATACGACACCACTAAAAGCGGCATTATCTGTTGTAACATCAGGTGGCACGTTATTCGCAAATACAATTCCAGTCGTCGATGGAAAAGGTAATGTGCGTGGTTGGCAAGGTTGGAGTGGTACATCACCATTCAATAGTTTGCCTTTGTTAGAAAGTGCAAAAAAAGCCGACGGTTCAGACATTAGCACAACCGGTTTATCGCCATTTGGTATTAACGCTTTTCAATTCAAACCAGAATCCTGTGCGAAAGCATTAAAAATTCGTGTTGCCGTTGCAAACTGGTGTGAAAAAGGTGTGAAATCGTACACCAGTCCAAGTCGTGTTGATTTATGGATCGGTCACAAAACCGTTAAATTTAACGATAATGTTGTAATGCCAAGTGAAAATTCTTCTCCTATCTACTGGTCAACATTAACCGTGAATCGTGATTTAGTAAAAAATCCATTACCAGGAACAAAAGGTTTCAATGCTGAAAAAATAGATGTTAACAATGGTGTAATTGACCGCACTCAAAAAGGTTGGGACACTGGAAGTGGCACATCAGATAAAATTTCGTGCGCGGCTGAGACAGATTACGACACCGTGTATATCGAACCAAGCAATGAAGATATTGACAATTATTTACCCATTTCATCGGCTAAATATCCAGCTGGTGCAAATGCGTTATATTGGCCAACACCAATTAAATAATTCTTCGCCGTGAATAATCGGCGTGTTTCAGAAATGCGCCGATTTCCAAAATACAAATCAATCAAAAATGCGCGATAATACGCACTAATCGTTCTGTTATTTATCTTGGATTTTCTGCATGAAAAAAATAGCTCAAAAAACGTTGTTATCGCTAATCGTTCTAAGCTCCGTTGAAAGCGTATTTGCTTTAGATTCTGGCTCACAAAATTTAACTACTGTAGTTGGTGCAACGGATTATTTTAAAGTTACTTGTTCGGGTGAAACCGATCATTTGAATTTTAAATTACTCGAAAATGCCGTAGCAGAAACGTCTGTTGTAGCGGTTTCTCCCATTACAACTATTCCTGCTATGACTGTCATTGATACACCACCAGAATTAAAACCTTTATCGGATTTGAAAACAGTGCCGCAGTTCTTAAATGTAACGCTAACAATAGCTAAACTCAGTTCGACGGTTTCAAAAATTGCGGCAAGCAGTAATAAAGATTTGAGTTTAAAAGGTGGAAATGGTTCGTATAGTTTAAAGATTGATACGATAGGCACCGATTCGACGTTAAAAAATCCACAAACATATTCTGTTCAATACCAGTGTTTAAATTCCGTTGGTAAAGTGACCACTGGTTCTTCGACTGTATCAGGTTCATTAACTACTGGAAAAACTAAAACATACACAATCAAATGCAGCAAAAGCAAAACAACAGGTGATACTAGCAGTTTAAAACTAAAAATTACCAATAAAACCGCAATTACAAAGTCAATTTCTGCGGCATCCGTCATTGAAACACCGCCTTCAGGAAATTTAACTGCTCAAATTATAAAAGGACAAAACGCGCTTAACACCACAGGCGAACTGTTAGTAATGCAAGGCGGAAATGGCGATTATTCTATAATGGTAAATAGCCCTATCAACACAGCTAGAAATTATCGTTTTCAATATAGCTGTTTAAATACAAGTGGCATTGAAACGAAAACATCATCGTTGCAAACGATTCAAGATCAATAACGCTAGGAATTATATAAATGAAACGTTTTATTTTTTTGATGTTAGCGGGTTTATCGTTTAACAGTTTTGCTCACGATTATAGTGGTGTTTTACCAGCCGAGGCTTCAGCGACAGACTTTTTAGCTGTTTCTTGCGATGCCGATGGCGACATGATTCCAGATAAAATGTACTTCAAAATCAGTTCTTCTGACGCGATGCCATTGATTAGCGCACAAGTAGCAAAAGGCAATTTTGCAACAACGATTACGCCAAGCCGTGGTGGAGTGGAAATTTATCAAGGTCAAGGGCAATATCGAATTACCGTTGATAAAAACGGCGTAGGGATTGTCAGTTATTCGATTGAATACCATTGCGAAAGCGGTGGCAATCACACTGAAACAACGATTACACGTTATTAACATTTCGGTATGAAACAATTTTTATTTTTAATAGCAACGCTGTTTTTTTCAAATTCGTATGCGGCAACAATTAACGAAAACTCACCGGATTGCGTGCTGACATCACTTAACAATACCCCTGTACACATTCACGAATATACAGGAAAAGTTTTGTATGTGGATTTTTGGGCATCATGGTGTACGTCATGTATGCAGTCATTTCCATTTTTAAATCAACTCACACATGAATTTGGCGAACAAGGATTACATATAGTTGGCGTGAATTTAGATGAAAAAGTTGATGATGCGCTCGCCTTTTTAGGTCATCATCCGTCGAAATTTACGATTGCCAATCATGGTGGTGAGCAATGTGCAAAAAGTTTCGATGTGCAAGCTATGCCCACTTCCTATTTAATCGACAAACACGGTGTTATTCGACACATTCATCAAGGTTTTAGAGATGGGGAAACGGAAGAATTGAAACAGGAAATCGCTCAATTGTTGGCTGAAAAATAAACAATGTACCGTTTTTTTTACCTTTTACCGATTATTTTTTTATGGGGTTGTAGTTCTGTTTCACCGTGGGAGCGCGGCACGTTAGCGAAATCTGAAATGCGTTTAGACGTTGCGCCATTGCAAAGTAGTCTTCGTTCGCATCAATACGGAAGTCGTGAAGCCGCTTCTGGCGGAGGACAAAGTGGTGGAGGCGGTTGTGGCTGTTACTAAAAAAAACAGCTTGGCTCTGTTAATCGCTGCCGCTCTTGCCTTGCCTTTAACAACGACTTACGCAAGCGAAGAAGAAGCCAGTTTTCAATATGGACATTATGAAGACGGCGCACGAAATTTATTTAACGCGCAAAGTGGTTTCAAACCGATTCAAGTCGATAGCATTCAAACTAATACCAAACTTAAACTCGCCGACCGTGTGCGTTTAGCGTTCAATTACACGCAAGATACCTGGAGTGGTGCAACGCCCGTCACAACTGCACCATTAGCGTTTGCGGGAAATCGTCAACGTGTGATTGATGCTAAAAAAAATATTCTCAGTGGCGCGTCGCCCTATTTACAAAATGATGCGGTTTATGTGGATAGCCAATTTAATCCATTGCAACAAGATTTAAAAACCGCAAAATTCACAAAAAATAATCAACTTGTTCATACGCTTTCTACCGCTTCACCCGAAACCCGCAAACAAGGTGATTTGCGATTTGGTTACGATTGGGATGAAGCCAGTTTAGATATTGGCGCGGGAACGTCAGCAGAAAATGATTACAATTCCAGTTTCGGGAATATCGGCGGACGGTTGGACTTTAACCAAAAATTAACGAGCGTGAATTTTGGTGCAAGTTATACCGCGAGTGAAACCGATGCAACTTTGGATCATGATGCTTTTGACTACATCAAAGATTTAAAAACATTGGGGAAATTGAAAAATAAATTTGTTAAAGGTCAAAAAAAAGACTGGTCTGGAAGTTTAGGATTAACACAAGTTCTTAACAAAGCAGCACTTGTTGAAGGTAGTGTGAGTTACACGGTAAGTAATGGTTATATGGCGAATCCGTATAAAACTACTGCTATTTTATTTGTTGATCCGATGCAAAAAATAGGTAAAAACGGTGAATTAAATGCCAAAATGTTCGCATTTTTAGAGCAGCGTCCTGATGAGCGTCAGCAATGGACAGAAAATTTGCGTTACGTTCAACACGTTGCCCGATTTGATGCCTCGTTACATTTAGATTATCGTTTTTATCATGATGATTGGGGCATTCAAGCCCATACCATTTCAAGCGATTGGATTCAGTCGCTCGGTGATGGTTGGTCGATAACCCCGCGCGTGCGTTATTATTCACAGAATGCCGCTGATTTTTACACACCTTATGTTTTAACAAAACAAGCCGGAAACAAAACTACTTTTGATTCAAAATTATTACCGCAAAATTATTCGAGTGATTACCGTTTATCGGGTTATGGCGCGTTAAGTGGTGGTTTAACGGTCACTAAAAAATTCGCTAAAGGTTTAGAACTTCAAGCGGGCGCGGAGTATTACACGCACGCCGGAGCTTTAAAATTAGGGAGCGGAGGCGAAGGCAATTACGCAGATTTCGATGGTTATTTAGTTAATGCGGCTTTGAAAGTCGATTTAGCTACTTTATCGATGGCGAATTCAAATCATACTGAACATTCGCATCATGCTCATCATAGAGCGAGCGTGCCGGCAGGTGTTATGTTTGACCACGTTTTGCCAAATGCGGGCGATGTGATGATTAGTTATCGTTATATGTACGCTAATCAAGCTGGAACAACCCAAAATCGAACTAACGTTATAAGTGATGCGACTATCGTTAACAACGGTTGTGAGCCTCGAAAATGTTTCGTTACTCCTGATGAAATGAGCATGAATATGCACATGCTTGATTTGATGTACGCACCAACCGACTGGTTAACGTTAATGTTAATGCCGCAATTTATGGATATGCACATGACGATGCGAGCATTAAACGGTGCGCCACCAACACCAAATATGATGACGGATGCGTTAGGGGCGGCGATTGTGCATTCTGCACATGAACATACAACCGGTGGCATAGGTGATACGGGAATGTACGCGCTATTTAATTTACTAAAATTATCCAATCAACAACTCAATATAAGTTTAGGCGTTACGGCTCCAACGGGCGATTCTGGAATTCAATTGCGTGATACACATAAATTTGATTTAGGTTTTATTCATTATGGAATGCAATTAGGTAGTGGAACGTGGGATTTTAAACCCGCGCTAACGTACACCGTGAATGTTGATGATTGGTCATTTGGCGCACAATTGAACGGCACAAAACGTTTGGAATCGCACAACAAAGCAGGTTTTGTGTTGGGTGATATTTTTCAAGCAACCGGTTGGGGAAGTTACAATTGGACAAATTGGTTGGCGGCTTCTGTGCGAGGTGTTTATACGCTGCAAGGTTCGTTACAAGGTGCGTATCGGGGCGTTTACCATCAAATTGGCGCAATGGATTACGGGCAAAATTATGGCGGACGTTTTGTTGATGTCGGTTTTGGCATTAACGCTTCAATGCCGAATGGTAGTTTGCAGGGAAATCGACTCAGTTTTGAATGGTTACAACCAGTTCATGATGATGTGAACGGCTATCAACTACCACGCGAAGGCGCGTTATCTGCGACGTGGTCGTATGCGTTTTGAACATTTCACTTTCTCAGCAATGGGAAGTCCGTGTGAATTACAAATTTATACGGAAAACGAGTTCGTTGCTCAAAAAATCGCTCAAAAAATCATTGCCGATATTCGGCGTTTAGAACATAAATACTCGCGTTATCGAGCGGAGAGTTTTCTTTCTCAAATCAATCAAGTTGCTGGGTTAGGTCGTTCGATTCTAGTCGATGCAGAAACCGAAGGGTTATTAAATTACGCGAAAACCTGTTATGAATTAAGCGATGGTTTGTTTGATATTACATCTGGAATTTTACGACAAGCATGGCAGTTCGATAAAAACAGTTTGCCTGATGATAAAGTTATTCAGTCTTTATTAACAAAAATTGGTTGGCAAAAATTGCAGCTTGCAAATTCTATTCTGACATTTTCACAACCTGAAATGGAAATTGATTTTGGCGGAATCGTCAAAGAATATGCGGTAGATAGAGCAGCGACACTGTGCTTAAATGCCGGTGTATTACATGGAATTGTAAATTTAGGGGGCGATATAAAAGTTATTGGCGCACACCCGGATGGCAAACCTTGGCGCGTTGGAATTCAACATCCGCGTGACAAAACAAAGGTCTGGAAAACCATAGGACTAAAAACGGGTGCATTAGCAAGCAGTGGCGATTACGAGCGTTGTATGATAATTGATGGTGTGCGTTATGGGCATATTTTGAATCCGAAAACAGGTTATCCCGTAAAAAAATTAGCCGCTGTGAGTGTTGTGGCAGATTTATGTGTTGTTGCCGGAAGTGCTGCGACAATTGCCATGCTTAAAGAGAAAGACGGTGAAAAATGGCTAAAGTCGCTTAGTTTACAAAATTATACTTTCAAAAATTAACTTACCATTCCAGTAAATTCCACATTTGTACGTCTGCACCACGGTCGAGTTCATTCGTTCTTACGTCCATTTTTCCATCGCCATCTGTATCGCGTAAATAATACGGTAAACCAACATCTGGTACGACTTTCACCATATACAAACGTCCGTTGCGCCGATATTCCTGAAAGGTCTTTTTTCCTTTTCGAACGATTGTAATGTCGGGTTCTAATGTTTCGCCGCTTTTCACTTGTTTTGGTGCTTCTGGAACATCAGGTATTTGTTCTAAACGTGGTGGTGCATCGCTTTCAACGGCACTTGCGGTAAATGAAAATAGAAATAAACTCAATAAAATCAAATGGCGCATAATTTTTCTCTTCTAGGTTTTAAATTTTGTGAACGATTGCCAATAATTCTGCTGTTCCATTTATTGGCTCAATAAATGCGCCATTTTAGTTACTTTGGTTTTCAAATAATCGGCGTTGTCATTATTTGCCATAATTTCTAGCGGCATACGCGCCGTAACGTTAATACCTAAAGCATCAAGTGCAGAAATTTTTGCTGGATTATTGGTAAGCAATTTAATTGAACGAATTTTTAAGTCATTTAAAATTGCAGCGGCTACGTCATATTCACGTTCATCAGCTAAATGCCCCAATGCTAAATTAGCATCAACAGTATCAAGTCCTTTATCTTGTAAATTATAGGCTTGTAACTTATCAAATAATCCAATTCCCCGTCCTTCTTGACGTAAATAAATCACAACGCCACAACCTTCTCGTTCAATAACTTGCATTGCTAGCGTCAACTGTTCGCCACAATCACAACGGCGTGAACCAAAAACATCGCCGGTAAAACATTCCGAATGCACGCGCACTGGAACGTTTTCTTGTTCAGCGACACAACCTTTGACTAAAGCCAAATGTTCTTTGCTATCTTGATTTGTTTGATAATAATGCAGAATAAAATCGCCGTTTTCTGTGGGCAATCGCGTTTTCAAAGTGTTTGTTAATTTTAAATTCACGTTTAAAAGTTACCTAAATTGTGCGCCATTTTTTATCGTGGCTGTTAACAACTATTTTAGCGCAAAAATGATGAGATTTTTCAGGTAGATTGTAGATAAAACGATGCTCATCGTTAATAAATATCAAAATTACGGATTTTCATACGTTTTGAGAAGTGGGATTTGTTTGGCAACATTAGAAAGTGTATTTTTAGCGAGCTGAAAATACTGTGCAAGTTGAATTAAATGCGGTATTTCCTTGGGATTGAAAACGAGAGAAGCAATAATTTTTGGAATGTCAACTTCGCCGTGTTCATTTAATGATTTAGAAATGGCAAGTGGCAAATCCATTGACGCAGGATCGGCAATTGCGCGAATCGCTAAAAATGGCAGCGCGTAATGCTGGGCGATTTCAGCAATTGCAATGCTTTCCATATCTAATGCAATTGCTCCGGTTTTTTCATGAAGAGCTTGTTTTTCTTTTGCTGTCGAAATTATTTTATCGCTGGCGATTAACGCGCCTTTATAAATGGCTACTTGAGAACCTAGAATAGTTTTTGCGTGTTGATGCCATGCCGCATTAACCGGCATTTCTAAGCCATCGCTGTTTAATAAACTGTCGGCTAGAACTAAATCACCCATTTTTAAATCTGGGCTTAATGCTGCTGCACAACCCCAGCTTATCAATTGCGTTACACCTTTTGAAACTAAAAATTCTGCAGCTTTACGGGCATTTTCTGCACCCGCACCGGAATACATTAGAATAATATCATCGGTGATGAAAATAAATTTCCCGCGCCGCATACCGCGTTCCCACAGTCCATTTGGCAAGGTTTTTAAGGTACTTAATTCTTCAGAAAGGGCAACAATAATTCCAGTAATCACTTTTTATCCAATTCGTTACGATAGCGAGCCAATGCCCACAAAGGAAAAAATTTATCGTAACCATGATATTTCAAATAGAACACTTTTGGAAACCCTGGCGCGGTGAAACATTTGTCATTCCATACGCCATCCGCTTGTTGCGTGCGTAAAATGAAATCAATTCCCGCTTTAACTTGAGGGCTTTTACCTTCGCCCGCCGCACATAATGCCAATACTGCCCATGCTGTTTGGAATGCGGTGCTGAAATGATATTTGCCGCTAAAATTCGTATCATGATAGCTGAAATTATCTTCACCCCAACCGCCATCACTGCGTTGTACGCTTTTTAACCATGCCGCTGCTTTGGTGAATAAAGGGTCGGTTTTTGGTAAATTTGTTTGTTCTAATGCGATTAAAACTGACCAAGTTCCATAAATATAATTTGTTCCCCAACGCCCAAACCATGAGCCATCGGCTTCTTGTTCTGTGCGTAAATAGGCAATTGTGCGTTCTAATGGTTCGGCGTATTCAGGATGATTCTGCGCGACTTTTGCCATTAACATCGCACAACGTGCGCTCACGTCCGAAGTCGGCGGGTCGAGTAATGCGCCATGATCAGCAAATGGAATTTCGTTTAAATAATAGTAAGTATTATCAACATCAAATGCGCCATAACCACCATTTTTCGATTGCATTTCCATAATCCAGCGCGTGGCTAAATGAATTGAATCGTCATGTGATTTTGAATTTTGAGATTCTGCCATTGCAAATGCAACGACTGCCGTGTCGTCAACGTCTGGATAATGCGGATTGTTAAACTGGAATGCCCAGCCACCTCCTTTTGCATTTGGACGTGAAATCCGCCAATCACCGGGTTCGTCGTGTAATTGTTTTGTTTTCAGCCAATCGTAAGCGCGATTTAAACTGTTTTCGATTTTTGGTTGAATGTGAGATTTTTGAATTTCTTCCAATGCTAACGCACTCAATCCAGTATCCCAAACAGGCGATAAACAGGGTTGGCAATACGCATCTTTTTCGTTAATTACCAATAATTTATCAATCGCTTTGCGGGCAATAACAACTGATTCATGATTTTTATCATAACCTAACAAAAGTAATGCTTCATACGCGCCAACCATTGCCGGCATAATCGCACCTAAGCCATCTTCACCATTTAACCGCTCAACAATCCAAACTCGCGCTTTTTCAATCGCTAATTCATTAGCATTTTTAGGAATCAATGGGCGCGTCATGCGTCCCAATTTATCTAAACCTAAAAAGAATTTGTTAAGCATTGTGCGTTCAGGAAAATAATGCTGTTCTTCATCTGGATGTGTGACAAATAATTCCAAAATGCTAACGTTATTCGGATTTTTTGCTTTTGCTTTCAAAGTGCAAATAATAAACAGCGGAATCATGACAGTGCGTGACCAATATGAAACTTTATCCAAATGAAAGAGAAACCATTTTGGAAATAACATAATTTCAACCGGAATATACGGGACACCGCGCCACGGTAATTGTTCAAATGTCGCCAAGGCAATGCGCGTAAAAACGTTAGCTTTTGCCGCGCCACCTTGCGCTAAAATCCATTCCCGCAATTTTATCATGTGCGGCGCGTTAATATCATCGCCCGCCATTTTCAACGCATAATAAACTTTAACGCTACAACTAATTTCGCCTTTTCCACCTGTGAATAACGGATAACTTCCATCGTTTGATTGACGCGAACGCAAATACACCGCCATTTTTGCTTGTAATACGTCATCAATGTCACCGATATAGTGCATCATCATGATGTATTCAGCTGGCATGGTGCAATCAGCTTCTAATTCAAAAACCCAATAACCTTCCGCATTTTGCAAACTCAATAATTTATCTTGTGCTTGTTGAATGGCATTATCTAAATTGTAGGCTTTAGAATGGATAGGTGTTGCTGAACTCGCTGGAGAATGCGATGTGTTATCTTGAGATTCTTTAAACATGAAAGTCATCCTTAAAAATCATTATTTGTTTGAATAAGACCAATCGGGCGTTGTTAGACCACGACTAGCAAGGTTAAAAAGAACATTAAGTAAAAAGTCACTGCGTACCGCTAAATTAGTGCTGATAATTGTGGCTTTTACGCTATTACGAGTAATTTTAGCTTGTTCCGAACGGTTAAATTGCAAATTACTTTTAATTTTCCGCAGCGTTAGAATAGCCATGCCCAACGCCCATAAACAGAATTTGCGAATCCCTGTTTCGTGTGCGGGAATCAATAAGGTATAACGTAACGCATTGTGCAAATGTTCCTGCGCGACACTAATCAAACGCGATAAACCTTCATTGAAGGCGACATCATTCGTTTCGGGTGTTAAATTTTTTAAATCAAAACCTGTTTCAGTAAAAATATCTTGCGGCAACCAACAAACCCCCCGTTGCGCGTCGTCCCAAATATCTTTCAAAATGTTCGTCATTTGCAAACCTTGCCCAAATGAAACCGACAATTTCAGCAACTCGGTTTCATGTTCCGCGATTTCAGGTGAATAATGACAGAATAATTTCGCTAACATTTCGCCCACACAACCGGCAACGTAATAACAATATCGGTTCATATCCGCCAACGTTTCTAATCCATCATGCAAATTTTGCGCTTGAAAAATTGGCATTCCTTTCGCCATTGTTTCAACACATTCAGATAACGCTTTAACTTGAATCGGTTCAAAACTATGCGTGATTTGAATGACGCGCGGAATCACTTGAATTAACTGATGTTCAGCAGGAATTGTTTGTTCTGAAAGCAACGGTGCAAGTTTTAAAGCAAATGTTTCGGCACTTTCGCTAGTTTTCACAACACGAATAAATTCAGTGCAAAAATAATGCTTTTGTTCAGGCGAAAGCGATACTTCATCTTCAATCGTATCAACAATGCGACACAATAAATAAGCATTTGCAACCGCAGGAAATAAGGCTTTAGGCAGCTGTGGAATCGTTAATGCGAAAGTTCGAGAAACACCGTCAAGCAAAAAGGCTTGAAATTGATTATCGGACAATTCGAGCAACGTTTTTGAATTGTCTAAAACGGTTTGAGTTTCGTTCGTCATTTTGAAGTTTGAAATCGCGAGTTTGTAAGTTAAAAGAGGGAATAATATATGCGTAATCATAGACTGTTTGTTGGCTATTTGCAAAATCATGTTGTTTTGTTGTTAATTACCGAAAGTCACAGAGTTGTAAAATTCATTTTCAGTAAAAACAGTAGCTTATTTCAATAAATTGAACTGTTATGCGACAAAGTTTTTCAAAAACTGGAGTCAAACTTGAAAAAAAGGTATTCTACACAAAAAGAAGTTAAATGTATGAAAGCACACACTTTTTTCATAACATACTGATTTTTCAAGTCAGATTATTTGTTGTTAAATTACGACATCGGTATTATTTATCATTTTTTGGAGAAAATTTATGGGCGTTCCATTACGTCAACAATGGGCAGTAGGTAGTTATTTAATTAAACAAAAACTTAAAGGTGCGAAAAAATACCCGCTCGTTTTGATGTTAGAACCATTATTCCGATGCAATTTAGAATGTGCAGGCTGTGGCAAAATTGATTATTCCGATGACATTTTAGATAAACGTTTATCGTTTGAAGAATGTATGCAAGCCGTTGATGAATGCGGTGCGCCAATGGTTTCAATTCCAGGTGGTGAGCCATTGATTCATAAGGAAATGCCGCAAATTGTAGCGGGATTGATTGCACGCAAAAAGTTTGTTTATTTGTGTACAAACGCGCTACTTTTGAAAAAACGGATTGACGATTACACACCGTCACCTTATTTAACATTTTCAATTCATTTGGATGGAATGCAAGCGCGTCATGATGCGTCTGTTTGCCAAGAAGGCGTTTTTGACCGCGCTGTTGAAGCGATTAAATTGGCGTTAGGTAAAGGATTTCGCGTCACCATTAACTGTACACTTTTTCAAGGTGAAACCGCCCCTGAAGTGGCTGAATTCTTAGATTACGCGACAGAATTAGGCGTTGAAGGGATTACAATCGCACCGGGTTTCAGTTACGAACACGCACCAAAACAAGATGTTTTTATTAAAGGCACTGATGTTAAAGAATTGTTTCGTGGCATTTTCAAATTAGGAAAAAATCGTGGCTGGCAACTCAATCATTCGTCTTTATATTTGGACTTTTTAGCTGGTAATCAAGATTATAATTGCACGCCTTGGGGGAACCCGACGCGCAACGTTTTTGGTTGGCAAAAACCGTGTTATTTATTAGCGGATGAAGGTTATGCGGCAACATTCCAAGAATTGCTCGATACTACGCCGTGGGATAATTATGGCAGCGTGAATAATCCAAAATGTGCGAGTTGTATGGCGCATTGTGGTTATGAAGCGACGGCGGTTGAAGATATGTTGAAACATCCAATTAAAGCACTTTTAACTTCAATTCGTGGTATAAAAACAGACGGTAAAATGGTCAATACCGCCGCGCCAACATCGAATACGTCATCAACGTTCGCCGGCATTCCAATAACGGTTGAACATACAAAATAAAACTCAAAAAGTGGGCGCGGTTTTTTTCGCGCTCATCACATTTACTAAAATTCAGAGGCATGATTATGCAGTTCAAAAAATTAGCCATCGTTACTTTTTTATTAAGTAGTTTGTTTACATCCTCCGTTTTCGCACAAGAAGAAGTCGCGACGGCACGGCAAATTGTTGATAATTTTCAAACCGAATTAGTCCAAGTGATGAAAGAGGGTAAAAAACTGGGTTATAACGGACGTTATGATAAACTCGAGCCGGCTGTTTCGAACAGTCATGATTTGCCCAAAATCGCTAGAATTGTTGTTGGTAAAGAATGGGAAAAACTTTCTGAAGAACAGCAAAAAAAATTAACGGATGTATTCAGTAAATTAAGCATTGCTTCTTACGCGCATAATTTTAAAGAGTTTGGTGGTGAATCCTTTGAGATTGATTCCGAAGAAGAAACTAAAATGGGCGGCGTAGTAATTCATTCACATTTAACGATTCCGGATGATAAACCAGTTAAATTTGATTATATGCTGAAAGAAAAAGGCGCAAGTTGGCGTATTATTAACATTATTGCAAATGGCGTGAGCGATTTAGCATTGAAACGCTCAGAATATACTGCAATTTTACAACGTGATGGTTTTGACTCTTTAATTACGAAAATTAACGAAAAAATTGATAATTATGCGAAACAGTGAGGACGCAAAGAAATGATTAAAAAAACATTGGCAACGTTTATTTGTGGCGCGTTATTCGTGTCGAATGTGGCGGCTCAAACGAAATCGAATGATCCTTACGAAAGTTTTAACCGTTCGATGTATGATTTTAACAATAATGTAGATGCTTATTTTGCAGCACCGATAGCGAATGGTTATAAATTTGTTACACCACAATTTGTACAAACAGGCGTGTTCAATTTTTTTAATAATTTAAAAGGCATCAATGTTGTTTTAAATGATTTATTACAAGCCAAATTACCGCAAAGCGCGTCAGATTTAGGGCGTTTCACAGTGAATTCTACAGTGGGTTTAGGTGGATTTATTGATGTCGCTAAACAGCTCGGACTTGAACAAAATGACGAAGATTTTGATCAAACACTTGCTGTTTGGGGTGTTCCACAAGGTGCGTATTTAGTTTTACCGCTGGTTGGTCCAATGACAATGCGAAGTGCGCCGGCTTCTGCTTTTGATACCGCCGCAAATCCTGCCAGTTATGCCAGCATTCCTGCGTATTACATTAGCGCACCAATTCAATTCATGTCAGCCGTGAATGCTCGTGCCAATGCGGAAGGCGCGTTAAAATTCATCAACGAAGCGGCAATGGATAAATACATTTTCACTCGTGAATCGTTTTTACAATGGCGCAAGAATTTGGAAAATGACGGCAAAGTCAGTGCTTCTCTTGAAGATGATTTAATGGCGGATGAAAAAACGACTTTTTTGAAATGGCGCGATTACAGCAAACAATTTGAAATTACGTCGCAATCCTTTAGCAGCGTCGCGCAAAAATTTGATTTAGCGGTTCAAAATTATGTTCAAGCGAATTCAAAAATTGAACAATTAAAGCAAAAACACTTTTAAAACTTTAAGGAACGAAAATTTATGATTTTGGCGGGTGATATTGGCGGAACAAAAACTTTATTGGCTATTTTTGATGGCGAAAAAACGGTATTTAAACAGCATTTTGACAGCGCGAATTACAACACCTTCCAAGAATTATTAACCAATTTTTTAAGTCTTTGTGTTTTTGCTGGCGATGAATTGACATTCACATCGGTCTGCTTAGGTGTGGCGGGACCGATTATGAATGGTGATTGCGAAACAACAAATTTGCCGTGGAAATTAAAATGCGATGAAATTTCCAAACAGTTAAAAACAGAAAATGTAATTTTAATTAACGATTTAGAAGCCGCCGCATGGGGAATTTTATCATTACCTAAAAGTGATTTTGTTTCTCTAAATTCTAACGCAGAAGTTCAAATTGGAAATTGCGCTATTTTAGCGGCGGGAACTGGTTTAGGTGAGGCGATTGTTTTTTACGATGGCGCAAAACATCACGTTATTGCAAATGAAGGCGGGCATACCGATTTCGCGCCAACAGATGCCCAGCAAATTGCGTTACTCTCATTTATGCAAACTCGTTATCCTGAACACGTTAGTTATGAGCGTTTAGTATCGGGCGTTGGTATTGAAGCGATTTTTGATTTTTTAAGACACACGCAATATCCAGAAATTTCTCCCGAATTAGAAACACGATTACAAAATGCCAACGATAAGGCAGCAGCGATTAGTTTATTCGCAATGGAAAATGGTGATGAATTGTGCCGCGCAGCAATGCAACTTTTTGCCAAAATTTATGGCGCAGAAGCGGGGAATTTAGCCTTGAAATGTCTTTCTTATGGCGGCGTTTATTTGGCTGGTGGCATTGCAGCAAAATGTTTGCCGTTCTTGCAACAGGGAACGTTTTTGGAAGGTTTTTTAGCAAAAGGACGTTATCGTGGCGCATTGGAAAAAATGCCCATAAATGTTTGTATGCAGCCTGAAGTCGGTTTATTAGGGGCGTTACATTTTGGAAAATTGCAGAAGCTATAATTTTAGAGAAGGAATTTATGAAGAAACTATTTTTAACAACAGGATTGATGTTTGCTTTTGTCGGGAATGTTTACGCTGTAACTGTTACACCGAAAATTACCAAAATTAGCGTCACGCCAACTTCTGCAACAGCGGGAACGATGTTTAAATTTACCGCGACGTTAAACGCGCCATTAACCGCAGGTAATAAAGTCAAAATCGATTTGGGTAAAGGTTTAGCGTCGATGACAGGAGCCAAAACCAGTTATTCGTTATCGCGGGCAATTTATACAACTGGCTCACAAACGTACAAAGTCGGAATTTACAACGCGAAAAATGCGTTGCAAGGCAAAGTTTCTAGCGGCAATTACAGCGTTTCAAGCAAAATAAATAACGCTCCAACATTAACATTGGTGAGCGGCGACGATTCAGTCGAACAATACAAAGTTTATACCTTGCAACTCAAAGCCTCAGATGTTGACGGCAATCTGCGCTCAATTTCAGTTGATTGGAAAGACGGCTCAAAAGCAGAAATGCAAACAGCAACAAATGATGAAATACTCACATTCACACACACTTACACCACCGTTGGTAAATTTGCATTATCGGCAACCGCTAAAGACAACGGCACACCCGCTTTAACGAGTACCATTTTATCAAAAACGATTGATGTTGTAGCCACTCCAGTGAATGCTTACAGCAAAGTTTGTAACAGTGGCGCGTTGGAAGGCGAAGAAGATTGTCCCGTTAATCCAGTTTTAGGGAATAAACCCACCGATTGGGCTTGCACCAAAGACAACGACACAGGTTTGATTTGGGAAGTTAAAACGAATGGCGGTTTGCGTGACATGGCTAAAACTTACACGAATTATACGTCTGATTATGATCCCAAATTTTACGCAGCGATAACGAATGCCAATGGTTTTGTAATTGATGTAAATTCGGAAGGGTTATGTGGTGCAAGCGACTGGCGATTGCCAACAAAAGATGAGCTATTAGGTATTGTGAAATTAGGTAATATACCAGCTATCGACACAACTTATTTTCCAAACACGCAAACTGATTGGTTTTGGTCTTCTTCGCCTAATGCTTTCAATAGTAACAATGCGTGGGGTGTCGATTTCGTCCTTAGCTATTCGAACGGCTACAGTAAGAGCTATAGCGATTATGTTCGGTTGGTTAGGTAGGTAGCGACAGTATTTTTCCCTTTTGTTTTGGCTTGGTGAGCGTTGAGATTTTGATTTTTTTGGAGGTTTTGATGATACAAATCAGCGAATATAACGAAACACAACTAGCCAATATGGCGGCTGTTGTGGGTAAATCGGTTGATGATTTTTTGGGAATGCTATTTGAAATTTACCAAGACGAAATCGATGTAAAAGAAGCCGAGCAAGCCTTAGGAGTTATATCGAATTCGAGTGGGTGATTTACAGTATTGAAAACGCCGTTCTAATCATTAACGTCATTAAAATTGGGCATCGTAGTGATATTTATCGAGATTGATTTGGCTTTGTGGACGCTGGGATTTTGATTTTCGCCCCATCGCATGGAAAGAGTGGCAATCCTTGGATTCAACAATTCGTGAACAATTCAAACAAAAATTAGCAGAACGGTTGGAAAATCCACATCACGCGCAATCGAAATTATCGGGTCAAAAAGCGCGTTACAAAATCAAACTGCGAGCAATCGGTTATCGATTAGTTTATAAAAACGCTGCACTGCGTTAAATTTATTTGGTTGCGATGGCAGTGAAATTTTGATGATATAAATTTAGTGAGTATTTAATGTGTTATTTAAAACAAGATGATTGAAGAAGATCGTTTAATTACGGCGAATGCAGGGCAGGGCGAAGAAGGACATGATCGTGCAATGCGTCCAAAACATTTAGCGGATTATGTTGGACAAGAAGAATGCCGCACGCAGATGGCAATTTTTATTGAAGCAGCAATGGCGCGAAAAGAAGCTCTCGACCACACGTTAATTTTTGGGCCGCCAGGTTTAGGAAAAACCACGTTAGCGTTAATTATCGCCAACGAAATGGGCGTGAATTTGCGTCAAACTGCCGCGCCCGTTTTGGAAAAAGCCGGTGATTTAGCGGCGTTGCTGACGAATTTAGAAAAACATGACGTGCTGTTTATCGATGAAATTCACCGTTTAAGTCCCGCCGTTGAAGAAATTTTATATCCTGCAATGGAAGATTATCAGCTTGATTTGATGATTGGTGAAGGTGCGTCGGCGCGGTCGATTAAAATTGATTTGCCGCCGTTTACGTTAATTGGTGCAACGACTCGCGCAGGTTTGTTGACTTCGCCATTGCGCGACAGATTTGGAATTGTGCAACGCTTGGTTTTTTACACGGTTGAAGAATTAACGCATATTGTCACCCGTTCGGCGCAGGTTTTAAAAATCGGCATCGAACCAAAAGGCGCAGTTGAAATCGCCAAACGTTCACGCGGCACACCTCGTATCGCAAATCGGTTATTGCGGCGGGTGCGCGATTTTGCTCAAGTCAAAAGTAACGGCATCATCACCGAACACGGTGCGGCGGAAGCTTTAACCATGTTAAAAGTGGACGGCAACGGCTTTGATAGTTTGGACAGAAAATTTTTATTAACATTGATTGAAAATTTCTCTGGCGGGCCAGTCGGTTTAGACACGATGTCGGCGGCAATTAGCGAAGAACGCGGCACGATTGAAGATGTTTTAGAACCGTATTTGTTGCAACAAGGTTTTATTATGCGAACCCCACGCGGACGAGTTGCCACGGCTGCGGCGTATTTGCATTTTGGTTTAACCGCCCCAAAAGTTGCGGCGATAAATGTTGATTTATTTGAGTCATGAAAATGTTTGGAACGAAAAAATTGTTGATTGATTTGGCGTTGTGGGTTTTGATTTTTTGGGAGTGATTTATGGAAAACATTTTTTCAGAGTTAAGTGTTAGTGTTGGTGAATTGAAACGGAATTTTAGCGGTGTAATCAAACAAGCTGACGACGAAGCCGTTGCGATTTTGAATCACAATCGCCCCGAAGCTTATTTATTATCGGCGCGACATTACGAGCAGCTTTTGTCGTATGTGGAAGATTTAGAAGACGAAAAATTAGTCCGTGAACGTTCCAACGGCGTTTTTATTGAGGTCAATATCGATGACTTATAAATTACGTTTTCAAGAATTGGCGTTGGCAGAATGGGAAAAACTCGACGCAACAATTCGTGAACGTTTTAAGTCAAAATTACAGGAACGCTTGCAAAATCCGCGTGTACCGACGGCAGCACTTTCTGGAATGCCGAATTGCTACAAAATTAAATTGCGAAGTTTAGGCTATCGTTTAATTTACAAAGTGGAAGATGACATTATTTTTGTGTCGGTTATTGCAATCGGCAAACGTGAAAAAGACAAAGTTTATAAATTAGCGAAGTCGCGTTTGCAGTGATTCCACATTTTTGTTTTGGTGATTTAATTTATGAAAACACCTTTTATTTTACCTGTTAGAATTTATTACGAAGATACCGATGCGGGCGGCGTGGTGTATCATTCAAACTATTTGAACTTTTTTGAACGCGCACGAACCGAAATGTTGCGTAATTTAGGATTTGAGCAAAATGAATTACGCCAGAAATCGGGCATCATTTTTGCTGTAAGAAATATAGAAATTGATTATTTACGCCCAGCGAAATTCGACGATTTAATATATGTTAGCGCGGAAATTTTACATAAAAAGAAAGCCAGCCTAACGTTTGAACAAACCATAAAGTGCGGTGAAATAACGCTTTGCACTTGTAGCTGTCGGATTGCCTGCCTTAACGTAGACAATTTAAAACCGACTGCCATTCCTGATTTTTTATTTGACGCATTTTTAATTAAAAACAATGAACACTGATTTATCGATTTTTCATTTAGTCACCGAAGCCAGTTTTGTGGTGCAATTTGTGATGCTGGTGCTGTTCACAGCATCGTTAGTATCGTGGACGTTTATTTTTTCTAAACGCAAAGAACTCAATCGCGCCATTGAAATTACGGACGAATTTGAGGAGCAATTTTGGTCTGGTGTTTCGTTGTCGGAACTTTATCGCAAACTTGCTGCAAAAGATTTCGAACCCGAAGGTATCGAAAAAATTTTCTTGGCTGGTTACAAAGAATTTTCTCGAATGCGTTTGAGCGGTAATGTTGAACCCGCTGTGCAAGTCGAAAGCGCACAACGAGTGATGCGAATCGAATTGCTGCGCGAGCTTGACCGATTAGATGAACATTTAGCGTTTCTTGCTACAGTTGGTTCAACCAGTCCGTATGTGGGTTTATTCGGAACGGTTTGGGGGATTATGAATTCCTTTATGGCATTGGGAAATGTTAAACAAGCGACGTTAGCACAAGTTGCACCGGGTATTGCCGAAGCGTTGATTGCTACCGCAATTGGTTTATTTGCCGCGATTCCCGCCGTTGTTGCTTATAACCGTTTTTCAACTCGTTTGGATAGATTAACCGGACGGTATGAATTGTTTGTTGAAGAATTTATCGTGTTATTACAAAGACAGGCGCACAGCAAATGAATGTAAATAACAAAAAAGCCGGTCGTCGTCGTCCAATGGCTGAAATCAACGTCGTTCCCTATATCGACGTAACGTTGGTGTTGCTGATTATTTTCATGATTACTACCCCGATGTTGCAATCGGGCGTTGAGGTTGATTTGCCAAGAGCGCAAGCAGCGATGATTGAACAAAAAGATGATACGCCACCGTTCATCATTTCGATTCAACATAGCGAAAAAGGCGGGGTTTATTTTATAAATGTGGGTAACGGTGAAGATGAGCCGGTTGCGTTGGAAGAAATTTATCCACGCATTGAAGCGGTTTTAAAAAATAAACCTGAAACACAAATTTTAATTAACGCCGATAAAAATATCGATTACGGCACAGTTGTTGTCACAATGGCTACCTTAAAACAAGCTGGCGTACCGACAGTTGGGTTAATGACTAAATCAGATGATTAACGGCTTAGATGGCTAATCAAAAATTTTCAAAACCGTTTTTATTGGCATTAGCGTTTCATTTAACGCTTTTAGGCTTGTTTGCGCTCAGTGCGTTGTACAAACCTGCGCCACCGCCACCACCGCCAGAACCGGAAATTATTCACGCGACAATGGTTGAATTAAATCCGCCACCGGTGAAACCTGTGCCACCTATTGAAAAACCGATTCCTACGCCATCGCCGCCGGTTGAGCCTCCAGCTCCTATTGCACCAGAGCCACCACCGCCCGTTGTCGAAGAGCCTAAAAAAATTGAACCGCCAAAACCTGTCGAGCCACCAAAACCTAAAGAGGATTTAGCTGCAAAACAGGCGGCAATTAAAGCGGCAGAAAAAACAGCAGAAGCCTTAAAGCAAGCAACGGAAAAGGCAGAAGTCAAAAAATTGGCAATGCGTGAAGAAGCTAAAAAGGTAGATGCTGAAAAGGCGCAAGCTAAAAAGGCGGAAGAAGTAAAAGAAGCGAAAGCCGAAGAAGCTAAAAAAGTGGCGGCTGAAAAAACACAAAAAGAAGCGGTGGCGAAAGCGGAAAAAATAGCCGCTGAAAAAGCTGAAGCGCAAAAGGTCGAAGAAGCAAAAAAAGCGATTGAGCATGTGAAATCAAAAGAGGCTGAAGACGCAAAAAAAGCAGAACGTGAAAAAGAAGCCACCGAAAAAGCACAGGCAAAAAAGGAAGCGGCTGAGAAAGAAAAAGCGGAAAAATTAGCGGCTGAAAAAGCAGACGCGAAAGAAGCTAAACAGGCTGAAGCAGAAGCGAAAAAGGCGGCTGAAAAGGCGGAAGCAAAAAAAGCCGAAGCCGAGGCGAAAAAAGCCGCTGCAAAAGAAACAGCTGAAAAAGAAAAAGCAGAAAAATTAGCAGCCGAAAAAGCCGAAGCGAAAAAAGCGGAAGCGGAAGCCAAAAAAATGGCTGAAGCGGAAGCCAAAAAAGAAGCGGCTAAAAAAGCCGAAGCTGAAAAATTAGCCAATGAGAAAGCGCAAGCCGCAAAAGCTGAAGCCGCAGCCAAACAAGCGGCAGATAAAGCCGCAAAAGAAGCTGCTGCAAAAGCGGATGCTGATCGTGCTGCAAATGAAAAAGCACGCGCTGACGCATTAGCAAAACAAGCTGCAGAACGTGACGCGGCAAATCAAGCAAGAATTGAAGCAGCTGGACAAGAAGCCGCCGCTGCAAATGCAAAAGCGGCTGCGGCAGCAGCAGCAAATGCTCAAGCTGAAGCGAAAGCAAAGGCAATGGCAGAAATTAAACGAACAGTAAATAGTCGTTGGGTTCGTCCACCAGAAAGTGCGAATTTAAAATGTACGATTCGTGTGCGTTTATCCGCCGATGGAACGGTTCTTGATGCAACGGTTGTTCAAAGCAGCGGCGACGATATTTTCGATCGTTCCGCTGAAAATGCAGTTGGTAGTCATCTGCCTGTTCCATCTGATAAAGAGTTGTTTGCTAAAGAGTTTAAATCCTTTACGTTTGTGTTCGACCCAAAATAAAAAATAGTTAAAGAAGGTATCCCGTGAATTTATTTAAAAAACTGGTTTTAGTATCTGCAATTGGAATGTGTTTTGCGCCAATTGTGAATGCTGAAATGTCGATTGAAATTACAGAAGGTATTGAAAGTGCGATGCCGATTGCGATTGTGCCATTCGCTTCACAAGGAGCGTCATTAGATGTGAGTAGCGTCGTCGATTCAGATTTGACGCGCAGCGGTTATTTCAAAACGTTATCGCCACAACGAATGCCCGCTAAACCAACATCAGCCGATGCGATTAACTTTCCAGATTGGCAGTCGGTTGGACAAAATTACGTTGTGATTGGACGTGTGCAGCCAAATGGGGGGGCGTATAATGTGGAATTTCAATTATTCGACGTAGCAAATGGTTCGCAATTATTAGGCTATCGAATGACTTCGTCGGCGAATGATTTGCGTAAAACGGCGCATCACATTAGTGATATGATTTATGAAAAAATACTTGGTAAAAAAGGCGTATTTAGCGGACGAATCGCTTACATTACAAGCACTCGACAAGGTGATCAAAGTAATCATAAATTGATGGTTGCGGATGCCGATGGCGCAAATGCTCAAGCGGTAGCCACTTCGATTGAGCCGTTAATGTCGCCTGCGTGGTCACCGGATGCAAAACGTATTGCGTATGTTTCATTTGAGAAACGTACTGCAGCTATTTATACCCAAACCTTAGCCACAGGGCAGCGCGAACGAGTTGCGGAATTTCCTGGTATCAACGGCGCACCGGCATGGTCGCCAGATGGTTCAAAACTCGCTGTGACATTGTCAAAAGATGGGAATCCAGACATTTATATTTTGGATTTGGGTTCACGAGCTGTGTCAAAATTAACGAAAAATCGCGCTATTGATACTGAACCAACGTGGTCACCCGATGGGCGAAACATTGTTTTTACTTCTGACAGAGGTGGAAAACCACAGTTATATTCTATTCCTGTACAAGGCGGTGAAGAAAAACGCATTACGTTCAGCGGTAGCTATAATGCCCGCGCCAGTTTTTCACCTGACGGAAAATTTATTACGATGGTTCACGGAAACGGCGGCGATTATAGAATTGGCGTGATGGATGTCAATTCAAAATCCATTAGTGTTTTGACTTCGGGACCCCTCGATGAATCACCGAGTTTCGCGCCAAATGGTAGTATGGTTCTTTATGCGTCACGAAAAGGAAGTACGGGTTATTTATCCGCTGTTTCCATCGATGGTAGAATGCAACAAAAACTGGTTTTTGATAGTGCAGAAGTGCGTGAACCTGCTTGGTCTCCTAAATAATTATTTTTAATTTTTAATCCCACATTTTTGGAAAGTAACATGAAATTTACAAAAACATTGGCAACAATCGCCATAATGAGTGCTTTAACTTTGACCGGTTGTAGTTCTGATGAAGAAAAGGACGCAAGTTTGACCGACGGAAGTTTAAATGGCGGAATGAACGATGCGTCAGTAAGTGGTTTAAACGATAGTTCAGGTATGAACGGTTCGGGAATGGGTGGTCGTTTCGGAGCTAACGGTGGTAAATACGGCTCAAAAGGTGCAAATGGTTTGCCTCCTGAATTTAGCGATCCAAATAACCCACTTTCAAAACGCACAATTTATTTCATGTTGGACAGTAGTCAAGTTCAACAAGATTTTATTCCCGTAATTGCCGCTCACGCGCGTTATTTATTAGCAAATCCAAGTCAGCACGTTGTGTTAGAAGGCAATGGTGATGAACGTGGTTCGCGTGAATATAACATTGCATTAGGTGAGCAACGTTCAAAAACGGTAGCTGGAATGTTAAAAGCACAAGGTGTTTCTGAAAGCCAACTTGGTATTGTCAGCTACGGCGAAGAAAAACCTGTTGCGATGGGTCATGATGAGTCGTCTTGGGAATTAAATCGTCGCGTTGAGATAGCTTACTAATATGAAAAAATCCCCTGCGCTTTTACTTCTTTTGAGTTCGGCGGTGTTAGCGGATTCGCTAGCACCTGTAATTGATAATTCGGCTTACCCAACGGGAGGATCATCGTCTCGTTCGCAAGTTGCGGTCAGTGCGCCGATGAATAGTACGTTTGAATTGATGACTCGTTTGGACGAAGCGCAGGTTGAAATTCAACAATTGAACGGTAAACTTGAAGAGCAAGCCAATTTGATTGCTGAAATGAAAAAAAAGCAATCGGCCATGTATGCAGATTTTGATGATCGTTTGCAGCAAGTTGAATCAAAAGTAAGTGGTTCAAAATCGGTGGCTTCTTCCGAAACCCCTGCTGTAAAAGAAAAAGAATCAGAACCGACTACGGATGCACCTACGCCCTCGAAACCTACGGCAGTTTCTGCAGTTGCGCCAGCAGTATCTGCTCCTGCTGCAACACCTGTTGATGAGAAAAAACAGCAGTATTTACAAGCTTTTGAAGCGTTCCGTAACGGTCAAGTTGCCGAAGCGATTACACAATTCAATACACTATTAAGCAAAGATCCGACGAATTTATACGCGAATAACGCGCAATTTTGGTTAGGTAAAGCGCATCGTGTGAACAAAGATGTAAGTTCAGCAAAAAAAGCATTTAATGCTGTTTTGGAAAAATATCCGACTAGCCAAAAAGTGCCGGATACCTTGTTAGAATTGGGCATGATTGAAATAGATACTAAAAACACACCTAAAGCCAAAGAGTATTTCACGCGCGTCATTACAGACTTTCCGAATTCTAAACCCGCTCAAGTTGCTGCAAAAAAATTGCAGCAACTTAATGAAATGCCAAATTAAATGTTACGCATCAGCGAAATTTTTTATTCTTTACAAGGCGAATCTAACACGGTTGGCTTACCGACAGTTTTTGTCCGTTTGACTGGTTGTCCGTTGCGGTGTAATTATTGCGACACCAGTTATGCGTTTTCAGGTGGGCAAAAAATGTTCCTTACTGATATTTTGATTGAAATTCAAAAATATGATTGTAAGACTGTTTGTGTCACTGGTGGCGAACCTTTGGCGCAACCAGCGTGTTTAGATTTGTTAACTAAATTAGCAGACGAAGGTTTTAGTGTTTCACTTGAAACGAGTGGTGCATTAGACGTATCAAAAGTTGATAGTCGAATTGTTAAAGTTATGGATTTAAAAACACCCAGTTCGGGCGAATGTGAAAAAAATCGTTATGAAAATATCGAATCTTTAACGGCACAAGATCAAGTAAAGTTTGTCATTACAGGCGATGACGATTACGATTGGTCAAAGAAAATGATGGAAGATTATCAATTAACAAAACGTTGCCAAATTTTATTTTCGCCCGTTGTACCACAACAAAATCCTACTCAATTGGCAGAAAAAATTTTAGCGGATAAATTACGGGTTCGTTTTCAAATTCAACTTCACAAACTCTTGTGGCAAGACGCGCAAGGAAAATAATAAATGCAAAAAAAAGCGGTTGTTTTACTTTCAGGCGGATTGGATTCCGTTACTGTTTTAGCCATGGCACAAGCACAAGGCTATGAATGTTTCGCGTTAAGTTTTAATTACGGTCAGCGCAATAAAGCCGAATTACAAGCGGGCGAAAAAATCGCTGCCGATTACGATGTCGTGCGAAAAGTCGTGAGTTTGGATTTAGGTTCAATTGGCGGTAGCGCATTGACAGATGCAGAAATTGCTGTGCCGCAAACTTTAGGAGCAGGCATTCCCGTTACTTATGTTCCTGCTCGAAATACTGTTTTTTTATCACTCGCTTTAGGTTGGGCTGAAGTTTTACATGCTCAAGATATTTTTATTGGCGTAAATGCCGTCGATTATTCGGGTTATCCAGATTGCCGACCAGAATTTATTGCTGCATTTGAAACATTGGCAAATGTTGCGACAAAAGCCAGTGTGGAAGGCGAACCATTTAAAATTCACACACCGTTGATTTATTTAAGCAAAGCAGAAATTATTGCGCGTGGAACATCCTTAGGCGTTGATTATCGACAAACCGTTTCGTGTTATTCTGCTAATGAAAACGGTGAAGCGTGCGGAACTTGTGATGCGTGTCGATTACGCAAAACAGGATTTTTAACCGCTGGCATTGAAGATTCAACACGTTACGCAATTTAACAATTTATTTTTTCACAACTAAGAGGTAAAACCATGAGTAAAGATATTTCTAGCACCACCTTGATGTATGCGATTTTGTCCGTCGAAGATTCGGTCAACACACAACAAGATTATTTGGAATCAGGTGAAGTACCTGATGACGAAATCGAAAATGAAGAAGAAATTTTGGGTGATTTGGAACAAGCGTTAATGGAACTTATTGATGTTTATAAAATTCGTTTAAAAAGCGAACCAGATTTACCCGCAATTGAAGATTTGCTCGGTGGCGACTCGGATTCAGAGGGTTAATGTCATGATTATCCTTTACGGTTTATCGACTTGTGACACAGTCAAAAAAGCGCGTTATTGGCTGAACGTAAATCAAATTTCATATCAATGGTACGAAATACGTCGTGACGGTATTCCTTTGGAACTGTTGCAAAAATTTGCTGCACAGCTTGATGATTGGCAAGTTTTAGTGAATCGTAAAGGGTCAACTTGGCGTAAATTTACACCAGAGCAACAGCAACTTTGTTCAAAGATTGAAACCGCATTGCCGTTGATAATTGAATATCCAACTTTAATGAAACGTCCTGTGTTAGATACAGGTAAAGAATTAGTCGTTGGTTTTGATATTAAAATTTACGAAACGCTTTTGTTATGACAGATACGATAGAATTATTAAAAAATCTGATTCGACGGGAATCTGTTACGCCGAATGATGCCGGATGTTTGGATTTGATCGCTAATCGTTTAACTCCGTCGGGCTTTACTGATGAGCGATTGAATTTTGGCGACACGGAAAATATGTGGCTACGTCGTGGCACAGAAAAACCGTTATTTGTATTTTTGGGTCATACCGACGTTGTGCCTGTTGGCGCGTTAGATTTGTGGGAATCACCACCATTTGAACCTACTATTCTTGGTGGAAACCTATATGGACGTGGCGCAGCAGACATGAAAGGTGGGATTGCGTGTTTCATGACTGCGGTTGAAAGATTTATCGAAAACCACCCAAATCATATCGGTTCGATTGCAATTATGTTAACCAGCGATGAAGAAGGCGCGGCGACAAATGGCGTGGTAAAAGTCGTTGAAGTTTTAGAAAAGCGTGGTGATAAAATCGACTGGTGTTTAGTTGGTGAGCCATCGAGTGACAAGCAAATTGGTGATGTGATTCGTGTCGGACGACGAGGGTCATTGAATGCCAATTTAACCGTTCATGGTATTCAAGGTCATGTCGCTTACCCAGAATTAGCCGACAATCCAATTCATAAAATAACGCCGGCGTTAAACGACTTGGTCAGTGAAATCTGGGATAATGGCAATGCGTTTTTTCCTGCAACAAGTTTGCAAATCTCAAATATACACAGCGGTGCGGGCGCGGAAAATGTCATTCCTGCAAATGCGAATGTGCAATTTAATTTGCGTTTTAGCACTGAATTAACGACTGAGATTATCAAACAGCGGACGGAAGAAATTTTAAATCGGCATGATTTGAACTATGACATTAAATGGCGTTTGTCTGGCGATCCGTTTTTAACATCGAAAGGCGCGTTGATTGACGCAGCACATAATGCAATTAAAACCGTAACCGGTTTTGAAACGCTCGATGATACCGGTGGCGGTACATCGGATGGACGTTTTATCGCACCGACCGGCGCACAGGTTATAGAACTAGGTGCGTTAAATGCCAGTATTCACAAAGTGAATGAACACATTGGTATCGCAGATTTAGAGGTTTTGAGCAAAATTTATGAACAAATGTTGGTGGATTTATTGGGACAAAAATAACGTTTCAATTTCAAAAAAATGTTAGATAACTTTTGAATGGTGATTTTATGAATACATTAAAAAAACAGTTAAAACAAAGTTTGGCTTTATTTTTTGTCAGCGTTCTATTTTCTGTCAATTCTGTGAATGCCGCGACAGATTTAACAGCACAACAAAAATTTCTTGAAGCGCGTGTCATGAATCATCAACAAGAAGCTGAACACGCCGCCCATTTGAATCCTGTTGATAAAACTCAGGAGTTTCATGGGGTGTTTTATGGTTTTCTTCCTTGCGAAAATTGTAATGGCATTAAAGCAACCCTTTCTTTAAAAAATAATAGTAATTATTTGCTCGTAACTCAGCAGGCAAAAGAATCCTCAAGAGAATTTTATGAAAAAGGAAAATACACTTGGAATGAAGAAAATAAACTAGTGTTGTTGACGCCGCGCGATAATGAGTCAAACACACGTCAATATCGGATTAAAGATGAAGGCACGTTGATTCAACTCGATGACGAGGGAAAACAAGCGACCGGAGAACTGGCGGATCGTTATATTTTGCGTAGAAGCGACACAGTTAAATCACGCGAAGTTCATATTCACTAATTCGTTTTTCAAATAACACCGTATTTTAGACTTGATAATAATTCTAAAATGGCGGTGTTATTCTTAAATAATCAAGCACACGTTGTGTGCATTCACATTCAAATCAGGTTTTATGCACTTACTTCAATTAGCACGACAATCCATTCTAACTCCTGCAAACATTCAGGATTCCGATATTGAAAAATTGATGAATCATTTGCTCAGTACGGACGTTGATGCCGCTGATATTTATTTTCAATCTAGTCATTCAGAATCGTGGGTGCTTGAAAGTGGCATTGTGAAAGAAGGTCATCACAGCATTGAACAAGGTGCTGGTGTGCGTGCGGTGGTGGGTGAAAAAACGGGTTTTGCTTATAGTGATAGATTAGAAATTTCGGTTTTGTTGGATGCCATAAATAATGTCAAAGCAATCACCCGTCAGGCGCAAAATGCACAGGTGAATTTAAAGGCGATTGATCAAAATACACGGCGTTTATATCCAGCATTAAATCCGTTGAAATCTTTCGAAGATCAGAAAAAAATCGATTTTTTAAAACAGCTCGATACCCAAACTCGTGCGTTAGATTCTCGCATCGAAGAAGTCATCATCAGTTTATCTGCTGTACATGAACATATTTTGGTGGCAAATCAAGATGGGCATTTGCTTGCTGATGTTCGTCCGTTAGTGCGATTAAATGTAACCGTTATTGTTGTTGAGAATGGCAAACGTGAACAAAGCAGTATGGGCGGCGGCGGACGTTGTGATTACGCGATGTTCTTTGAACAAAATACGGCAATGAATTACGCTAGCGAAGCCTTACGTCAAGCATTAGTAAACCTAGAAGCTGATGAAGCACCAGCTGGAAATATGACCGTTGTTCTTGGTTCGGGCTGGCCTGGAATTTTGTTGCACGAAGCAATTGGTCATGGTTTGGAAGGGGATTTCAACCGTAAAGGCACGTCAGCATTTAGTGGGCGCGTTGGTGAGCGAGTGGCATCGCCATTATGTACGGTTGTTGATGATGGCACCTTATATGGAAGGCGCGGCTCTTTAAGTATTGATGATGAAGGTACACAAACTGAAAATACGGTATTAATCGAAAAAGGAATTTTAAAAGGTTATATGCAAGATCGTTTAAATGCACGTTTAATGGGCGTAAATCCAACCGGTAACGGTAGACGTGAATCTTATTCGCATTTGCCCATGCCACGAATGACGAATACCTATATGTTGGCGGGGCAACATCAACCGGATGAAATTATTGCTTCTGTTAAAAATGGTTTATATGCGAAAAATTTTGCAGGTGGGCAAGTAGATATTACGTCTGGAAAATTTGTATTTTCTGCTAGTGAAGCCTATTTAATTGAAAACGGTAAAATCACACGACCTGTAAAGGGTGCTACGTTAATTGGAAATGGGCCTGATGTTTTGACGAAAGTATCAATGGTTGGTAACGATTTAGAACTTGATAGCGGTGTTGGCACCTGTGGTAAAGATGGGCAAAGTGTTCCCGTTGGTGTGGGGCAACCCACTTTAAAAATCGACGGATTAACCGTCGGTGGTACAAAAGTTTAATGATAGAAAAGTTATGAAATTTACAAAAATGCACGGCTTAGGCAATGATTTCGTTGTTGTCGATGCAATCAATCAACGCATTTCACTGACACCAAAAAAAATTCGGTTTATGGCAAATCGCCATACAGGAATCGGTTTTGATCAGCTTTTAGTCGTTGAAAAAACAAATCAGTTAAATGCCGATTTCAAATATCGCATTTTCAATGCCGATGGTAGTGAAGTGGGACAATGTGGAAATGGCGCACGCTGTTTTGCAAGGTTTGTACGCGATAAAAAATTAACAGATAAAGATGAAATTGTCGTTGAAACAAAATCAGGGCAATTAGTTCTCAGTTTTACTAGCGACGATTTAATCACTGTCAACATGGGCGTTCCACGACATTTGCCGGCTGAAATTCCTCTGATGGAAAATCAAGAAGCCCGTTTCTATACCGTAAAAGTAAATGGTATTGAAAAAGCATTTGGGGCAGTTTCAATGGGAAATCCACACGCGGTTTTGCAAGTAAATGATATAAAAATGGCACCTGTTGAAACGATTGGAGCGGAACTTGAAAGTCACGCCATTTTTCCCGAACGCGCGAACATTGGCTTTATGCAAGTTGTTGATAAAAAATCAATTAAATTGCGTGTTTATGAACGCGGCGCAGGTGAAACGCAAGCCTGTGGAAGTGGCGCGTGTGCTGCTGTCGTGATTGGTATCGAGCAAAATTTATTAAGTGACACAGTGGAAGTTGAATTGCCTGGTGGAAATTTAAACATTAGTTGGGCAGGACGAGGTGAGCCTGTGTTTATGACGGGAGCGGCAGTTTCTGTTTTTGAAGGATTTATTGCGTTATGAATGAAGAGTTAGAAATACCTGTGAAAAAAACTCGCACATCGCGTGTGACGAAACCGAAAGTTGAAAAGCAATCTCTTGTGCAAGTTGAACCGATTTCAAAAGTTAAAGAAAAAAAAGTAGAGCCAATAAAACTTGTAAAACCGGTAACAAAACCGCGAGCAAAAAAAGTCGAAGTTTCACAATTACCTGTCCCAGAAATTCAAAAAGAAACACGCAGTCTAAATGCCGAAGATGTTGCAGATTATTTGCAAGCCCATCCCGATTTTTTTCATCAGCACGTTCAGTTATTGGAAAAACTTAGTATTCCACATGCGGCTGGTGGGTCAGTTTCACTAATTTCAAAACAATTGGAATTATTTCGGGCGCGTTATCACGATATGGAAAATCAATTAACCGAATTGATTAAAATTGCGCGGGACAACGACACAGCATTAAGTCGAATGCACAAATTGAATTTGGCGTTGCATGATGCAAAAACATTAAAAGAAGCTGTCACAAATTTGAACATTGTTTTGACGGAGTATTTTTTAACCGATTTTGTCGCGATTCGTTTAATTCAAACTTCATCGGATACAGAAAATTTAGATGGAATTTTCATTTCATCCGACAGCAAAGATTTAAAGCCATTTGATAATGAATTGCGAAGTGGAAAACCCAGTTGCGGTAAACCAACGATAATGCAAGCGCGAGTGTTATTTGGTTTTCAAGCCAACGAAGTCAAATCGTGTGCGATTGTACCGATGTTATACACCGGTTTAGAAGGTTTATTAGCGATTGGAAGCCGCGATGAGAAACGTTTTCATGCCAGTATGGGGCATTTGTTTTTAACACAAATGAGCGAAGTTATCGCCACCCGTTTAATCACTTTACTACAACAAGCGAAATAAATTTTGTCCGTTATGTCATTACTTAGTTCTTATCTCAAACTTTGTTGGTTTAAAAGCGATCCTACCGATTTAATGCCAAGTCGTAACTTTTCATACAATTGCATTATTTTTTATTTAATTTCGGGCATTATCGTCGAAGGGTTAATTGCAGATTTTGCTGATGGAACGTTAGAAGTGTCTTTGCGGACGATTATGGCATTTTCGTCAGTTGCTACCTTTTTGTTTTTTCAGAAAAACATTTTATTATTTCAGCGTGTTTTTACTGCCATTTTCGTATGTGAAAATTTCATTATGACGTTGGCGATTTTGTGCGAAGTTTTAGATGTTGTGTTGATAAAAATGCACTACGAATATCATGAATACGTTGGTATCGGTTTGGCGGTGTTTTTAGTAAGTTGGTATTTAGCAATAGTTGCTTATATTTTACGGCGGTTTTTTAAATACGATGTTAGTAAAAGTGTGACGTTAGCATTTTGCTATTTCATCTTAACTTATGGCATTCCAATGCTATTTATGGATATTTAAAATCATGCTTTCTGCATTTTCACGTTCTCGCTTTAGCATTTTAGGTCTATTTTTATTTATAAATTTGCTGACATTCGCGCTATTGCGCGTGGCGTTATTAGCGAAACAATGGTTAGATATTGATACACCGTTTTATCAAATTATATTTGCATTTGTAATCGGTGCGATTCATGATTTAGCCTTTTACAGTTATTTGTTAATTCCATTCACGCTTTATTTATTGGTAATTCCGAATAATTGGTATCAAAGCAAACCCCATAAATGGTTTGTATTTTCGGGCTTTTTGTTGAATTTATACGGGCTATTTTTTCTTGTTCTTTCAGAATGGACTTTTTGGGATGAATTTGGCGTGCGGTTTAATTTTATTGCCGTGGATTACCTAATTTACACACACGAAGTTGTTCAAAACATTATTGAATCGTATCCGCTTGGTAAATTATTAACAGGTATTTTAATTATTTCGATAGCGTGTTTTTGGCTAGTAAAAAGCCTATTAACCGCGACACTTTATGCCACTGAAAATTTTAAACGTCGAGCAAAAATTGCGGGTATTTTATTTTTATTACCTGTAATCAGTTATTTTGCTATCGGTCGTTCAACGTATCAGTTCTCACAAAATACTTATCTAAATGAAATTGCCGCAAATGGGGCGTATCAATTTTTCTCTGCATTTCGCAATAATGAATTGGATTATCATCGATTTTATCGTTTAGGCGATGATGCACAATTATCGGCGAAAATTAAAACCGAATTAGGCGCGAGTGGTGAAGGTTTGTACAACATAAAACGTGAAATTAAAGGGCAGGGCGCAGAAAAACGCTTAAATATCATTTTAATTACTGTGGAAAGTTTGAGTGCAGATTATTTAACTAAATTTGGAAATGCTCAAAAAATCACCCCATTTATGGATGAATGGTTTAAAGACGGCGCGTTATTCACGAATTTTTACGCAACCGGAACACGCACTATTCGTGGTTTGGAAGCATTGACATTATCAATCCCACCAACCGCTGGACAGTCAATTGTAAAACGTCCTGATAATGGGAAATTATTTAACCTTGGTCATGTTTTACAAGAACGGGGTTATGACACGGCGTTTTTATATGGTGGGCGTGGGTATTTTGACAACATGAATGCGTTTTATTCGGGTAACGGTTATCGTATTGTTGATCAAACCGAATTTACGGCGGAAGAAATGACGTTTAAAAATGCGTGGGGCGTGTCAGATGATGTCATTTTTAATCGCACCATCAAAGAAGCAGACAACGATTTTGGTGAAAATAAACCGTTTTTCTTTCAAATTATGACCACGACAAATCACCGTCCATATACTTATCCCGAAGGAAAAATTGATATTCCATCCGGTCAAAGTCGTGAAGGTGCGGTGAAATATACCGATTACGCGATGCAAGAGTTTATTAAAACTGCAAAAACAAAACCTTGGTTTGAAAATACGATTTTCGTCATGGTAGCCGATCATTGTGCCGGTAGTGCGCGAAAAACGGAATTACCGGTTGATAAATATCACATTCCATTGTTTATTTACGCGCCAAAACACGTTCCCGCCGTTGAAAACAAAACGCTTTCAAGTCAAATTGATGTTGCACCAACCATTTTAGGATTGCTCAATTTAAATTATGAAAGCCAATTTTATGGGCAAGATATTTTTCAAATGTTACCTGAAAATGGACGAGCGTTAGTGAGTAATTATCAGAAATTGGGGTTGTTCAAAGATAACAAATTGGTGTATTTATCACCACAACAAAAAATGGATATGGTTTACGCGCCTCTCGGTGAACATCATATTTTAAAACCTGAAACACAGCCCAATTTAGTCAATGACGTGATGGGTTATTATCAATCGGCGGATTATATTTGGACGCATCGATTGAGTCGTTATCCTTAAATTTTTGAAACACAGGTAATGCAAAAATGAAAAGTATCATGTTTAATGTTCAAAAAATATTCTGTACGGTAGTTGTCACCGGATTATTATCGGGTTGTGTGACAGTTGGTCATGAATTTCCGGCTGGACAAGTTTCAAGTATTAAAATTGGTGAAAGCACGCAAAATGATATTACCAATTTATTCGGCACGCCTTGGCGCACAGGCGTTGAAAATGGGTTGAAAACATGGACGTATGGTGATTACAATTACAGTTTGTTTGGCAATGGAAATTCTGAAGATTTAGTCGTTCGATTTAATAAATATAACATTGTTTCTTCATACACGTTTAATAGCACAAAGCGTTCAAAATAGTGAATAGCCTCGCGGAAAAACAACGGGTCGATTTTTTTACGCAAATGGAAATCGAAAAACGGGTGTCTATTCACACATTGACAAATTACCAACGGGATTTGTGTCATTTAACAGATTTTTGCAAAAAACAAAAAATTGAGCATTGGTCAGAATTACAATCGAATGACATTCGGCAACACGTTGCGAATCGTCATCGACAAGGTTTGAGTAGTACAAGTTTGCAACGTGAATTATCTGCAATGCGTGGATTTTATAATTATTTGCTAAAAAATAATTTGGTGACACTGAATCCTGCACAATATGTCAAAGCTCCTAAATCCATTCGAAAATTACCTAAAACATTAGATGTTGACCAAGTCGGTGGCTTGTTAGATGCGGGGACAGATTCTGTTTTAGAAGTGCGTGATTTAGCGATGTTTGAACTATTTTATTCTTCTGGTTTACGTTTGAGTGAATTAGTGGATTTGAATTTGTCTGATTTAGATTTAAGTGATAAATCCTTGCGGGTTCAAGCGGGGAAAGGTGGTAAATCTCGAATTTTACCAATTGGAACTAAAGCCATTTTAGCTATTCAACAATGGTTACAGCATCGTGTAGCGCGAAATGAATTGGAATTAGCGGTTTTTTTATCTAAAAACGGCGATAGACTTTGTCAGCGTAGCGTTCAATATCGTTTGAAACAATGGTGCATTAAGAAAGGGATTTCACAACATGTTCACCCACACGCATTACGTCATTCATTCGCAAGTCATCTTTTGCAATCGAGTCAGGATTTACGAGCTGTTCAAGAATTATTGGGACATAGTAATATCAGTTCAACGCAAATTTATACACACTTGGATTTTGAACATTTAGCGAATGTTTATGACAACGCACATCCTCGGGCGAAAAAAAAATCTGTCTAGGCGCAAAAAGCATTAAAAACTGCTACTATGCGCCACAATTTTAAATTTCAAATACGCAGAAAATCTATTTCCTTAAAAAGGTTCACATTATGGCGGCAAGCGAAAAAATATCAGACATAAAATCAAAAGGTACAACGTGGATAGTCGGCGTTTTAGGCGCGATTGTTGTTTTCGTTATCTTTGTTCTCGCGCAGTGGTGGGGGCGAGAACCTCAACAATTTAACATCTTAGAATCGGCGATTTCCCAAGCTGGTCTTACACCAGAGCCACAACCCGACGCTGAAAATACGGAAGAAAGTGAGCATGGCGCATCTTCTGCACCAAGCTATGAAATTTTAGCGAAAGAATTACCTTTGGGTTATACCTATTCAGCGACTTTGGCACATATTGCCGACACATTGCTGAATAAAAGTGGTGGTTATATTACCAACGACGTTGCACCACCAGGTGTGTTGCTTGATAACATTACTAGTTGGGAATTTGGCGCATTGGTTATGTTACGCGATGCGACAACTGCGTTAAGAAACCATTTTGCTCGTGACCAATCACAATCAGAACAAGATCCAGATTTAGCAGTCGCGGAACCGTATTTTTATTACGAACCTAATTCATGGGCATTACCTGCTACAGAAGCCGAATATGAAAAAGGAATTCAAGCATTACATAAATATATGGGACGCTTAAAAGATCCAAATGCGGCGAAAAAAGCGCAATTTTATTCGCGTGCGGATAACTTATGGCAATACACCGAGGTTGTGATTAAACGTTTAGGTGATTTATCAACCCGTTTAAGTTCAAATGCGTCGAGCAGTAACTTTGCACCGGGTTTGACTGAAATGGAACTTGAAGCGGCGAACGATAAAGTCGCTGCAAAAGTGACTTGGATGGAAATCGATAACGTTTTTTATGAAGCGCGGGGCGCAAGTTGGGCGTTATTACATATTTTGCGAGCAATTAAGCACGATTTCCACGATATTTTGCTTGATAAACGTGCCATGCGTACTGTTGATATTATGATTCGTGAACTTGAAAATAGTTTAACACCAACAATGAGTCCTATGGTTTTAGACGGTAGTGGTTACGGTTTATTTGCCAACTATTCGTTATCAATGGCTAACTACATTGCGCGGGCAAATGCGGCGGCTCTCGATTTACGCGATATTATGAACAGAGGTTAAGAAATGGAAGAACAAATCAACACGCATTTATCTCAAGTACAAATTTGGAAACGAATTTTCGTGATGCTGCTGTTCGCGGTTGTTATCACATTAGTACGCTGGTTAGCGTGGGCAGTTATTTTATTACAATTATTTTTTGTTTTATTGTCAGGCGAAAAAAATGCTCACATCTTGAGTTTTGGGCGTGGGTTGGCAATTTACGATTATCATCTTTTGTTATTTTTAACTTTCGGAACGGAGATTTTACCGTTTCCATTTTCACCTTGGAATATGTCGGCAGATTTAAAATTGCCGGACTGAAAATAAATTTCCGCTAGAAAAAAAGCCCTAAAATGTATCGTTTTAGGGCTTTTTTAACATCAAAATTTGTCACGTTTCAATAAAAAACAGTCACGCCTTGTGGTTTTTGTGGCGGTGGTTCAATGCCATTGTTTTGGCGCGAATCAAAATTAGCGTTTACATTCGGTTCACCAGAAACTTGATCAAAAACTTGTTCTTCAATTTGTCTGAAAACATCTTGTCCCAAACTTTTCGAGACTTGTGAAACTACTGCTGGGCGATTCGGCGCAGCATAAGTTCCAGGTGTTACAATTTTTGTGTCTTGTCCATCACCTGTAGCGCTAAAACTAGCAATCACTTCGTAAGTTTTTGTGTTAATCAAGCTAAACTCAGCTGTCAGCGTTAAGCTCAAAATAACGTTGGTCATGCCATTATTGACTTGATAAGTGCTGTCGTTAAAGCTCATTTCATTCATTCTGCCAAATAAAACGTAATCTGCATGAGGAAAATCACCTTTTTTAATTCGAGTAATAATGTCATAAACAGCTTCATTTCTCTTTGTTGGTGCAATTTTTCCTTGCGTTAGTGTAAATTGGCGAGAATTGATTAACGCTCCACGAATATCACTCGTAAATTGCTTTAATTCGCCATATTTAACATAAGAAAAGCTGTGCTCATGTTCGTGATAGTCAGTTTTACTGCTGGCGTTTAATTTACTTTTAGAAGATGCCGATTGCGCATAACCTGCCGCTACTGCGCTGCTATGACCACCTACTGCCGCACCGCCACCATAGCCATCTACGGCAACACCGCCGTAACCACTTTCGGCTGCCCCCATGTAACCATTGGCGGCAGACTTGGAGCTTGCTGATGCTGATAATTGGCTGTCATTGTGATAGTCAATGTCATGGATATATTCGTTAATTGTTTCTGAATAAGCCAAATCAGTGACTGCAATGGATTTTCCCATTACAGGACTAACGAAAACTAAACCAGCAAAAAATGTTGCTAAAATTTTCATTCTTACGACCTAGAACGTAGGACGTTCTGATGTTTTGCGGATTTTATCTTCAGCTGCCCAAACTTTCTTTCTAGTTTCAACTTCGATAAGTTTTAACTGCAAAATATAGTCAATGTTTTTAATATCTCCCGCATTTTTGACAATCGATGATATTTCACCCATCAGCATATATTTTGCGCCCTCGGCTTGACCTGATTTTGCGCTTTTTGATGCTTTGTATTCACCAGATTGTGTTTGTCTTTGCAATTCTAATTGCACGAGTTCATCTTCACTTCTATCCGATACAAATTCAACCGCTTCAGATGCCATAAGCTGATTTTCGATTGAGTTTGTAATCGTGCGAGTATCGATATGTTCACTGGTTTTATTTTTAACCTGTGAAATTGTAACGGTTGGTTTTTTTCTTTCGTTACTATTCCGAATTAACGCACTGGTTAATAATGAATCAGTCATTGATTTAGACAGCTTTGTAAAATCATTTGAACTGATTTCATTTGTTAAGTTTTCTTGAACAGCGGTATCGCCATAAGCAACGTTACCAGAAGAAAAAGCAGGTTTATTTGAAGTTGAAGCACAGCCAGAAAAGCCAAGCGTTGCGGTTAATGCGATTGCTAAACCTAAAATGTGTGTACGTTTTGCATTCATAATTTTATTTCCTTAGTTTTTACTTTTTAGTTCAAGTTTAAAATCCACCGCATATTTTGAGGTTGCAGAACCTTTAATACGCTGTGTTTGCATTGGTGATAGCGACAATGTTTTCCATTCTTCTTCTGTACCAACAACCATTCCGCCTTTGTCGCGCCACTGAAAACGGTATTCAATAGCTGTGTAATCATTGCTGTTATTAACAACATCGGCATTCACAATAGAAAAATTATTTGTCGCACTCATACGCAAATCATTCACTGAAATGTAAGACAAATCACCAAGATACATTATTTTTGCCGCTGCAGAATTTGGTGGCGGTGGAAGTGGTGGTGGAGTTGCACAACCTACCAATAAAACAGAAATCAGAGCGCAAGCACTTGCTGATTTGAAAAAAGCATTTTTATTTTTCATAAAAATCTCTCAAAAAGCTAAAAAAACGAAGCAATTTTTACAAATCACTTCGCATTGGATTTTATAAACTTGCTTGCAAGTTATAAATTGAATCTCCGAGCACACGAATTGGAATAACAACGTGCTTACCAGAAACATTCACAGAAACCTCTTTAATCCCATGTGTAGTTTGGATTTTCACAGTTGATGACCCTTCTGGAAGTTTTACACGCGAAATGGTAATTTCAGCGGGTAATAACCCCCAAACACGCTCATCAGCTTGTTCTGTTGCAACATTAGCCGCGTTTAATACAGAACCTGCGAGGGCATTTTGCTGATAAACAGCAGCTTGCGCCCCGCCTTTAACTGCTGCTCGAATTGCCGCTCGAACCATAATCCAAGGCAAATTATCTTTGAGTGAACGACGCGATAAGTTTTCAATGCTCGCGATTGTTGTTAATGGCGAGGTTGAATTATTTGGCAAAGTAAGTGAAACCGCACGATTTGCTGAAAGAGGATTACTTTCTAAAACGGGGAAAGAAATTGGCACAACGCCCGCATAAGGAATCGGCAACGGAATCATGATGGATTTTTTAAACGGTGCGACACCTGTTTCTACAACGAATAAAACATCACTTTCATTCGATGGTGCAATAAATGGCGATGTTTTGACAGGTTCAACAATCGGAGCTACAGTGATTTGTTTTGCTGATTTTTTCGATTTTTTACTGGATTTAGATTTTTTTGCAGCGGCTTTTGTCAAAGGTAATGTCGATTTCTCTGATTTTGCAACCGCAGGCATTGCGGTACTCGAAAAACGATTATCCATACCAATCAAACCGTCTTTTAAAACACCTAAAGACGGTTGCAGTTCAATGGCGGCGCGATAACTTGCCGCAGCTAAACTTCCTTCACCCGCTGCTTCGTATAAAAATCCGGATAGATAATGACTAAACGCATTTTGATAACCATTTTTTAAATTGGTGACATCGGGACTATTAAGCGTGGCAATTGGATAGCCTTTTAAATCTTCCGATTTTGTTTTGTAGCCTTTTTCTTTGGCTGTACTTTCGGCTTCGTCAATGTCTTTTTCATGTAGCGTCTTAATTAAATTTTCGCGTTCCCATGTTTTTTTAATTTCAACCAATGCGTCTTCGGTTTTGCCTGCGGCTAAATACGCCAGCGCAAGGCGAGTTGAAAGCATGACTTTTTCATAATCTTCGCCGTCGTAACGACGGAATTTGTCATTTACCACAACTGAAACCACTGCGCCGCTCACTTTCGCACCGCTGATTTTGGCTTCACTTTCCCATTGCGCGATGATTTGATCGGCTTCTGTCCAGGTTGCAATAGTTTCTGGATAAAGTTTTTTCAAACGCTGTAATTCGCCTTTTTCCATGAAATAAAGCAAATCTTTATCTGAACCCGTCTTTGTTTCATGCTGGCTGATTGCTTGATCAACTTGACCCGTTTCAAGATTTGAAACAAGCGTTTGCGTTTCTGAATTATAAGATCTAAATGTCGCGCAACCATTCAGTGATAAAAATACAGCTAATAGGGCATAACTCTTTTTTCGTTTCATAGCACTTTTTCTCAATTTTGACTAAAACATTTCAATTCTATACGACTTTTTATTACCGTGTAAAATTGAAGGTAACAAATTTTCACAAAATAGTTGCAGATTTTCATCATAAAAACTTCGAGGAGGATGCGAAAACGAAAATAACAAACGCAAAAATAATCGTTCACTTTTTCTTATCAACATTCGTAACTATTCTTATCAATGATTCACAATTATAATTTACGGTTTAAACTTGATTTTATTATTCATGAAACACAACCGTTTTTTGTCTCATCTTTCGCATTGGTGCGAAAAGCAAATTGTTCATTTCCCGTGGTTTGTTGTTTTAGCGGCATTATTTCTTTGCGCTGGCACGAGTTATTATGTTTATAACCATTTAACTGTTAATACCAACACCGCTGAAATGTTGTCACCAGATTTGCCTTTTCAGCAAAATCAACGTCGAATCGATGAAGCATTTCCGCAAGATGCTTATACGACGTTATTTGTTGTCGATGCGAATACGCCTGAAGAAGCGACGCAAAGTGCAGCAAAACTGGTTGATTCACTTCGTGCAAAACCTGACCGTTTTGCATCCGTTTATATTCCAAACGACAATCATTTTTTTCGTCAGCAAGCATTGTTGTATTTAGATACTGCTGATTTAGAAATAGTTGCGACACAACTCACCGACGCACAACCGTTTATTGGGCATTTAGCGCAAAATTATTCGCTTGATGGTTTGTTTGACATTATTCAACAAGCGTTAAATGAAAAACAAAATACGTTACCGATGGATTTAAATCCATTATTGCTTGCTGTCGATAATACGATTAACGCACAACGGGATAACAAATCCGAATCGCTTTCATGGCAAACATTATTAGCGAATAACAAACTTAATGATGATGCAAAGCGCGTTTTAATTGTGGCAAAACCGGTCGTGCATTTTGATGAGATGTTGCCTGTCGATGCCGCGCAAGACGCTGCCCATGAAGCGGCTAATCAAATCATGAATGAAAATCCGAATGTTCGAATTCGAATTACGGGTGAAAGTGCGTTAGAACATGAAGAACTCGAAAGTGTTAGTAATGGAGCGACATTTGCCGGCGTAGCGTCGTTAATTTTAGTTTTCGCTGTGCAATGGATTGGTTTTCATTCTTTGCGATTGCTAGTGATTACTTACATCGTGTTAATTATGGGGTTGATTTTAACGGCGGGTTTTGCCGCAATTTCGGTTGGACATTTAAACGTAATTTCTATTGCCTTTGCGAGTTTATACATTGGTTTAGGTGTCGATTATGCGGTGCATATTTGCTTATATTATCGTGAACGAAAAGCGCGGGGTTATTCCAATCTGGATGCGATTCATCACAGCATGAGCGGTGTTGGTTCATCATTATTTTTATGTGCTTTGACGACAGCATTAGGGTTTTTAGCTTTTATTCCCACCGATTATGCGGGGGTTTCGGAATTAGGCATTATTTCCGGTGGCGGTATTTTTATTGGATTGATAATTTCCCTCACTGTTTTACCCGCATTACTTTGTATTTTGCCGGTTAATAATCCCAAACCCATTAAATCAGCTTTCGCGCCACAATTTATTGTCACGTTTCCGTTTCATTACGCGAAATCGATTCGTATCTGTTCAATTTTGTTAGCAATTGGCGCGTGTGGCGTATTAACCAATTTAACGTTCGATGCGAATCCCATTAACTTGCGTGATCCACAAAGTGAATCGGTTTCGACAATTAAAGATTTATTAAAATCGAAAAACGATTCGCCGTTTGCCGTAACAGGTTTAGCGAATAATTTGGACGATGCGAATGCGTTAGCCGCAAAAATGAAAACACTTTCTGCTGTTCACGAAACCATTACATTAAGCAGTTTTGTCGCTGAAAATCAGGATGAAAAATTAGCGATTATCGATGATTTGAATTTAATGTTAGGTAATCAACTTGAGAATTTTCATGTTTCATTATCCGAAAATCATGAACAACGCGCTGCGCTGGTTAAATTTAATGAACAATTAAAACAAGCGATTGCTGACAAAACGCCTAACGCTCCTATCGAAACGCTTGAAAAGTTACAAAGTCATATTGAAGTTTTTTTGCACGCACACAACGATGAATCGCCGATTTATAAACAATTAGAAAAAAATGTGTTGGGATTATTACCTTATACACTAGAACGTTTGCGAACCAGTTTAAGTGCGACAGCATTTGATTTGAATGCGATTCCCGATGAACTTCGTGTGCATTGGGTTAGTGAAAACGGCTTGTATAAAGTTTTAATCACGCCTGCGAAAGATCAAAACGTTGAAGAGAATATGAAAGAATTTGTCGCTCAAATTCAAAGTGTAGACAATGCGGTTTCGGGTTTGCCGATTGCCAATGAAATGGGGGGGGGCGCAGTGGTGAAAGCCTTTTTACAAGCGTTTGGTGGTGCATTTACTGCCATTACGTTATTGCTTTGGGCGATTTATCGTCGTTTTTCACACATGGCGATTATTATTGCGCCGTTAATGTTGGCAGCATTATTAACTGGCGCAACAAATGTATTGCTGAATAATCCCTTCAATTTTGCGAACGTGATAGCTCTACCATTATTACTTGGAATGGGGATTGATAGCAGTATTCTGATTATGCACCGGTTGCATTTTAATAAAAACGAAGATGAAAATCTTTTGCATAGCAGCACAACGCGCGGCATTATTTTTAGTTCAATCACCACGTTGTGTAGTTTCTCGAGTTTGTCCTTTACACATCATCAAGGCATGGCGAGCATGGGATTGTTGTTGTCGATTGGTTTATTTTTCACGGTGATTTGTTCTTTGATTGTACTTCCGGCTTGGAGCGGAAAGCGAATTTGAAAATTCAATGCGGCAATTATTTGCCGCTTAATTTCTGTAATTTCAATCACTCAAATCGAAACATCCAATTTTCCCGAAAATTCGTGTGCATCTAATTCGGCTAATTGTGTTCTAACACGTTGCCGCAGAGCTTTGGCAGGATTCAAAACATAATCTTCGTAATCATCGTGGTCTGGGTTTAATAGCAATAGTTTTGATAATGCCGACGCTAAACGTGTGACCGCTTTCACATCTCGCGTGTCACCTTTTAATTGCGGACATTCGCCAAATGGAAATTCGTGGTGACTGACAAGTCGTAATTGATGCAGATATTCACCAAACACATCGGCTTTAATTCCCAAACCTTGCGCCGCGCTGTCGGTTGTAAATCTTGGAATTTCCCATCCTGCAATAATGCCGTGGAATCTATCCATCAACGCGCTATCGTGAAACATTGATGGCAAATGGCGAATGTAATCGCGTCTTCTTGGGCTGCCGTCGTGATACAAATCAATGTTCGCTAAAATCATCAACCCGCATTCACTGGTGATTTTGTCATTGCCAATCGAATAATGTCCCGATTCTAAATAATCTTTGAATTTTGCATGAATATCGTCCGCGCCTTTAAAGCTAATCGATTGCCCTTCGTCCAAAACCAATAAATCATAACGCCCCATTAAACCGATTTCTTTCGTGTTCAAATTTTTAAACAACTGTGCTTGCGTCAACGCGCCACCGCTATTCACCCAAACATAACGACTTAAATTTGAAAAAATAAACGATTTCCCCGTGCCTTTTGGCGCAAGTTCCATCATGTTCAAATTATTCTGCACTAACGGCAACAAACGCAAAATCAAATTATCTTGTTGTGCTTTGGTGTAGGCGGACGGTTCATAACCCATCGTGCGAAGCAATAACGCAATCCATTCACGGGTTGAAAAATACTCTCGCGCTTTGATTAACGCCTGTAAATCGACTTTTCCCGATTGCATCGGTTTAAAATCCACCATTTCAATCACGTTAATTCTACCTTCAGCGCGAACCATCAAACGCCCCGCGCCCCATTGACCGCCTTCTAACAGAATCGGATTTTGTTCGATAACTTCGTTTGAAACTCGCGCATTAGTTTCTTCAATACACGGAACAGTGAGCATTTTTTTATCTTTCGCAATATCAATGCGAACGTTAAATCTATCTAAAATCGTTAACGCATTGCCCGATTGCAATTCATGTTTAATACGTTCTTTTTCAGTTTTAGCGGGTAAATGTTTGCTCATAAACGCCGTGACATCTTGATAAATGTCCGCATTCGATTTGTCCGATTTTTGAAAACGTGAAATTAACCACTCCTCAACAAAACTCGGAATCGTGCGTTTATCCCGAATTTTCAAACTTCGCACTAAGGCTTTATCAATCACTAAATCGCTAAATGCTTCGCTGATTTTTTTGTCTAATTCTTCACGGTTCAAAACATATCCTCAAAATCTTGGGTGGCTTCATCTTTTAATAATGGAACTGCAATGGTTGTTTGTTTCATTTCAACTTTCACCACTTCTAAAATCGGTTCAATTTCTATCGATTCGTTAGCTTGCAATTTTATTTTTACTTCCATTTCAGCTTTGAATCGTTCAATTTCTAATTTTATTTGTCGTTCCGATTCAATTTTTAATCGTTCAATTTCTGATTCAAATTCTCGTTTTAGTCGTTCTTTTTCTGATTCAAGCTGTTGTAAATGAGTTGTCTTTAATTGTTCATTTTTTAATTTTTCACTTTCAATTTTGCATTCAGCGTCTAATTTTTCTTGGCGGACTATTTCGGCTTTTCGCTGTGCTTCTATTTTCGCTTTACGCTCTATTTCGGTTTGTTCTTCTGCTTTTATTCGTGCTTGTTTGGCATCATCTATTTTTTGCAATGCTTCTGTTTTTTCTTTACGCTCTTTCTCTGCCTTTTGCTCAGTCACTAATCTAGCCGAGTAGTATTCAGCTCTAGTTTTTCGTTCAGTCTCTATTTGATGTTCTTGCTCTGCTTTACGCTCAACCGACGACTTTGCTTGGCGTTTACGTTCAAGAGCTAATTTCACTTGTCGTTCCGTTTCTGCCTTTTGTAAAACATCTAACTTGGCTCTTTTTTCTGATTCTTTTTTACGTTCAACTTCTAATTTTTCTTGTTCTTTTAATTTTTCTTTTCGTTGAAATTCTAATTTTCTTTTTTGGTCTGGACGGCGTTCAATTTCAAATTCTGCTCTCTTTTTAGCCAAGTATTCAGCTCTGGTTTTTCGTTCAGCCTCTAATTTTTCTTGGCGTTCAGCTTCAATTTTTTGTTCGATTTCGAGTTTTTCTTTTTCTGCTTTTTGTTTAGCTTCTAATTTCGCTTGCTGTTCGACTTTGATTTTGCGTTCAGGTTCTTTTACTTGATGGTTTTTTACTTGCTGTGTTTTTTCTTCGCGATGCCTTTTGCTTATATTTTCGATTGCTAAAAATACTTTATCCAAATGCTCTTTGGACATATCCTCAATATGGGAAATTCCATTTTTTTCTACTGTACGTTCTGTTTCTCGTCTTATTTGTTTATTTAATTCAACTTGTTGGTTTTGGGTTAAATTTCTTACCAATTGAATATGGCTTAATGAGCTTTTGCGACTAATTTCATTAGTCCAATTGTTAAGATAAGTGTCCACAGAAGAAGTCCATAAAAATTGTGGACATTTTGGAAAAATAGACCTGTTTTCGTTCAGCATTAACAAGTTTTCAATAGTTGGAATTCTCCAATCATTATACCCATCGTAAATGAACTTAATGTTCTTAGCTGTATTCCAATCAGTTAATTGAGCATTACCAATTGGTTTTCCATTCTCCCAGCTTTGCCCATAAGCAAATCTCAGCCACATCAAACCTGTTTCAGTATCTATTGCGATACCATCTTGAACTATAAATTTTCCTATTTGTTGAGCTTTGGATGCTGAAGAATTATCTGCCATCGTTTCACTGTATGAATTTCTAGGTGTTATTGGATTTGTAAATAGGATTTGATGTTGAAAACTTAACGGATTGCAGGCGGTTATTTTCAAACCGCCTGCCTAAAAAAAGCCTTAAACTTTTTCTTTTGCGGCGGGTTTAATTAAGCGAATGCCTAACTCTTTCAACTGTTCATCTGTCACAACCGCCGGCGCACTCACCAACGGACACGCTGCTGATTGTGTTTTTGGGAAAGCAATTACGTCACGAATTGAACTTGAATTTGTCATTAACATAACTAGACGGTCTAAACCAAATGCCAATCCACCATGTGGTGGCGCACCAAATTTTAACGCATCAAGTAAGAATCCAAATTTTTCACGCGCTTCTTCTTCGCTAATACCCAAAATTTCGAATACAGTTTGTTGCATATCTGGGCGATTGATACGAATTGAACCGCCACCCACTTCCGTACCGTTCAAAACTAAATCGTAAGCACGCGATAAAGCGGTTGCTGGATTAGCTTTTAATTCTTCAGCGGAACAACTTGGCGCGGTGAATGGATGATGAATAGCCGTGAAACGTCCGTTTTTGTCGTCCCATTCAAACATCGGAAAATCAACAACCCAAACCGGTTTCCAATCACCTTCGACTAAATTTAAATCGTGACCGAGTTTCACACGCAATGCTGCCATCGATTCATTTACAACATTTGCTTTATCTGCGCCGAAGAAAATTAAATCGCCGTCTTTCGCGCCTGTTTTTTCTAATACTTTTGCCCAAACATCTGCTGGTGCGAATTTCACGATAGGCGATTGCAAACCATCAATGCCGGCTGCTAAATCGTTAACTTTGATATAGGCTAAACCTTTCGCGCCATAGTTACCGACAAATTTCGTTAAATCGTCGATTTCTTTGCGCGTCATGATGTTGCCACCATTCGGTACACGCATTGCCGCGATGCGACCTTTTGGATCGTTAGCCGGTGCAGAGAAAACTTTGAATTCTACGTCTTTCATGAATTCCGCAATATCCACTAATTCCAATGGAATTCGCAAATCAGGGCGGTCAATACCAAATCGTGAAATTGCTTCTGCATACGTCATGCGTGGAAATTCAGCATCCAATTCAACGTTAATCACTTTCGCAAATAACTGACGAATCATTTCTTCTGTCACGTTGATAATTTGTTCTTCCGTCATGAATGACGTTTCAATATCAAGCTGCGTGAATTCAGGCTGGCGGTCGGCGCGTAAATCTTCGTCACGGAAACAACGCACAACTTGGTAATAACGATCAAAACCGGCAATCATCAACATTTGTTTATAAAGTTGCGGCGATTGTGGCAAGGCGAAAAAAGAATTTTCGTGTGTACGACTTGGCACAATATAATCGCGTGCGCCTTCGGGTGTTGCTTTTGTTAAATAAGGCGTTTCGATTTCAAAAAATTCGTTGTCATCTAAATAATTACGCATCACCCGCGTCACATCACGACGAACCCGCATTTTTTCTTGCATTGATGCTTTACGCAAATCCAAATAACGATAACGTAAACGTAATTCTTCGTTTACCTCAATATCGCTTTCAATTGGGAATGGTGGTGTTTCTGATTCATTTAATACAACAATTGCTTTCGCCAAAATCTCGATTTCGCCCGAACGCATATTTTTATTTATCGTACCTTCTGGGCGATAACGAACAACACCACTGATTTGTAATACATATTCACTACGAACGTGTTCAGCAATCGCAAATTGTTCTGCTAAATCAGGATCGAAAACAACTTGCACTAAACCAGCGCGGTCGCGTAAATCAATAAAAATCACACCGCCGTGATCACGACGACGATGAACCCAGCCGCAAATAGTTACAGTTTGGTCAAGTTGTTGGGTGTTAATTTCGCCACATTTGTGGGTTCGCATAATTTTTTCCTACGTTTTAATAAAAATTTTAAGTTTAATTTTTTGCGCGAGATAAAAATGGATTCGCACGGTTTTGTAATAATTTGATAAGTCTATTTTGCTAACTGCACGGCGTTTCGTTTATTTCGTTTAACCGAATACAAAGCCTCGTCAGCGAGTGTAATCAATTCTTTCCAGCCTACTTTTCCATCGACAGAACACGCAACACCAATACTGACTGTCATAGGCGTTAATAATGGTACATTTTCAACTTGATTTACTTCAATCATTTTGCGTAATCGCTCTGCTAATATCAGGGCTTCTTTGCCATCTGTGTTAGGCAAAATAACTAAAAATTCCTCGCCTCCCAAACGACATGGAATGTCATTAGTTCGCGCACATTTTTTCATAATTTTAGCAGCATGAATTAACACTAAATCACCCGAATCATGACCAAAAGTATCGTTGACGGATTTAAAATGGTCTAAATCCAACATTAGAACGCTAATTGGACGATTATTACGCCGTGAGCTTGACCATTCCTGCTCTAAACGATTTAAGGAATAACGACGATTTGATAAGCCGGTTAACACATCCGTATTCGCCATCAATTCTAAACGCCGATTTGCAACCGCTAATTCGGCAATATAACGTTGTAAATCTTTACGTTCTTTAGCAACTTCTTGTTGTAAGGTGATAATCCGCTGTCCAGCACGAATCCTTGCAAGTAATGCTTTTAGACTGATTGGTGTGGTTACATAGTCGTCAATGCCGGCATTAAATGCTTCAATTAACGCACTTTCCTCTTCGGTTGATGTGAGCATGATGATATAAATCGAACTTCCCCACGTTGACGAATGCAACGTTTTTGAAAGTTCAAGCCCGTTCATTGGTTTCATGTGCCAATTGGTAATAATTAAATCTGGCTTATGTTCAAACGTGTATTTCAACGCTAATTCACCATCTTTACACGCCGCAATTTTATGACCAACGGCTGTCAATTGTTTGGATAAACGCGCCAGCATCATAGTGTCGTTATCAACGACTAATATGTTCAAACCCGATTGTGAACTTTTACCTTTTCCTAATTCAGGTGAAGATTGCCGAATATCCGTTTTTACGTTAATCATTTTTCCCCATTCTTGCCACTGTTTGATGATTTCTTCAAGAAATATATGTAATTCACATTCTTCAAATAAATGATGAGAGGCTTCAATAACTAAATCCGGCATTAAAGTTTGACGATAGGCTTCGTCTGCTATGCAGTAATTGGCAATTTTTTTAGAAAAAATCAATTGTTTTGCTAATCGATTGGCTTTCGACAAATTATCGTCAACAGGATCAAAGCTCAGTTTAACGCCTTCTAAAAATAAATCTAAAAACCCCCAATCCGCTAATAACATGACTGTTAATGTATTGTGGTTAATCGCAAAACGCTCTTGTTCGAGTTTTAATAACTCATCACCTTGCGCTTCTACAATACATTCACCATAACTTTCTGACCATGCCGTCGCTAATGCTAAACGCCCAATATCCGCTAATAAACCAAGTGTAAACGCCTCTTCTGAACTTACCACACGTTCTCGAACACTTAAACGGGCAATTGTCACAGCGGTAGCTAAGGATTTTGACCAATACGCCGGATAATTAAAATTAGGACAGCGACTATAACTGTCATTACCAACGAGGGATAAACTTAATGCGAAATTTTTTACCGCTCGCATCCCCATCATGATAACGGCATCATTAACATTACTAATTGATCGACTTGCACCCGATGCCGCTGAATTTGCGAATTGTAAAATACGTCCCGTTAATGCAGGATCCATTTTTACTAATTTTGTGACCTCGTTAATTTCGGCATCATCACGTTGTAGCAATTTCATGATTTCCAATGCCGTGCCGGACGGGGATGGCAAGCGATTAGATGTTTTCAACTCATGGAAATTAAAGGTTTGGTTCATAAATTATAGTCTCTTAGTTATTTTCTTTGATTTCGGGCATCAGTTTAACGGTATCGTCACATTAAAGGCATATTCAATCATAGTTTCCAAATTAGCAATTTTGTTTTATCACGTTCTATTTTTGGAGTGGCTATTTTAACGACTAATCCTTTTAGTACAAAAGCAATTCACACTGTCCTTTTACAGACTGCTCTCTATTTGCCAATTCAAACAAAATATCACACACAAGTATTTCATATTATTGTGATTCAATGATGTAAAGCTATCTCGAAGTTTGCATTTCAACTGCTGTAACTAAGGTAGTAGACAGTATATAATTGCAAGTTTTCGTAAAACTTTCACTAAATTCACATTGGAAAAAGTATGCTGGGCAAACTGGTCAAATTAGTTATAGGTAGCCGCAATGACAGGCTGATTAAGAAAAAAAGAGTATTGGTCAAAAAGGTCAATGCCCTGTCTTCAGAATATGAAAAACTTTCTGATGAAGCGTTACAAGCTAAGACTCAAGAATTTCGTGACCGTTTAGAAAACGGTGAAAAATTAAACAATTTATTGCCTGAAGCCTTTGCGACGGTGCGTGAAGCATCGACACGAGTTTTTGGAATGCGGCATTTTGACGTGCAGTTGATTGGCGGCATGATTTTGCACAAAGGCAAAATTGCTGAAATGAAAACTGGTGAAGGCAAAACGTTAATGGCAACGCTTGCGGCGTATTTGAACGCATTACCTGCTCGTGGTGTTCATGTTGTAACAGTTAACGATTATTTGGCAAAACGTGATTCTGAAACGATGAGTAAACTTTATAGTTTTCTCGGCATGAGTACCGGCGTAATTTTGTCGCAAATGGAAGCCTACGAACGTCGCCGTGCTTATAACTGTGATATTACTTACGGCACAAATAACGAATTTGGTTTTGATTATTTGCGTGACAACATGGCATTCACACTTGATCATAAAGTTCAACGAGATTTGCATTTTGCGATTGTCGATGAGGTGGATTCGATTTTAATTGATGAAGCGAGAACACCGTTAATCATTTCCGGACCAACCGACGATACAAGTGATTTATACATTAAAATCAACGCTATTGTGCCGCTTCTGAAAAAACAACTAAAAGAAAATGAAGAAGGCGACTATTCCGTTGACGAAAAATCAAAACAAATCCACTTGACTGAAGAAGGTCATGAAAACATCGAACGTTTGTTAGCCGAACACGGTTTAATTGAAAGTGGTACGAGTTTATACGACTCGATAAATTTGCGTTTAATGCACTATATGAACGCCGCTTTACGCGCTTACACACTCTTTAGACGCGACGTTGAATATATTGTTAAAGAAGACCAAGTGATTATCGTTGATGAATTCACCGGACGCACAATGCCCGGTCGGCGTTGGTCGGAAGGCTTACATCAAGCGATTGAAGCGAAAGAAGGCGTGCGAATTCAAAACGAAAATCAAACGCTTGCGGCGATTACGTTCCAAAACTATTTCCGGTTGTACGAAAAACTGAGTGGAATGACCGGAACAGCCGATACAGAAGCCTTTGAATTAAATAAAATTTATGGTTTGGAAGTGGTTGTTATTCCTACACATCGAAACATGGTTCGCCGCGATTTAGGTGACGTAGTGTTTTTGACTGCAATGGAAAAATACGAAGCCGTTGCCAAAGACATCAAAGACTGTGTTTCACGCGGTCAGCCTGTTTTAGTTGGCACAACATCTATCGAAAATTCTGAGTTATTGTCAGCAATTTTGACTAAACAAGACATTAAACATGAAGTTTTAAATGCAAAACAGCATGAACGTGAAGCGCATATTATTGAGCAAGCGGGTCAACCGTATGCCGTAACGATTGCGACAAATATGGCGGGACGTGGGACGGACATCGTTCTAGGTGGCAATTTAGAAGTTGAATTACACGCACTAGGTGAAGATGCGTCACAAGCTGAAAAAGATAAAGTGCGCGGCGCGTGGTTAGATCGCCATAATGCGGTTGTCACTAGCGGTGGGTTGCACGTTATCGGTTCTGAACGCCACGAATCACGACGTATCGACAACCAATTACGCGGACGTTCTGGTCGTCAAGGCGATCCAGGATCTAGCCGATTTTTCTTATCGTTAGAAGACGATTTAATGCGAATTTTTGCGTCAGAACGTGTTGCTGGCTTGATGCAAAAATTAGGTATGGGAAATGGTGAAGCTATTGAACATCCGTGGGTAACTCGTTCCATTGAAAATGCACAGCGCAAAGTCGAAGCGCACAATTTCAACATTCGTAAAGAAATTT
>CAIQZX010000010.1 GCA_903876445.1 uncultured Pseudomonadota bacterium | reverse complement strand
TGAACAAAGCGTGATTTCTATTGCGAATTCCGGTTCTGTTCCAAAAGAAATCCGTGCTACTTTTTTTGAAAAATACGCCACTTCAGGAAAAAAGAACGGCAACGGATTAGGGACGTATTCCGCTAAGTTAATGACAGAAACCCAAGGCGGCACGATTAGCATGGAAACAAACGATTATGAAACTTGCATCACCGTTCGATTACCGCGTTATGTTGCCTGAAGAAGCAATGCTTTCATAAAGTGTATCGAAATAACTTAATGTTTTATTCAAATTACTTATATCAAATAAATCAGCTTGAGTTCCAAGTGTTTTGGCCCATTCTTTTAGTGATAAACAATGGTATTGGTCGGCAAGTTGAACTAATTCCTTTGCTATTTCCACTAAAAAACTAACATTGAAGCCATTAGAAGATCTAAATTTAACTTGATACACTGCCAATAACGTTAATAATTCAGACAACTGGTCTGAATCCATGACGACATGAATGTTATGGCTTTCGTTTTCGTTGTCCAAAACATTATCGAGTTCTATTTCGGTCGATTTCAAATAGATGCAAATGGATTTTAATAAGGCGTTTTTATTTACAGGTTTACTGAGCGACAAATCATAAAAAGTAGGATCTGTGTCTGATTCTTCTTTTCCGATGGAAGCACTAATCATAATAATCGGGATATGCGGGTTAATGGCTTTCATTTGCTGACAAACGATATTGCCGTCAATATCGGGCAAAATTTTGTCCATAAAAATCAAATCAAATGAATGCTGTTGTGCCATACTTAATGCCTCTTCACCCGTTGAGACTTCAATAAATGAGAGTTCATTAAATTCGGCTAAATAAGCACGCACTAATTCACGATTGATAGTGACATCATCAACCAATAGAATTTTTGCAGGTTCAAATTTAATCTGTTTTATGGGGGATTCTTCAATCACGATTTTATTTTTTTTCACCTCATTTTCAACACTACAAATCAACACATCTATCAAAATAATAGAAAAATGACTGCCCACTCCTTCTACGCTGTTGACGAAAATGTGACCGCCCATCAAATGAAGTAATTTTTTACAAATGGTTAAACCAAGCCCCGTTCCGCCGTATTCAACACTTTGATTTTCTTGTTGAGTAAATGCCGAAAATATCTTTTCTTGCTCGGCTTCAGGAATTCCAATACCGCTGTCTGCAATATCAATCAGCAAAGTCATTTTTTCGTTCTGCGTATCAATATATAAAACAGATGCCTTAACTTCTATGCCGCCATTTCGAGTAAATTTCAGTGCATTACTACACAGATTCAATAAAATTTGCCGTAACCGAATTTCGTCTAAGAGCAAATAACGCGGCAATTTTTCATCTATTGAAACGGAAAATCGCACACTTTTTTGACTCGCTTGTTGAGAAAAAATGACATTTATATCATCAAGCAACATCTCAAGTGAAACCGATTTCTTTCGCAGTGTGATTTTATCGACTTCCATTTTAGACAAATCCAACGTATCGTTAAGTAACTGCAACAACGTTTTTCCACTACGTTTAATGGCATCTAAATAATACTTATTCGTAGGGTCGATAATTAACGTCGATAAAATGTCAGAAAATCCTAAAATCGCATTCATCGGGGTTCGAATTTCGTGACTGATATTTGCTATAAACTCAGATTTAGCTCTTACTGCCGCTTCAGCCGCTTCTTTTGCCTCCAACAACTGTTTTTCTATTTCTTTTTCTTTTGAAATATCACGCATAATGCTAGAAAGAAATTCCGGCTTACCTTCCTTATCATAATGTGCCGTAATCATTTGAGAAACTGGAATTTCAGTATTATCAACGTTGTTTAAAAGGGCTGTTTCACCTTTCCAAAAACCGTGTTCTAAAACAGTTTTAATACCTTCATTTAAGACTAAATTAGTCGCCCATTCTGGGTGCATATCCTTGATTTTTAAATTAGATACATTGAATTTATTGGGCAATCCCGCCAATTTTTTGGTAGTTAAATTAAGATATTTTAGGTTAGCGTTCATATCCGCCATCCCAATGAAATCGGGTGAATCATCAATAATTTTTAACAAGCGTTCCCGTTCGTTTCTAATGGCTTTTTGAGATGTAATATCAAAAACATAGCCATGCCAAAGTATGCTTCCATCATCAAGTTTTTCGGGGTTCGCCACCGCAGAATGCCAGCGCAATCCTTTCTTAGGCAAATTGACACGGTATTCCATTTTCCATGTTTCTAATTTTTGTGCGGATTGCTTAATAGAATTTACAATCATGTCGTAGTCATTAGGGTGTAAAACGGAAAAAACGGGGGCAGAATCCGTGAAGATTTGGTGCGGCATGATTTCAAAAACATTATAAAGTCCTTTACTTGCATACGGAAAGCACGACCGTCCATCTGGAAAAAGTTTGAATTGATATAAAACACCGGGTAATTGCGAGGTTAATTTATCTAAATTTTCTTGTGTTTTTTTATTCACAGCGATTGACATAATTTGCCACTCGGCATTTTGTTGACTTTGAGTTTGTTGCAACACATGAGAAAACGCATTTGATACAATACTTCCTAATGTGATGGAAACGCCATCTTCTATCGGACACCACGGTTGGCTTTGCCCTCGCGATAACTCAGTCCATAAATCAAAAGACTTACGCGGTGTAAGACGAAAATCACCTACGTCATTTTGAACGAACCCCTCTTCGTATTTTCCTGCCCATTGAATAGTGCGTATTTTTTCAGCGCGAAACCAAACAATGCAATTTTTCATATTTCCGAAAAGTGAAACAGCAAGTAATCCCGATGCAATATCTCTATAGTTACTGGCGGGTTCGTGAATTTTTTCTAAATGAGAGCAACTGAATACTCTGTCTGAATGGGCTGTTGCTGCGAGCCATTCCAATAATGCTTGGGTTTCTAACGCACTTGGAACGTTACCGTGACAATAATTATCATCGTTAATAAGTGCAATGATGCCGGTTGCGTTCAGCAATGATTGCAATTTTGGAAGTATTTCTTGAAAAGCAAGTTTAATCGGACTTTTTATGAAAGATTGAAACAACTCTTCACTGAGTTGCGTCGCTTTATCAACAAGCATTTTATGACGCATATTTTCAATATGTGTGATTTTTTCAGATGCCAACTGACTAATAAAAATTGCCGCTTCCCTCATGGCTATGGAAACCGGTTTTGGTGAATTGTGATGGCAAACAATCAATCCCCACAATCGCCTGCCTTGTAATAACGAAATAGACATTGAGGCTTTCACGCCGATGTTACGCAAGTATTCTATGTGAATAGGCGATAAACTTCGTAAAGCCGAATAACTCATATCGAGGGAATTATCCGTCCCAACATTAAAAACAGGCGGAATAATGGCAACAGAAACATCATCAACATTCGCAAGAATTCGAACCAAATTTATCGTATAAAGTCTTCGAGCTTGAGCCGGTATATCGCTGGCTGGAAAGTGCATCCCAAGATAAGAAGGGGATGCTTCAACACGACTTTGACAGATAACTTCTCCATTCCAATTATCCTCGAAACGATAAACCATCACACTGTCATAACCTGTTAATTCACGCACTAGACGAGTGATTTTATCTAAGTATTCAGTAGAATTTATTCCAGAACATACAAAGAATTCCGATTTTTGCATTTCCAAAAGAAGTTTGGCTAATTGGTCTTCATTATGATTTCCATCATTAGGATTAAGTTCAAGCACATACAAACTATCAGATTTATAAAGATGCACATCGAATTCTTGCCAAACATTTTGGCAGTTCAAATGTAATTTTTCTGTAGCGGTATTGTGTTTTTCTACAACTTTTGTCATCGTGATGAAACGATTAAATGAGTCTTTATCTGCCAATGTAGCAAATGCACTTCCTAAAACTACATTATGAGATAGACTAATAAAATCACTTATATTCTCGCTTGCTTGAACTACCTTATAGTCATTATCCGGATTCAACACTAATAAAGCACCATGTGGCTGAATACTTCCAATTTTATGAATCGGTTCAGAGGCACAATTTTCTAATGCTTTTTCTAACGCTTTCTTTTTTGGGATTGTCACGGTCTTGTATCCTAATAATTGATGTTCAGAATTTCGCCAATTTTCAGTTTTTTGTTCTAATCAATAGACGAATCACCTATCAGTTCTGAATGGGAATAACAGTTTAAATGTCGTACCATGATTCAACTCTCCTTGACTGGATTCCACCAAAATATGTCCACCCGATTTATGCACTAAACCACTCACTGTTGATAAACCTAATCCAGTTCCTTCACCTTGTGATTTTGTAGTGAAAAATGGATCAAAAAGGCGGTGGATTATTTTTGATTCAATACCCGCACCATTATCGCCAACGCTTAATTCAACAAAATCACCTTCCAATATATCTGAACACGCCAAACAAATCGTTTTTACATTCGTCACCGTATTTAATGCAAAAGTAATAATTCCACCACGTTCTTTCATAGCATCTCGTGCATTCACAGCTAAATTCGTCAGAATTTGATGCAAATCAATGGCATCAATTGCAATTTCAATTTCACAACTATTTCGCATATCACAAGTGCTACAGTCGTTATAATTGATGTCACACAAATTTAAAAATTCAATTTTGATTCGGCTAGTCAACGCAGGACGCAACATTTTTAATACTTCATTGATAACTTCTTGCGTAGGTTTTATGGTTATTTCTTTTTCTACTATTTCTTGGCGACAATATGTCAGCATTTTGTTAATTAAATCCATAGCACGCTTACCCGCTAAATCGATTTGTGCTGTATTCTGTTCGAGTTCAGTTTTTAATGCTGCGTTGGTGATGTCGTTAGCAACATCTTGATTCATTTCATTATAACCCGTCATACACGCCAAAATATTATTGAAATCATGGGCGATACCTGAAGTTAATCGTCCAATACTTTCCAGTTTTTGCATATGATTTACTTGACGGCTCAAAACCATATTTTTTTCATATGACTGAATTAGTTCGTTAGTCCGCCTTTCTTTTTCCGCGTTTTGAAAAGCTAAATTTTCCTTCAATGTCGTAATATCTGAAATAAAACCATGCCAAATCGTACTGCCATCATCCAGTCTTTCAGGATTTGCTATGCCAGAAAGCCAACGCAAACCTTTTTTAGGTAGATTGACACGCCATTCTAGTTCCCAAGTTTCGAGGTTTTTTGCTGATTTCTGAATGGATTTTGCAAACATATCATAGTCATCTGAGTGTAGGACGGCAAAAACAGCTGAAGCATCTATGAAAACTTGATGCGGCATGACTTCAAAAATATCATTTAACCTATTACTGGCATAAGGGAAACACGCCTGTCCATTTGGCAATAGTTTGAATTGATATAAAACACCAGGGACTTGCAACGTCAGTTTATCGAGGTTTTCTTTATTTTTTTTATTGATAGCGACTAAAGACATCTGCGCTTCCGAACCTTGAATTCCGTGAATCTTTTGCAAAGAAAAATTTGATATGCTGTTCGCTATTGCAACAGCAACGCCATTTTCTATTGGCGACCAAGGTTTGCTACGTCCTTGCCATTCTTCAGTCCATAAATCAAAAGACTTTCGTGGTGTTAAACGGAATTCGCCGACAGCATTTTGAGTGAAACCCTCGTCGTATTTTCCTGCCCATTGAATCGTTTCTTTTTTTCTTGCACGAAACCAAACAATACAATTTTTCATATTTTCAGAAAACCGAACTGCAAGCAATCCCGACACAATATCGGCATAATTACTAGCGGGTTCGTAAATTTCTTCTAAATGATTACAGCTAAATAATTTTTCTGAAGATTCTTGTTCGAGCCATTCCAATAACGATTCGGTTTCTAAAACGGTCGGGACATTTCCACAAAAATACTTTTCACCATGAATAACGGCGACTACTCCGGTTGCGTTCAATAATGCTTTAATTTTTGGCAACATATCTTGAAAAATGAGTTCAATCGAACTTTCCGTTAAACGTTCATGCAACGCTTCACTTAGTTTAGTTGCTTTGTGGATAAACATTTGATGTTGCATGGCGGCAATAAACGTTATTTTCTCTGATGCCAACTGACTAATAAAAATTGCCGCTTCCCGCATGGCAATAGATACTCGTTTCGGTGATTTGTGGTGGCAAATAATCAATCCCCATAACTGACCATTTTTCAATAATGAAATGGACATCGAGGCTTTCACACCAATGTTACGCAAGTATTCGATGTGAAGAGGTGAAAGACTTCGCAAAGCGGAATAACTCATATCTAATGATTCGCCTGTAATTTGATTAAAAACAGGCGTAATGGCAACGGGAATCGCATCAATATCGGCAAGCATACGAACCGAATTTATTGTATAAAGTCTTCGAGCTTGAGCAGGTATATCGCTGGCTGGGAAGTGTGTTCCAAGATAAGAAGGCGATGTTTCAACACGACTTTGACAGATAACTTCACCGTTCCAATTGTCATCGAAACGATAAACCATCACGCTGTCATAGCCGGTAATTTCACGCACAAAGTCAGTAATTTGAGCTAAGTATTCGGTGATGTTCATTACCGAATCCGCAAAAAATTGTGACTTTTGCAGTTCTAAGAGCTGAATAGCTAATTGAGTTTCATCATATTTTTCTTCGTCATCAATAACAAATTCAAGCACATATAAGCTATTTGATTTGTAGAGGTGGACATTAAATTGTTGCCAGATATTTTTACAATCGAAATTTAATTTTCCTACCGCGACATTATGTTTTTCAGCCACTTTTATCATCGCAACGACACGATTAAATGAGGCTTCATCGACGAGTGTCGCAAGCGTATTTCCTAAAATGACATCGTGAGAAATCCCAATAAAATCGCCTATGTTTTCGCTGGTCTGAACTATTTTATAGTCGTTTGTGGAATCTAAAACCAGCGCAGCAACGTGTGGCTGAACGCTTCCAATTTGGTGAATGGGTTCTGATGCACAGTTTTCTAATGCTTTTTCTAATTCGGTCTGTTTAATGTCTGTCATAATACTTTGAATTCTCCTTTCTTATCTTATAAATATAGTTCAATAAGTCAGAATAATAAAATTATTATGTTTGAGCAGGCATTCTGTAATGCCATTAAGTTAACCGAAGAGGCCGATAACATGAAATTTGCAGATATGACTTTCTTTTATAAAAAGTATATTGAATATAAAAGAATGTTAAATATACGCGCATGAAATTATCCGCGTATGCGAAAAAATTAGGCGTGAGTTATCAGACTGCTTGGAATCATTACAAAGCGGGTTTGATTCCAAACGCAAGAAAACTACCGTCAGGCATCATTATT
>CAIQZX010000009.1 GCA_903876445.1 uncultured Pseudomonadota bacterium | reverse complement strand
ATAGGATCATCAATATAAAGATATTTGACCCACGAATAAGCCTCTTGCCCATCAACCGCTAATTGAGCTATAGCAAGAAAAAAACACCATATAAAAATGTTTTCTTCACCACGAGAAACTTTGATATTTTCAATCCTCTTGGGTTTCCCTTGAATAATAACTTCACGGCTAAAGACCACTGTCCAACTATTTACGTCAATTGTAAAATCAAAATCAGCATAACGATTTAGAAATGATCGAATCCGCGTTTCCATTTCTAACTCTTGTAGCCCAGCAAAAAAACGGGATTCAGAATTAAGACGCAAAAACCTTTCCGTGTCATTTTCTAAATCATTTTCCCAATGAAATAAATCCTCTGTAAATGCGTTGAAATAAAGCGTGTCCCTCTCATCATCGTTTTTGCCAGCATTTCTAAAACCCATTGATAATCGCGTTTTACCAGTTCCATTGTAGGCATATAAAAGGACATATTTATTTTTCTCTAAATCACCACGCAATCTTTTTACCAGTCCATTTATTGACCGATAAGTTGAGTTTTTACTCATCTTAGCCACAAAAAAATTCCTTTCATCAAGCCCTTAACATCATTGCTTTTCGGCTAATTTCTTCAATGGTTTCTCCAATGCCTAAATTCTGCCGCCATTGTGTGTAGTCAAAAGGTTCTCGTTGAATTAAGGCAATAAACCTTTCCATTTCAACATCGCCCATGTATTGAGCAAGAATTTCAACGCCTTTCACTTTTATTTCTGTATCTGTAATCATGTCCAAACCTCTCGGATGAAATCAATCGGGTCTTTTATTTGAATATCGCTAACCATTTGCGATTTTTTGAGAATGCCTTTGTCAGTCGTTAAAAAATAATCTGCTTTTGCTGTGATAGCACAGGCAATGTGCAACGCATCAAAGTTTTTAAGCCCAAGCTGATTGAGATTTTTAGACAATTCAATAACGCTGTCGTCTGCGTCAATATCAACGTTAGCGTATTTTTTCCATTTCCCAATTTGCTCACGTCGTTCACGAAAAGGATTTTTTGAATTTTCATAGTCGAGAATGTACGACCAAACCAGTTCATACAAACCAAAACGGATATGTTCTTGTATTTTTAGTTTGGCTTCTGATTCCAATAGAATTTTGAAATCGATTTGATTATCAAACGGACGGTTAAACATACAGTTATCAAGATACAATCTCATGATTTATGCCGCTTCATTTGAAGATGGAAAAAGCCCCTGCATTAACCCTTTTTTGTGGGTTTTCAACAGTTCACATTTTTTAACGTGGGCATTGATAAGGTCATCAAGCGATGAAAGACAATCAGCGATTTTTTGTTGTTCTTTGGAATCTTTGGGAAGTAGTATTGGACAATTTAAAACGTCGTCTTTTTTAAGATTAGTTTGTTTTACACCATCGTCAAATGCCAAAAAGTACGAGTTCCTATTCAACAAATAAAACAGCATCATACTGACAGCTTTTATTGGTGTGATTTTACAAATGCGTTGATTAACTGTGTATAAATTATCCGTATCAACAAAAAAACATTTAGCGATGGCTCTCCCGTTAGGAATATCACTTAATACGATTAAAATGTTTTCTTTTTCAGCAAGGCAAAAAGCTGTATTTGTGAATTTTTTTACTTCGCCATCTGTTGAAATGAATTTTGAATTTACAACTATAAATTTGCCTAGCTCTACAATGTCCTGTTCATGAGCTTTTCCATTTTCATATTTAGCAACCTGCCCCAAAGTAGTTTCTACCCAATCCCCACTAAACTCAGGAAATCTTAACTTCGGAACAGTTTCGCCCTCTTGAGGAAACAGCTGTTGCATTAAGCCTTTTTTATGGGTTTTGAGTGCTTCAATTTTTTGAGTTTGTGTGGTAATTAAATCGTCAAGCGATGAAAGACAGGTGGCGATTTTGGTTTGTTCTGGCATGGATGTTATAAATATCTTCATCCCGCTTAGATTGTCATTATACAATCTGGCTATTGTATTACTGTCCGTAGCCCATTTAATCCTCTTATAGCAATAAAATAGAAAAGAGTTTTTTACCAAGTTTTCGTTATTGCCAATCCAAACGATATTTGAATCTTGAAAATATGCCGCCTCTCCATTAAATATCACCAATCTTCCAATAGTTCCTGATGCTGAAATTAAAATATCTCCTTTTTTTGGATATGAGTATTTGCTTTTATAACGTTCATAAACGTCTTTACTGATATAAGCGTCCGCCTGCTTTCCAAAAGTGCCTATTTTGTAAAATGGTATATCTCCATAAGGCTTAGTCTCATCTTTCAGTATTCGCTTACACATAGAAACTTTGCCAATACTTCCAAGGTTGATTTCCTCCCACTCCCCAGAATCCAAAAACTCAGGAAAACGAAAATCAGGCATTAACCCCTTTTTGTGTTCTTTATTCATACGCTGATAATCCTGAAATTTCACGCCCTTGAGCGAGTTTGTTTAACATCGGTACTAACTCCGCCATTAAAACCAATTCTTTTTGCGTTCGCGCTTTCCAACCCAATTCCAACGGGGCTAATAAATCGCTTAATTGTTCACCGTCAAAAATCATGCGGTTCATAATGCCATCAACAAAGGCTTGCAAGGCTTGAGGTTCTAAACCGTGTTTATTTGCCATGTCTGCCAAATCGCTATTGGCTTTAGTTGTTTTAAAATCTTGATAACGTTCACGGATTTCTTTTTCATTCAAACTTTGTCCCACTGGCAAACTGTTGATATAAGCAATAATATCATCACGTTCATCCATTAAATTCGAGCTAGAGCAGATTAAATCAATTAACTGCTGACGGGTCATTTTTGTTTTGCTGGTGGTTTGGGTCGATTTGGCAATTAAGCCCATGATGTAGTCATAATCGATTAACGCCGAAGAAAATAAGACAAATTCAAAATCTAATTCTTGAAGCGTTTTATCTCCATCATTATTTTCATTTCCTGCATTTTGCTTACGTTTCAATTCTTGCGCGGTTTCTAAATACATTCCCTTAAAAGCGTTCAGCGTGTTGATTGGTAAAACTTGTTCAACATTATTTTTGCTGTCTTCAGTTAAATCGGTGTATTGGTCAAGGCGTGTTTTTAAACGTTGGACTTCTTTGAAATGGTTAATAAATTCAGCACGAGCATTATCGCCTTTTAAATTGACGACTTGTTCAGGTACACACGTTAAACCTTGAGATTGCATAAACGTATCGAGTTTTTTAACGGCTGTTTTAAGTTTATCAATCACAACAGGCGCAGGCTCAACTAACCAAATTTCTTTGGCTTGCTGTGCGGATTTACCTGAAAATAAAGCAATCGCTTCATCAACTTCAGATTCTTGCGCCCGAAAATCCAACACATTCCCCCAAGGCTTTGTGTCATTCAAAACGCGATTAGTACGGGAAAAGGCTTGTATTAAGCCATGATGTTTAAGATTTTTATCGACATACAACGTGTTAAGATATTTAGAATCAAACCCCGTCAAAAGCATATCCACGACAATTACAATGTCTATTTTGTTTTTATGCGGATAATCTTGATTTGAATACTGTTGATATTTGATACGTTGCTGAACGTCTTGATAGTACAAGTCAAATTCGTTGACGCTGTGATTTGAACCATACTGCCCGTTGTAATCGTCAATAATTGCCGTTAAAGCGAGTTTCTTTTTTTCGGGTTCTGTTTGATTATCGAGTTTTTCTTGTGGCAAATCGTCTTGTAATTGCTTGATGTCAGCAACGTTTTTATCACTTTGCCCTTCACCTGTTTTGGCAAGTAACTGAGCAGGTGGCGAAAACACACAGGCGATATTTAGCGGCTTGAAATTACTGTCTTCTGCTAACTTTTGCCCCTGAACTGTTTTGAATAAAGTGTAGTATTCAATCGCATCGTTAATGGATTTGGTTGCAAAAATAGCATTGAAACGGCGTGAGTTCGTAGCTGAATCATGTTTTTTCAAAATCGCTTCAACAATGGCTTGTTGAGATACTTCAGCTTTAACTTTGGTATTGCCTTCGGGTTTGAAATAATCAATGTGAAAGCTCAGAACGTTTTTATCATCAATCGCATTTGTGATGGTGTAAGCGTGTAACTCTTTTTCAAAAATATCTTGGGTTGTTTTAAACGAGGCTTGCGTTCCATCAATTTGTTTATAGGTCGCATTGGTTTCAAAAATAGGTGTTCCCGTAAAACCAAACAGTTGTGACTTGGGAAAAAATTCTTTAATCGCTTTGTGATTTTCACCAAATTGACTGCGGTGACATTCATCGAAAATAAACACAATCCGCTTATCTTTCAGAACTTCTAAACGTTCACGATAAGTTGTTTTTCCTTTTTGTTTATTTCCTTGATTGCGTTTGCTATTTTCATCGAGTGCAAGCCCAAGTTTTTGAATCGTAGTGACAATGACTTTATCCGCATAATCATCGGACAACATCCGTTGCACCAACATTTCAGTATTCGTATTTTCTTCGACACAACCATCTTGGAATTTATTAAATTCTTGACGAGTTTGACGGTCAAGGTCTTTACGGTCAACGACAAACAAACATTTTTCAATGTCAGGATTATCCTTGAGTAAGGTCGAGGCTTTAAACGAAGTCAGAGTTTTGCCGCTACCTGTTGTGTGCCAAATATAACCATTACCCCGATTTTGATGAATACAATCCACAATCGCTTTAACGGCATAAATTTGATAAGGACGCATAATCATTAGCTTTTGTTCACATTCAACTAGCACCATGTAACGGCTAATCATCTGCCCTAACGTGCATTTAGCTAAGAATGAATCAGCAAAATCATGTAAATGTGAAATGCGGGTATTATTTTCATCTGCAAGTTGGTAGACAGGCAAGAAACGTTCGTCTGCATTAAAACCAAAATGCTGGTTATGGTTATTGGAAAAGTAAAGAGTGTTGCTTTCATTGCTAACAATAAACAACTGCATGAAACAAAGTAGCGTGTTGGTGTAGCCATTACCTGCATCATTTTTGTAATTAACAATTTGCTCCATTGCACGGCGTGGACTAACTTGCAGAGCCTTTAACTCAATTTGTACAACAGGAATACCATTGATTAACAAAATAACATCATAACGATGATGGCTGTTATCCGTGTTGATACGAAGCTGATTGATTACTTCAAATTCGTTTTTACACCAGTCTTTGATATTGACGAGTGTATAGTTCAGAGACGTGCCGTCTTCTCGCATGAAAAAATTGCGTTCGCGTAATTTCTTAGAGGCAACAAAAACATCAGCAGTGACTAATTCATCACGGAGACGGGCAAATTCTGCATCCGTTAAATTCACACGGTTAAGTGCTTCAAATTTATCTCGAAAGTTTTGTTCTAACGTGTTTTTATCCCTAATATCATCACGATAGATGTATTTCAGATTCTTTAGCTTCTGAATTAAATTTTGTTCAATTTGGCTTTCTTTTGTGGTCATTAGCAATCTTTAATTATCGAAGCAATCATTTTAAAATTCACTGTTTAATGTTTTGATTTTTAGATTTAGGAAAATAGATGT
>CAIQZX010000008.1 GCA_903876445.1 uncultured Pseudomonadota bacterium | reverse complement strand
TTTTTGTGGCGAATCCTAACACTGTTCTCTTGGTTTTCGATGAATGTGTTTTATTGGTCTCGAGCCTAAAAGAGCTATGTCACCATGGCACTAACACTAGCTACTGGTCACATTTTGAATGGATTTTAACACAGGATAGATTTTACAGACTATGAAAAATTTGAAATTGAGCCGCTTACATCCTCGCCCTGAACGGCGAGGTTTTTCGCTACTAGAGGATAAACATCGTCGTATCCTTGCATGATTTTTATATCCAATTGCGGATGTTTATAAGGATTCGATTGAAGCCATTCGAGCTTTTCTTTCACCATTTCTTTTTGTTTTGGTGAACATTTTTCAAGGAATTTGCTCGCGGTTTTGTGCCATAACAATCGGTAATTCATAAGCGCGTTTTCACCGTTTCCCAATCCTCAAATTCGCTGTAATCACCTTGGTCAATTTGCAGCATCATTTTTTGAATTTGTAACGATTCTTTAGGCGATAACACATCGTCATTGTCACTTAATACACGGCATTCATTTTTTGGCAATGTCTGAATAAATCCCAAAAGTGAACCGTAACTGTTCTCTGCAATTTCTAATAAAATCGTTTTCATTTCCCACCCTCCACAATCGCAATTTCCTCATCACTCAACCCATAAAGCCCATAAACCAACACATCAATCTCACGTTGCAACGCGCTGGCTTCACTCATAATGCGTCCACATCATCAAAACCTTAATCGCTTTTTCATCTTCTAAAACCTGATAAACCAAACGATGTTGTTTGTTAATTCGTCGTGAAATCGCGCCTTTTAAATCCCCTTTTAAAAACTCAAATTCGGGCGGATATGCCAACGGGTCAGCCGAAATCAACGCTAATAATTCAGCAACTTTATCTTTCAAATTCGCAGACTTAATTTTCAACGCATCTTTTTTGGCTCGATTAGTGTAATAAAGTTGATACATTACCAATCCAATTCCGTTGAACATTCATCAAGCGGCGTATTCAAACCATCAATGATTGCTTGTTTAATTTCAAGGTTTTTCGACAAATAATCATGGTCAGATTCAACGTTAATTCGTTTTTTCAAAAACAACACAAAATCTAAAACCTCTTTTTGTGACATTATCGGTAACGTGTTAATTTCTTGGTAAATCACTTGTTGCAATGTGTTCATTTTTCGTCCTCGAAACCCACCCAATTCTCAACCAACAAATCAGGCACGCGGATAAATTCCTTCGTGTTGTTTGTGACTAAAATTGTATTCATCGACAACGCATGAGCCGCAATCCACAAATCATTATTCCCAATCGGTTGACCACTTTTTTCAAGGTGACTGCGAATCATAGCGTATTTCTCAGCCGTTTCTGATGTCGGCATAATCATGGGAATGTAACGCATCAACTGGTCTAATTTTTCCAGTGCAATCTCACGATGTTGGCTTTTCTCCGCGCCAAACCGCAATTCACCAAACGTAATCATCGACATTCCAATATCACCAATGCTTAATTCTGAAAACCGTTGATAAACTTCGGGCGGACGTTTTTTGCTGATGTAAATACAGATGTTTGTATCGAGCAAATAACGCACACTCATAACCATTCCTCGCGTTCTTGCGGTAAATCATCTTCACGTTGCAACATAAAATCATCTGGCATTTGTGCCAACAAATTAAACGCCGCCGCGAGGTTTTCTTTTTTCGGTTTAGCGTCTTTTAATTTGTTTAAAAACTCCAAAACCAAAACCACATTGACATCTTTTTCAGCCCATTCTTTTGGCAAATTAACCGATAAAACACCATGCTCGTTAATGTGTGAACTGACTTGAATTGTTTGCATCATTTCCCATCCTCCACAATCGCAATTCCCTCTAATTTCACGCCTAAATGATGAAAATGTTTGTCTATCGTTAAAACAGAAACTTGATTGCGCTGGGCAACCGTTGCAATCAATACATCCGTCAACGGTAAAGTCAGCCCTTTTGCTCTAAGTTGCGCGGCGAGTTGTCCTGCTTTTGTCCAATCAATATCATCTGTTGATAAGTAATGAATCGAACTTAATAAAACCCGCAATCGCTGATTTTCTTTCTCATGTTTAACGCCTTGTAACAACTCGGCAATCACAACACCCGTTATCGCCGCTTGATTTGCTTCAATCAAACTCGCCACTTTGTTTCCTAATTCACCCGTTCGAGATTTGAAAAAATCAATCCACGCGCAAGTGTCGATTAAAACCATTTTCATGTTTGCGTTTCCAAATCGCGTAATGTTTGCCAATTGTCTTCAATTTCAAACGCGCCACGACAATTCAATAATTCTTGGCGTTGCTGATGGCGAATATATTCTTGCAAGGCTTTCAAAATCCCGTCTTTCGCCGTTTTCGTTTGTGTGTAAAACAAAAGCTGTTCTACCAAACCGTTATCTAATGACACATTCGCTTTCATCATTTCCCACCCTCCACAATCGCAATTTCTTCATCCGTCAACCCATAAAGCCCATAAACCAACCCATCAATCTCACGTTCCAACGCGCTGGTGTCGTTGCCTGCTTTTTTAATCATCTGATTCAGCCCCTAAGCGATATTCAATTTCATAACTTTTTATAAAATCAATTTCTTGCTGAGTAAATCCATACAACGGACAAATTAAATCGTCTAGTTTGTCAATAAGTCGTTTTGATTTGCTAATTTTGTATTCCTTAAATTCAGTTATGTTTGAATAACTGGACGTTTGATGTTTTATGGTATTTTTCTCAATATCAATTAGATAATCCGAATATGCAATTTCAATTTTTTCGGCAATTTTCGATGTAACCTCAGGAATAGAAAATAAATCGATTTCAAATTGTTTGATATGAAGCCCATCAGAATAAACTTGCTGATAAAAATAAAATAAATTGCTACTTAAAACTGCACCAACAAAATCAGTTAATTCTTTTTTAATAAAAACTGGCTTCTCTTGAGTTGAACCAGTTGGGTAGTTAGTAATGACGTTAAAATATCTACCACCAGCCGCCCGATAATAAATTGGTTTTCCTTCAGAATCATAAAACTGGAGTAGCGGCTTTCCGTTATTGAAAAGTTTTTGCAATATCGTCAATTCCAGTTGAGTGCTAATTTTTGGATAACGCCCTTTCAATTTCACCGATTTTGAATCAATAAATTTTAAGTTTGAAATTAAATCCCCTAATTCATCAGTGTTTTTTCTGCGAATCATTCGCGTAGTGAAAAGATGTTCATTACTTGTGTTTGTTTTTGTAAAAAATAGAATCGAAGTTCTTATACAGGCATTATCAAATACCTGTTTCGGTCTGTTTGAATAAGATGAAACGCCAATTGTTTGGCAATTACTTTCTAAAAGTTTATGCAATCCTGTCATTGCATCACTTGAAGTAATAGACATTGGTACAATGAAATTCAAATTTCCATTTTTCTTTAATGAATTAAAACCATGCTCAATAAAAATAGAAAATGTATCCAATGAACCTTTTTGAACTCCTTTGATTGTTTTAGCTGAAATGTATTGATTTTGAAAATACTTTTTATGTGTCACTGGATAAGATGCGCCATAAGGCGGATTGCCAATCACAATATCAAAGCCATCCTTTAAACCAAACATCCATTCGAGATTAAAAAATTCAGCGTTTGCATTTTGGTCGTAAGGATTCCAATGCGCTAATTGTTGCGCGGTTTCATTTCCCCAGCCGTGTTGTTCTAACAATTCGCCGATTTGTTCACGCAACAATTTATCTTCGTCGCGCAATTCTCTTTTTCTGCTTGGACTTCTGACGCTAAACAAACTGTGACGGACTTTTTTTAATTTTTCTTCGAGAGCTTCAATTTCTTTGTTATCAAAAAGACTGATTGTTGAATCTGCTTGAGTACCTCTTTTCGGTTTTTCGATGTCGATTAACGTATTTGCCGCGACAAATTTGGTTTCTAAATTCGGAAGCGGTAACACGCCAAAATTCGGTTTTTGGTTGTCAATTTTTTGGTCAACAATCAAAGAAATAAAAAACCGTAATTTGCTGATTTGAATGGCAATCGCTTGAATATCCACGCCATAAATACAATTTTCGATGAGATACAGTTTTCGGGCATAGTCGATTTCATTATCAACAAACGCTTCTTTGACTTGTTCTTTTAACGAATTTGGCACTCTGGCAAGTTGCCGTGCTTTCCAACGGTCATTATTTTCGTCAAGTTTAGAAAGCACAAAAACCAACTTATGCAAAACGCCCATTGGAAATGCACCCGAACCACAAGCAGGGTCAAGGATTTTGCAAGTATCAATGGCTTCAATTAAAGCGGTTTTATCTTCTTCTGAAAATTCGGGCGTGGGTTTTGTGTAACTCAACAAATCGTCTAATTGTTCCGATGTTAAATGGTCTAATTTGGATTTGAAATAAGCCTTGAGCGATTCATCAACCATGTAATCGACGATTTCACGCGGGGTATAAAAAGAGCCTGTTTGTTTGCGTGCTGTGGTTTTAGTTTCGGGGTTGTAACTGGCGAGTAAATTTTCAAACACTTGCCCTAATAATTCGGGGTCGAGTGCAATATCTTCTTCAATCGGCGTGTTTTCAGTGATGGTGAATTTGTAGCTTTTTAAAATATCGACTAAGCCTTTAATCTCAACCGATTTTTGTTTGTTGCCGAGTTCTTCACTTAAATCGACGTTTTTATGTGTCCCAAAGAAAATGTAATCAGGCACGCGCAATTTATTATCGGGGCGGTCTGAAAATCCATCTTCATAAGCAATTACATCGCCGCCTTGTTTGCCTTTTAAATCAGGAACGACCTTATCCAAACAATCAAACAAACCGCCGTTCATAAATGGCACAACTTCAGTCACTAAATCCAAAAATACTGACGAGTCCGTAAAATAAGATTTGTAACGCATCAAATTGGTCACATTTCGATGTTGTCCATCGTTACGAAATCCACGTTTATCACACGTTTGATTCAATGTCGCAAAGAATAGATTTTGCAAAATGGCGCGGTAATAATGGCTGTCATTGGCTTGAAAAGTGGCGTTTGATTTGTCATTGATTTGCGGTTTGAAACCGTTTAATTGTGCGTTAATCCAATCTT
>CAIQZX010000007.1 GCA_903876445.1 uncultured Pseudomonadota bacterium | reverse complement strand
TTGTATGGGCTACTCGTGTATGCCATCGCGGCAAATTGTTCTGCCATTTTCGCTTGCGGATTATCTTCGGTACGCATTCGGCGTTCTTCGGTGACAACTTCGAGTTCTTTCTTTAATTCCTCGGGCAAAATGTGTAAATAACGCATTCTGTCGGCTTCAAGTTCAAAACTTACCGCTAATTTTGATGCTGCCATTGTTTGAAAATACGCGGTGTAATCTTGTCCAGTGAACGCATTTTCTTCGCCACCATTTTCCGCAATGATGCGCGAAAATTCACCCGCTGGATGTTTGTCTGTGCCTTTGAACATCGTGTGTTCAAGCATGTGTGAAATGCCAGTGATGCCATTTGGTTCGTAACTTGAGCCGACTTTATACCAAACTTGCGACACGACAACAGGCGAACGGTGGTCTTCTTGAACCAAGATTTTTAAGCCGTTCGACAAAATATGTTCTGAAATTTGTGGCGCGGCGAAACTGGTCGCTGGTAAAAATAGTAACAACAATAAAAATTTTTTCATAAAAATTCCATAACAGAAAATAAAGCAACCACAAAAGATTACCTCTACAGCTGGGCAAATTAAGAGAGCTTGATTACATCGTCGAGTAATACATCAAGCGATGACACCGCGTGTTTGTACGTTTCACAATCTAGCGAAAAATCATAACGATAGGCTTCGGCACAGGTCGTTATTGTTCCAAGTGCATCAAAATACTTTTCTGCATCTAACTCTAACTCTAAACTTTCCACTAACAAACTAAACAAATGGTTTAATTTGTGTGAGCGAGGGAACGCGCCTGATTTAGTTTTTGTTTCCAGTAAATGTTTCAAGAGCAATTCAAACATTTGCTGATAATGAAAACAGTGCATCGAACAGTGTGTAATTTTAGAATTACTAATTAAATCAATGGCAGTAGCGTGTTCCCATGCTTTGCCACCTAAGTTTTCGACGTTTTCAAATTGTTGAAGTTTGTCTGCATACATTTTTCATTTCCTCTCATTTTTCAGCATCTGACAATAACTCTGGAGCCTATCGTTTAGGTAAAACAGCAAACTCGTCTTCCCTTATTCACAATAAAAATGCGCCGCAAGTTCATCAAAACTAACGTAACGGCTTGCTTGTCGCAAAATGGCTTTGCAAGTTCCTGTATCCAGTGATGAATGATTCGGAATGGTTAAAACTTGTTTTTGATTTGCCAGTTGACGCACCAGTTTGATGTGACTGCCTTTTTGCGACGCGCTAATAAAACCAAAACTTGCCAAAATCGCTAAAACTTCTTTTGCGGTTAATCGTTTCAATTTCGGCATATTGCCGCCATTTCATAATTCACCACAATCGGCGGATTTGGAGAAAAACCTAATGTTTCCAAATCCTCATCTTCCAAATGCAATTCAATGGCTTCGCGCAAATTTCGCACAACCTCATCGAGTGTTTGACCTTGTGTCACAACAGGTAAATCTAAACATTCCGCCACAAATCCCGATTCTTCACCGACATAAATCTGTACTTTAATCGTGTAACGCATTTAAAACCTCAATTCAAAACGTTGGAATAAATATGCAAATATGTCGTTTCAATGCTCATGTTTTCTCTTGCCGTTTCAGCTATCGCCATTTGAAGTATCAACAATATGACTAGATGTTGCGCCAACACCTCCACCAAATGTAATCTCACCACCAGTTGATTCGGCTGCTGTTATTAAACTGAGTGCATAAGATTCCAAACCAAAGAACGACTTTGATACTTTTTTCGCTTCATCGTATTTGCCCGCTAAAACAAGAGCCGAAATATTTGCACGGGCTGTCGCTTCGTCTTTTACAAGATTACCCGCTAATTCACTTTTCCAAGTGTTAAACACAGCATTTGCAGTTTGTTTTTTGGCAGAAGTGAATGCGTTGTAATAACTGCCATTCAGGTAATTTTCCAGCAATTTCTTTTCGCTGTTGATGATGTTGGTTCGTAATTTATTTTTTTCAGTAAGATTTTCAGATTGAAAATACTTTTGATAATCCGCCGATAACTTACCGATTCTGTGCGTCATAATGAAACCGCGAATTTCTGACGCGGTGGCATCTGAGACATCTTTTTTCAGCCCTTTGTAGGCTTCAATGTCTTTTTTGACCACAGCAACCAACAAACCCGCTTGATTTTTAAGGAACGCAACTGGCACAGGCATTTCTTTACTATCAATCCACACATTTCCCAAAGCGTAAGATTGCGTCATTAAAAACCAAGCCGCTCCTGCATAATTATTACTACCTGTTGCATTTTTTATAGCCATACTGACTTCGTCAATAATGATGCCAGCGGCAACATCAATTCCCAATTTGGCAAGTCCCGTTCCATTAAGTTGTATCGTGAGTTTATCTTGGATACTTTTTTGCAAGCCTTGCGCGACTTTAGTGCTGATTTTTGTGGTCAGCGTATTTTTAAAATAATCATGTTTTGCAATGAAGCCTAACATGGTAGGTAACGCACTAAGCGCGTCGTCTAATCTGTTTTCGGACGTTTTTTGAATGATAAAAGTCAAACAACTTGGCAAAAATTGACAGGCATCAACAATGCTTTCTTGAGTGGAAATGTTGGCATTGGTTGCAGAAGTTGCCGCATAAGTATTGCCTGCAAAACCCAACGAGCAAATCAAAGCCGCTGAACCAATAGCAATACGAATTTGTTTTTTTAAACTCAACCTACTTTCTGTGTTGTAAGAAAGTGTATTTTTAGATTGTGTCATGATGATTTATCTCCTCAATAATTTGTATAAGCCCATTTTCAGGGCAGTTTTTACACCAATTGCGCTCAAAATAAAAAACGGCGCATTGCAAAATACAATACGCCGTGTTGAACAAATTAAAAACGCACTAATTAGCCGTCTGCATTGATTTTAGCAATGATGTCTAACAAGTCTTGTTCGCAACCTTCGTTAGCCACTTGGCAAGTTCCCGCGTTCAAATGTCCGCCACCGTTATAACTCAAACATAATTCACCGATATTTGTGTTTGAGGTGCGATTTAAAATTGATTTGCCGATAGCGAAAACCGTATTTTGTTGTTTCACGCCCCACATAACATGGATTGAAATGTTGCAATCAGGATACAGCGCGTAAATCATAAAACGATTTACTGCGTAAATGGTTTCTTCGTGACGCAAATCCAAAACAACCAAATTACCGTGAACGGTTGAACAACGTTTAATTTGTTCTTTTGCCGCCGCTTCGTGTTCTTTAAATAATGTCACACGTTCTTGAACATCTGGTAACGCCAAAATGTAGTCAATGTCGTTATCTTTGCAGCAATCAATTAAATTCATCATCAATTGATAATTTGACACCGTGAAATCTCTAAAACGTCCCAAACCGGTACGCGCATCCATTAAGAAATTCATCAAAACCCAACCATCTGGATTTAAAATTTCTTCTTTACTAAATTGAGCCGCATCGCCTTTATCAACCGCTGCCATCATGACATCCCAATTTGCAGGGAAACGTGATGCACCACCGTAATAATCATAAACCACGCGAGCTGCCGATGGCGCGTCAGGATCAATGATGTGATTGTCTTCTTTTTTGTTACGAACTGTTTCACTTAAATGATGATCGAATGCCAAATGCACGCCTTTTACATACGGCAAATTGGTTGTGATGTCATTGTCGGTAACATCGATAATTTCATCTTGCATATCTTTTGGATGAACGAATTTAATTTCTTCAATCAAATTCATTTCTTTTAAAAGTACCGCACAAATCAGCCCATCAAAATCGCTGCGGGTGACTAATCTAAATTTCTTTTCTGTCATGATTCTGTACCTCAATTATTCAAGTGTAAAAAGGACATCCGTAATAATTACGGGGCGTTGTATTGTAGCCTAAAACAAGCCAGTAATTTTACCGTTATCGTCAATATCGATACGTTCAGCGGCGGGGACTTTTGGCAAACCGGGCATTGTCATCATATCGCCTGCAATCGCCACGATAAATCCTGCGCCATTTGCTAAACGCACATCACGAATTTCAATTGTGTGTCCAGATGGTGCGCCTTTCAAGGCAGGATTAGTTGAAAATGACATTTGGGTTTTTGCCACGCAAATCGGAAATGTACCGTAATCCGTATTCCACGCAGCGAGTTGTGATTTTACTTTCGCACTTGCTGTAACACTACCAGCACCATAAAGTTTGGTCGCAATCGTTTCAATTTTTTCCCACAAACTCAAATTTTCGTCATAAACAAATTTAAATTCAGGTTCACGATTGTCAACGATTTCAGCAACGGCATTTGCTAAATTTTCTGCTCCCGCGCCGCCATTTGCCCAATGTTTTGAAACGACGCATTTTGCGCCTAAATCCGCACATTTTTTTTGTAATAAGGCAATTTCTGCTTCGGTATCAAACGTAAAATGATTCACGCAAACGACGCATGGCAAGCCGTAATGTTCAGTGATATTTTTGTAATGACGTTCAAGATTTTCAAAACCTTTTTCAACAGCGGCTAAATTTTCTTGATTCAAATCGTCTTTCGCAACGCCTCCGTGGAATTTCAAGGCGCGAATCGTGGCAACTAAAACAACCGCTGATGGTTTCAAACCTGACATTCGGCATTTGATGTCGATGAATTTTTCTGCACCTAAATCCGCACCAAAACCCGCTTCGGTGATAACGTAATCCGCCAGTTTTAACGCAGTTTTCGTAGCGGTCACAGTGTTGCAACCGTGCGCGATATTCGCAAAAGGGCCACCGTGAATAATCGCAATGTTGTTTTCAAGCGTTTGCACTAAATTCGGTTTAATTGCATCTTTCAACAATGCCGCCATTGCGCCTTGTGCTTTTAAATCGCGTGCATAAACTGGCGTAACTTTGTCGGATTTGTAACCAATAACAATGCGACCTAAACGTTCTTTTAAATCCGCGCGGCTAGTAGCTAAACATAAAATCGCCATCACTTCCGAAGCCACAACAATATCGTAACCATCTTCACGCAAATAACCGTTTGCCGCGCCACCCATGCCGACAACGATATTTCGCAACGCGCGGTCGTTCATATCGACAACGCGCTTCCATTGAATTCTACGCGGGTCAATGTCGAGTTCGTTGCCGTGATTGATGTGGTTATCGATTAACGCCGATAACAAATTATGCGCCACGCCGATTGCGTGGAAATCGCCTGTGAAATGCAAATTGATGTCTTCCATTGGCACAACTTGCGCGTAGCCACCACCCGCCGCGCCACCTTTCACACCGAAGCAAGGCCCTAACGAAGGTTCACGCAAACACATAATCGTTTTTTTATTTAAACGATTCATTGCATCGCCCAAACCAACGGTTGTCGTGGTTTTACCTTCACCTGCTGGCGTTGGACTAATTGCCGTGACGAGAATCAATTTTCCGTCTTTTTTCCCTTCTAAACTGTTCACATATTCGAGTGAAAGTTTCGCTTTGAAATGCCCAATCGGGTCTAAATGTTCGGACGCAATGCGGTAGTTTTGTTGAGCAAGCTCAATAATCGGTTTCATATTGGCGCGTTGCGCGATTTCGATGTCTGACATTTTTACTCCTGAATTTTAAAAGTGTTTATTTTCTGCTGATTGTAACTAACTTTTTCGTTGTTTATTGTAATAACGTTCTTCTTTAACAATTCGGTCAACAATTCCTCTGGAACGCTGTTCCCTTGAAATTTACTTTTGATGCTATTTAACAAGGTCGTTTTTCTTGCAGGTTTGTTGGGATATTTAGCTAAATGTGAGCAATAAATTTGAAACGGTGTAATCGTTGCGGGTTCTGGAATTTCAACAGGCTTAGATTCTGGTATTGCGGGAATTTTTTCGATTTTTTCTTTTAGCAATTTTCCAATTCGATTCGCGCTTCTTTTGTGTAATTTAAGCAAATCGACAACAAAATCTAAATCTGTGTCGTTAGAAATAATGTCGAAATGCGTTTTTTTAGTCGCTTTCTCCATCAAAACACCCGCCAAAAAAGCAATACCGAAATCGGCGGCATTTTTTCCAACGGTTGGCATTTTGATTATTTTTAAACGGTCATTACTCACAACTTTTGTAAGCGGCAAAATCCAATCAATCGGCACTTTCGCACCACTCATAGCGTAACAAATCACAACTTGTGAATAATTTGCTAAATTTTCCAATAGCTCATTTAATTGACTAGGGCAATTTTCTAAATCGATTAGCAAAATTTTCATAAAATTTCCGCTCCGATCCGGTTTTCGAATGGCGATAAATTTATCAGCAATCGTTACAATAGCCAAACACATTAAGCAATCACAGTGACTTCATGAAAAAATTATTGGTTTTATTCCTTGTTAGCAGCACTTGTTTTGCTGTCGAACCATCATCTGAACGACAAACAGAATTACGTTTATTATTGAAAAATGATTGTGGCGCGTGTCATGGTTTATTGTTGCAAGGTGGTTTAGGCTCACCGTTACAACCCCAAGATTTAATTCAAAAATCTGACGATTATTTAATCGAAACCATTATGAATGGACGAAAAGGAACGGCAATGCCGCCGTGGAAACCATTTTTAAATAGAGATGAAATTGTGTGGTTAGTTCAATTATTACGAAAACCAAACTAAACTGCGTTGTAATTGCATCACAACGCAGTACGCATTTTTCAACGTGTGCGTTCAAATTCCTGCATAAACGAAATCAACGCATCAACGCCACTTTCTGGCATCGCATTATAAATACTTGCTCGCATTCCACCGACTGAACGATGACCTTTTAATTCATTTAAACCGGCTGCTTCAGCGGCAGTTAAAAATGCTTTATCCAACGATTCATCCGCTAAAATAAACGGTACATTCATGCGTGAACGAAACGCTAAATCAACCGGATTATGGTATAAATCTGACGTATCAATTGCTTGATAAAGTTTAGCGGCTTTGGCGATATTGCGTTGTTCCATTGCACTAACGCCACCTTGCGCTTGAACCCATTTCAACACTAAACCCATTAAATACCAGCTATAGGTTGTTGGCGTGTTTAACATAGATTGATTTTTAGCTTGTTCTGCGTAATTGAAAACAGGCGGCACGATTTTTGAGCATTTTCCTAATAAATCTTCACGCACAATCACAACGGTTACGCCCGCCGCGCCCATATTTTTTTGACTGCCTGCGTAAATCAAACCGAATTCATTGACATCAACCGGACGTGAAAGAATGTTTGATGACATATCACAAACTAAAGGTAAGCCTTTTGAATCAGGTGTTACATTAAATTCTACGCCGTGAATCGTTTCATTTGACGTGTAATGCAAATAGGCGGCATCAGTATCAATTTCCCAACTCGAAACATCGGGAATTGTCGTGAAATGACTGCTTTCTGAACTTGCACTGACAATAGCGTCGCAATACGGTTTCGCATCTTTAATTGTTTTTTCTGACCACGCGCCTGTTTTGACGTAACAGGCTTTTGTTTTATCGCCTAATAAATTTTGGGGAATAAACGAAAATTGTGCTGACGCGCCACCTTGTAAAAACAACACACGGTAATTTTCTGGAATACGCATTAACGCGCGTAAATCAGCTTCTAATTCTTCGGCGATACTTGAAAACTGTTTGCCTCGATGACTCATTTCCATGACTGACATACCACTTCCGCGCCAATCCAGTAATTCATTTTTTGCTTGTTCTAAAACCACTTCAGGTAACGAAGAAGGACCCGCACTAAAATTAAAAATTCTACTCATGTTTTAAATTCTCTCAATAATAAAAAATTGGTATTTTACCGTTTAAATTCCCCGATAACCTGACGTAATTGGATAACGCCTATCACGTCCGAAAGCCCGTTCGCTAATTTTAATTCCAACGGCGGATTGACGACGTTTATATTCACTTCGATCTACTAACGAAATCACACGCTTCACATCTTCGAGTGAAAAACCGGCAGCAATAATTTCGTCGGCTGATTGGTCTTGTTCAATATAACGCGCCAAAATCGGATCGAGTATTTCATAAGGTGGCAATGAATCGGAATCTTGTTGATTTGGTGAGAGTTCTGCTGACGGTGGACGAGTTAAAACGCGCTCTGGAATTACAGCTGAAAGTGAATTGCGATAACGCGCTAATTCATAAACCAGCAATTTCGGCACATCTTTAATTGGCGCAAATCCTCCGCACATATCACCGTATAAGGTTGCATAACCCACGCTCATTTCACTTTTATTTCCCGTTGTTAAAAGTAATTTTCCTTGTTTATTTGATAACGCCATTAAAATGACACCTCGACAACGCGCTTGGATATTTTCTTCCGTTGTATCGTGCGGTGTATTAGCAAATGTCGCTGCTAACATTTCCGTGAAAGCATTCACAGCAGGTTCAATCGGAATAACGTGATATTTTACGCCCAGGTTTTCAGCTTGTATTTTTGCGTCATCGTTACTCATTTCAAGCGTATATTTTGACGGTAATGAAACCGCTTCAACATTATTTGCGCCCAACGCATCAACCGCTAACGCCAAAACTAAAGCAGAATCAATGCCGCCAGAAAGTCCTAAAATTGCGCCGTTAAAACCGTTTTTGCGAACGTAATCCGATGTACCGCGCACCAATGCCTTGTAAATTGATGCAATGTTTCCGGTATTTGACGCGGGTAAAAGGGGCATATTTTGTAACGGCTTACCATTTTCAAATTCAACCACGCTAATTTGTTCAATAAATTCTTCTGCTCGGAAAACGATTTCTCCATCGAAATTTGTTACAAATGACGCGCCATCAAACACTAATTCATCTTGTCCACCAATGGCATTGACATAAACGATGGGAATTTGCGCGTTTTTTGCGTGTGAACAAATTAAGTTTTCACGTTGTTGTTTTTTGCCTGCATGAAACGGCGACGCATTGAGTGTCAGTAAAATTTCAGCCCCCGCTTCTTTAGTTTCTTTTACAGTGTCAAAATTCCAGACATCTTCACAAATACTCAAGCCAATAAATTGACCTTTGAATTCAAACACGCAAGGTTTATCACCTGCAACAAAATAACGCTGTTCATCAAACACGCCATAATTGGGTAATTTTTGTTTCCGATAAATCGCCAAAATACTTCCTTCCGATAAAACTGCCGCGCTGTTGTAGCATTTTTCACCGTCAAATTCAGGAAAACCAATCACAATTCCCATATCTGGCGCAATGTTTGCTACGTCATACAAAAGGTTGTTCGCTTGAGCAATAAAATCCCGTCGAAATAATAAGTCTTCGGGTGGGTATCCGGTCGTAATAAGCTCTGGAAAAATAATTAAATCAGCGTTAAATGAATTTCGGACTTCGGTCACATTTTTAACAATTTGTTTAAAGTTAGCGGCAAGATTGCCGATTATACTGTCAGTTTGAACAAGCGCGATTTTTAGAAACATGGTTTTTATAAGTGTTTTTAGAAGGTAAAAATTAAAGGTGAAAGGTTCGTGTGAACCGCCGAACAATCATAACCTAATCGCGTTTTGAACCGACGATTTAATGACTATTCTTTATTGTTGACACAGGTAACTAAAATGAAAACGGAACAAGAAACACAAAATGATTCTATCTGGTGGAATTTCATCGAAGCATTAAGTGATGAATTCATCAATCAAACGGGATTCGGGATTTATGCTCACATTACGCCGCTTGATGTTCACCATGTTTATAAAGAATTTCAGCAACATCAAGCTCCGATTCGCCATTTTGCTCGTGATTACGTTCGCGCTTATGTGTAAATCGATTACCGACGCTGTCGTTTTATCTGACGCGGCAGCGTCTTTTTTTTGACTAAAATTTGGCTATTGATTGTGTTATGAAAAAATTAAATTTATTTTCAATAAACGTTTTACCACTAGTTTTGTCGATAATGCTTGTTTTAACGGGTTGTGCAGGAGATATTGATATTAAACCTGAACCGCCGGTTGCACCACGTCATATCGTCAAAAAAAGTATGAATGCGCCGGTCGTCGATTATGCGTTGCAATTTCAAGGCGCACCTTATAGCTATGGCAATGAAACACCTGAAAAAGGTTTTGATTGCAGTGGATTTGTGAAATACGTTTATGATCAAAATGGCGTACATTTACCACGAACAGTCAAAGAAATGGCGAATGTTTTAACGCCAGTGCCGAATGAAAACATTCATTCTGGTGACTTAGTGTTTTTTAATACGTCTGGCGATTCTGTGTCGCACGTTGGCATTTATGTAAATGGCAGTAATTTTATTCATGCACCAAGTTCTAAAACGGGAAAAGTAACGGTATCGAGTTTGAAAAATAATTATTGGCGTGAACGGTTTATCGATGCTCGTCGCCCAGTAAAGAATTGAAAAAATCACCGCTTAAAAAATTCAAACGGTGATTTCACTATCACTCGAACATCTAATCAATAAATCGCTTCGTTACATCGCTAAACGCATCAATACGTCTATCGCGTAAAAAAGGCCAAATCCGACGCACGGTTTCATTTTGTTTTTTATCGATTTCAGCTACCAATAATTTGGTTTCCGATGAGTTCGCTTGCGCCAAGAATTCGCCTTGCGCTCCCGTGATAAAACTATTTCCCCAAAAATCGATGCCATTTTCAGAATTTGGTGCGAATTCAAAACCAATTCGATTACACGAAATCACAGGCAGCCCATTTGCCACCGCATGACCGCGTTGCACCGTAATCCACGCATCGAGTTGGCGAGCATGTTCCGCTTTTGTGTCGTTTTTATCCCAGCCAATCGCGGTTGGATAAATCAACATTTCCGCACCTGCCAAAGCCATTAAACGTGCCGCTTCGGGATACCATTGATCCCAACAAATCAATACGCCCAATTTTCCAATCGACGTTTGAATGGGTGTAAAACCCAAATCACCTGGTGTGAAATAATACTTTTCGTAAAACGCAGGATCGTCGGGAATGTGCATTTTGCGATATTTACCCGCGATGCTTCCGTCTTTATCGAAAACCACGGCTGTATTGTGATAAAGCCCAGCCGCACGACGTTCAAAAATCGTTGAAACAATCACAATCTGACATTCTTTTGCTAACGCTGACAAAATGCCTGTCGTTTCGCACGGAATAGGTTGTGCCAAATCAAAAACAGAATGGTCTTCAGTTTGGCAAAAATACTTACCCAAGTGCAATTCAGGCAACACCACTAAATCAGCTTTTTCTGCCGCCGCTTCACGAATTTTTGCAATCGAAAACGCTAAATTCACACCGTAATCATCGTCGCCACAAGGTTGTTGAACGGCTGCAACAATTAACTTTTTTGTCATAAGTTAACCTCGTGCTTGCTCTGGAAATTGCATCGTCATGCAATGCAAACTGCCATATTGATGCACCAATGGACGGCAAGGAATTGGCAGGATTTTATGTTCAGGGAAAACTTTCGCTAAACGCTCTAATGCAATTTTATCATTTTCATCACCATAAACCGGCACTAAAACCGCGTGATTGATAATCAAAAAGTTCGAATAATTTGCTGGCAACGGCTCATCATCCTCATCAAAAATAGGCGTTGGCAGCGGTAACGCCACTAAATTATACGGTTCATTGTCGTTGGTTCTGAACATTTCGAGCTGCATTTTCATTCTGTGCAAACTTTCAAAATGTGGGTCGCGTGGATTGTCACAACTGGTATAAGCAATCGTTGTTGGCGTGCAAAAACGTGCTAACGTATCGATATGTGCGTCAGTATCATCGCCCGCTAAGTTTTCTTGTTTGAGCCATAAAATTTGTTTTGCGCCTAAATGCGTTTTTAATTCTTGTTCGATTTGTTCTTTATTTAACGCATTATTTCGGTTTGGATTTAATAAACAATGGGCTGTTGTTAAAATTGTACCTTGACCATCACTCTCAATGCTTCCGCCTTCCAAAATAAAATCGATGTCGTGGTGTGTTTTGCCTTTAAAAAATTTGGCGTTAGCTAATTTATGATTGAGTGCGTTGTCATTAGCGAAATCGTATTTTTCGCCCCAGCCATTAAATTGAAAATTCAGGTATTGCAACACGCCTTCTTTTTCAACGGTTAAAAATGCCGTGTCGCGTACCCAAATATCGTTGACGGGTGCGTGAATAAATTGAATGTCTTCGTGACGTTCGACCAATTTTTCGATGTGTTTTTGATGTACTTCATCGCGGCAAACAATCAACAAACGTTGATATTCGGTAATTGTGTCAGCAATGATGCTGTAAGTTTCTTCGACAGATTCTAATCTATCGCTAAAATCACCCGTTTCGTGTGGCCACGCGATTAAAACGGCGGCTTGTTTTTCCCACTCTGCTGGAAATCTGATCATTGATTTTTCCTTGTTTATTTAACGTTAATGATTTGGTTGGCTTTTTATAATCGTTGCATCGCAAGGTTTAATTTTTCATCAACCGTTTTCATTTTACCTATTTCTTCGATAAATGCGTTGTCTAAAATCGTTAAAAACGGCTGTATTTGTTGCTGAATGTGGCGCATAAGTTAATACGCGCCACGTTGTAGGTTTACAATTCAATCGAGTTGAGCCACAAATCGTGTTTATTGCACAAACTTAAAATGTGTAATGTGCCAGTGTAATTTGGAAGCGCGAAAGTTGAAATTGCGGCTTTATCAACATTTGGATTAAAGAAATGTTCATTTAAAAATTGGAAGTTTTTATCAAGCAAAACGTGTTTAACAATGTAATGCTCAAAACCATTCATTTCATGAGCTGTGGTGACTTTTATAGACACGCCGCCAGCTAATTTTTGAATTTCAGCTGTTGGAAAATGCGTGCCTTCTTTGCCTACCCAACGACCAGTATTTTCTTTGGTGTAAAAAAGTCCGCCTGCGCCAACAAGTGGTGTATTTTTTGTTTCTGTCGCCAATGAAGGGGCGGCTTGTAAAGTCATTAAACCTGCGCCAACTAAACCTAAACGCATAAAATCACGTCTTTTCATTTTTTTCTCCTCACATTAAATTAAACCGTCATTTAGTTATGGTATCTAAGTGCTTTAGCCAATTACTACTCATATTTTGCGTGATATAGACTAAAATAGCACTACTTCTTAAAATCCCATTTTCAATAAAGGTAAATTAAATGCCATTTAGAATTTTTAAAACCAGTAAGCCAAGTTCAACAATTACAACCTTGCCCGATTTAGGCATGGATGAAACGCACATTGAAAATGATTTCAAGCGTTATTACGGACACCGGTTGGGGCGTGATGCAAGTTGCCGTTCGCCACATTATGCTTATGAAGCCCTTTCATTAGCCATCAGCGATCGTTTAGTCGAACGCTGGAAACGCACTTACACGACTTATAAAGAGCAAGATTCACGTCGTGCGTCGTATTTATCTATGGAATTTTTAATGGGCAGAGCATTGAGTAATGCGATGCTCAATTTGAATTTAGATGGCGTTGTTGCAAATGCCATGTACGATTTAGGGTTAGATCTCGAAGAATTGGTTGAAAGTGAGCCAGATGCAGGTTTAGGAAATGGCGGTTTGGGACGTTTAGCCGCTTGTTTCATTGATAGTTGTGCGACATTGCAGTTACCTGTTACGGGTTATGGTTTGCGTTATGAATACGGTATGTTTTCGCAGGCAATTATTAACGGCGAACAAGTTGAAAAACCGGATCATTGGTTGCGTAACGGTAATGTATGGGAAATTGAACGCGCGGAATATGTGCAGCGAGTGAAATTTGGCGGTCATACTGAAGTGCGTACTGATGAACACGGCAAACGCAAAGTGTGTTGGGTTGATACGCATGATATTTTAGCTGTACCTTTTGACACGCCTGTTCCGGGCTATCAAAATGGGACGGTTAATACATTGCGATTATGGAAAGCTACTGCGACAGAAGAATTCGATTTAGAAGACTTCAATGCTGGGGATTATGCTGACGCGGTAGCGGCAAAAAACACCGCTGAAAACATCACAATGGTTTTATATCCGAATGATTCCAGCGAAAACGGCAAAGCCTTACGTTTACGTCAGCAGTATTTATTGGCATCAGCAAGTTTACAAGATGTGATTTCAACATGGGTTGGGCGACACGGTAATAATTTCAAAGAATTTGCAGCGAAAAATTGTTTTCAATTAAACGATACGCATCCGAGTATTTCGGTGGCGGAATTGATGCGTTTATTGGTTGACGTTTATGAAGTACCTTGGAATGAAGCGTGGAATATCACCAGTCACACAATGGCATATACAAACCACACGTTGTTACCTGAAGCGTTAGAACGTTGGTCGGTCGGTTTATTCCGTGAATTGTTACCACGTTTATTAGAAATCATTTTTGAAATCAATATGCACTTTATGTCGCAAGTTTCATCTCGTTGGCCGGGCGACAAAGATCGTTTATCGCGTATGTCTATCATCGAAGAAGGTCACGGTGGACAATATATTCGCATGGCATACTTAGCGATTGTTGGCAGTTATTCGGTTAACGGCGTGGCGGAATTGCATTCAAAATTATTGCAAGAAGGCTTGTTCCGTGATTTCTACGAATTCACACCACAAAAATTTAACAATAAAACTAACGGTGTCACGCCGCGTCGTTGGTTAGCGGCTTGTAATCCAGAACTTGCCGAGTTGATTACCCAAACAATTGGCAATGGTTGGATTACAGATTTATCGCAATTGCAATTGTTAGTGCCTTATGCGGATGATGCAGCATTCCGAGAAAAATGGGCGACATTAAAACAAATTGCAAAACAGAAATTGATTGATTTCAAAAAACTGGATCACGATGTTGATTTCAATGTAAATGCGATTTTTGACGTGCAAGTGAAGCGAATTCACGAATACAAACGTCAGTTATTGAATGTGTTACACGTCGTTCATTTGTACGACCGCATTAAACGTGGTGACACCGCAAACTGGGTAGACCGTTGTGTGTTAATTGGCGGTAAAGCAGCACCCGGTTATTACATGGCGAAACGAATCATTAAATTGATTAACAATGTCAGTAATGTGATTAACAATGATCCGGATGTTGGTGGAAAATTAAAGTTGGTGTTCTTGCCTAATTATCGGGTATCCGCGATGGAAAAAATTTGTCCGGGTTCGGATTTATCAGAACAAATTTCAACTGCGGGTAAAGAAGCCTCTGGAACTGGCAACATGAAATTTATGATGAACGGCGCAATTACCATTGGAACGTTGGATGGCGCGAACATTGAAATTCGTGAAGAAGTCGGCGACGACAATTTCTTCCTATTCGGTTTAACGGAAGCAGAAGTGCAAGCTCTGAACGGAAATTATAATCCACAAGCCTATATTGATGCGGACGAAGATTTACAACGCACGTTGGCACTGTTGGAATGTGGACATTTCAATCAATTTGAACCCGGTATTTTTGATGACATTATCAATTCCGTTAAAAGCGGTAATGATCCTTGGAAAACGATTGCCGATTTCCGCAGCTTTATTGACGCGCAACGCCAAGTTGAAATTGCGTATCAAGACAAAGAACGTTGGACAAAAATGAGTATTTTAAATTGTGCCGCGAGCGGAAAATTCTCGACGGATCGCACGATTAGCGATTACAACAACGATATTTGGAAGTTAACGCCCGTTCAAATCGATAATAATTTTTAATTATGTTCAACATTGTTCTATTTGAGCCGGAAATTCCAGCCAATACGGGCAATATCATTCGATTAAGTGCAAATGCAGGTGTGCAATTGCACTTAATTAAACCATTAGGGTTTGAATTGGATGATAAAAAATTGCGTCGTGCCGGTTTGGATTATCATGAATGGGCAACGATTCAATTACATGAATCATTGCCCGATTTTTTATCGACCGTACAACCAAAACGTCTTTTTGCATTAACAACGAAAGGAACGAAAATTTATTCCGAAGCGAAATTTGAAGCGGGCGATACATTTTTGTTTGGTTGCGAAACACGCGGTTTACCAAAAGAAACGCTAGAAATGATTGGTGAAAATTGTTTGTATTTACCAATGCAGCCAGAAAGTCGAAGTTTGAATTTATCGAATACAGTGGCGATTTTGCTTTATGAAGCATGGCGGCAAGTCGATTTTCAGGGTGCAGCAGTTAAAATGGCTTGAATTTGGGCTAACATATTTTTCTGTCCAGTGATTAACGAATGCGCGTCTGTTTCACGGCGAAGCCAAGTAAATTGACGCTTGGCGAGTTGTCGGGTAGCAATAATAGCTTTTTCTGTCATCGTCGGTAAATCGTAGTCGCCTTGAAAATACGACCATGCTTCTCGATAACCTACCGCGCGAATCGCCGGTAATTTATCGTGTAAATCACCACGCAAATACAACTTTTCCACTTCAGATAAAAAACCCTGTTCTAACATTTTATGAAAGCGTTGCGCGATAATTTCGTGCAACACTTTTCTATCTTCAGGGGCGATAACGAATTTTTGAATCCGATACGGCAGCGTTTGTTGATTATCCGCAAAAAAATCGCTCATTGCTTTCCCCGTCAGTTCAAACACTTCTAACGCTCTTTGCACACGTTGTGGGTCGTTAGGATGAATGCGTTTTGCAGCCCGAATGTCTACTTTTTCCAATCGGCGATGTAATGCGATATTGCCATCGCGTTCCAATTCTGCTTCCAACTTTGCGCGAATTTCAGTGTTAGCCGGCGGTAATTCCGCCAGTCCTTGTGTTAAGGCATTGAAATAAAGCATCGTTCCACCGACTAAAATCGGTAATTTCCCTCGCGTTGTAATATCCGCCATTAAACGCAAGGCTTCATTGCGAAATTGTCCGGTTGAAAAAGAGTCACTTACATCGAGAATATCAATTAAATGATGTTCGATTCCGCCTCGTTCAGCTAAAGTGGGTTTTGCTGTTCCGATGTCCATGTCTTTGAACACTAACGCCGAATCAACGCTAATAATTTCACCGTGTAATGCTTGTGCTAGCTCTACAGCTAATGCCGATTTGCCTGATGCTGTTGGACCCATTAAAAAAACAGCGGGTGGCAATGATTCCATTTCAAGATTTTTTTGCATGATTTTCCAATGAAAAGTATGTTTTGCGTCAGTTTAACATTAGCCTAATTCACGAAATTAACCAATGTTCCAATTTCTTCGATTTCAATTTTTACTGTTTGTCCGGATTTCAAATAACCACGCGGTTTCATTTTTACACCTACGCCGCTTGGTGTTCCTGTTGAAATCACGTCGCCGACTTCAAGCGTCATCGCTTGTGATAAATAAGCAATCATTTCATAACAATTAAACATCATGTAACAAGTATTTGAATTTTGACGCAATTCATCGTCCACCCATGTTTTTAAACTCAAAGCGTGCGGATTTTGTATTTCATCAGCCGTTACAATCCAAGGACCCATTGGTCCATGTGTATCAAAGGATTTTCCAATCGTCCATGTTGGGGTTCTAAATTGCCAATCTCGCACCGTAACATCGTTCACAATCGTAAAACCCGCCATCACATCATGTGCATTTTCGATAGAAACATTTTTGCATTTTTTGCCAATTACAAACGCAAGTTCACCTTCATAATCCACTTTTTCAGAAATAGGCGGCATTTGAATAGTGTCGTTGTGACCAATTACGCAACTGCTTTGTTTTGTGAAAAACATCGGATATTCAGGTTTTTCTAAACCTGTTTCATTAACGTGGTCGGCGTAATTTAAACCAATACCTAAAAATTTTCGGGGACGTGGAATAGGAGCAAGTAATTGAACATCCGCTAACGGAATTCGATTTTTTTGAGACGAAATCAACGCCTGCATTTTTTGCAATGCACTGTCGCCTTGTTCTAAAAACTCAATCATATCGGTTGGCAAACTTGTGTCGCCTAAACCGTCAATAATTTGGTTTTCGATAACCGCGCCAACGCGCGTTTGATTTTCATAAGTAAATGTTGCTAATTTCATCTTTCATTTTCTCCGTTATAAATAATTCTTCAAAACCGTCTGTTTCGCTTCTTTAATGGCGATTTCAAAATCTTTCATCGTCATGCCTTCTTTCAACAACTCACTTTTGTTTTTTTCTAATTCCTCAATTTCACTCACGATTTGCTGTTGAATTTCTAAAGGTGGGAGTGGGATTTTAATAATATCGAATGTTTTTGTTGTGATTGAACCAAATGTAGTGCCGTAAGCATTTGATTTGAATTGTTGAATTTCTTGTTTCAAAACGTAAAACAAATAACCCGCATCAATAATTTCTGTTTTTGCTCTCAATCCATAACAAGATTGGTTAAAAGTCATTGGAATAGCTAATTGTGCTAACGCTCCAACTGTTCCACGAGCTGAAATAATTAAATCACCTTTTTGAAGATATTTTGTACTGCTATTTTTTAAACCTAATTCGGTGATTGTTTTTTCACTCGTACTTACAAATCGGCTATCGCCATTAAAATCAACCACACTTAACCAAGGAATATCACCGCCCCAATAATCTGCAATTTTTGTATCAGGTGTTCCGCCACCAATAATTTGAATTAAATCGGAAAGTCTTTTTATTTCCCATTTTGATTTGATTTCAAATTCTGCTTTTCTTACGTTCGACGAAATCGTTTTATCAAAATCTTTGCGTGAAAAATCAAGCATATCAACCAAATTCACCAACGATGCGAAAGGCTGTAACACTTCGGGAATCGCTGATAATTCGCCTAAAAAGTTTTGCGTGATTAAAGCGTTAATTTTTTCGGGATTATCGCGGTTGGTTTCGTCATAAAGTGGCGTTAAATGCGTGCCGTTTGAATCGGTAGTTAATTTAATGCCTTCGTCACCTTTTCGACCGCTCCATTCATAACCTAAAAACGCTTTTTGTTCTTTGTTGTCGGACGGACTTTTGATGACGAGAACTTTTTGTGGGTTTTCATAAGCCAATACGAAATACAGTAATTTATCTTTTTCAATTTCCGTTAAATAAGCAATTAAACGCTTTTTCAATTCGACTTCTTTTTCAACGTGGCTTTTTGCCAAAAACGATTTTTGTTTTTTTAAATTGATAATTTCGCTCGAACCGTCGAATTGTTTTTGATAATCGACAAACATTTCATGGGCAAGTAAATCCGCAGATGGTTTGCCATTTAAAAGCGTTTCGTATTGCTCAAATGGAATGCCAATGTGTTCGCAGTATTTATGAATCAAATGCGCGTCTTCGTAACATTTGTTTTCTAAATCTTGAAAATCAAACCAACATTTCACGCGGCAAGCGTAATGATGCGCGACTTCGGGCATTCTTTTCTTACGACGTAAAAATAATGTGACGGTATTTGTGCCTGTTTTGCCGAATGTGCCAGAGCCAAATTCAACAATCGCCACGATGTCAAAATACGCGAGTAATAATGAACGGGTGGCGGTGTAAGTGCTGTCGCTGTTGGACAAAATTGACGACGGGACAATAATTGCCGCCACACCACCCACTTTTAATAATTGTTTTGCGCGTTCAATAAAAAAAGTTTCAATCGAATTGTTGGATTCAATGCTTTTGTCATTGATAGTTTTGAATAATTCATATTTGGCACGTTCTTTTTTGTCTAAAGTCGCTAAAAAACCTTTCACGCTATACGGTGGATTTGCGACTAATAATGAAAAACTGTCATTTTCGATTTTTGCGTGTGAGGCTAAGGCATCGCCATAAATGATGTTAATTTCATTTTGACCGTACATAAACGCCGAAACTTTAGCGACTTTTGACAAGCGATATTCTTTTTCAATGCCGTAAAATTGGGAATAATGCGCGGCTTTATCGTGAATAAAGGGCGTGATTTGCATGGCGAGTTCGTTTAAAAAATGCCCCGCACCACACGCATAATCAATCGCTTTCTGTGGTTCTTCGCTATTTGTGAAAAGTGTTTTGAGTGGCAACGACTGCATAATGAAGCGACAAATCGGCATCGGAGTAAAAAATTGCCCTTCGGATTGTTTTACGCCGTTATCTAAAAAGCCTTCAAATAAATCGCCTAAAAATTGATTATTACTGTCTTTTTGCAACAATTTAATGTCTTGCAACATCTTGACGATTTTTAACAAAACGGTCGAATTTTGATAAAACAGGGTTTCGTTATGCACATCGATAAACGCAAAATCACTGTTGGTAAAATACTTGAGTTGTTTAAATAATTCTTTGACCGTGTCGCGTGTCGCATCGGGTTTATTTTGAAAATAACGAAACGCATTATCGACCGCCGTATTATCAACATACGTCACAGGTTCATCTAAAAACTTATCCATGCCTTTTTGATAAAGCTCTTGCAAACGGTCAATCAAATTGAAATACGAATCTTGCGCGTAACCGCCCCAATAAAATTTTAAATCTTGTTTTTCGACTTCGATATTTTCATTATTGAATTCATCCAAAATTTTACACAAAAATAAATTTACTAATTTATCAAACGCATTTTCACGCCCTGAAATGTTGTGTTGGCGCATGATTGTGGCGAATTCGTGATATTTGGGTTGAATATCTTCACCGCTTAACGTTTGTAAATCTTCGAGATAGACTTTTTGCTTACCCAAAATGTAGGCTTGAACGCTATGCTCAAAAATGCCTTTAGTCATAGCATCTTGATCGTAGCTATTTTTCCAAACTTCAAACAATTGTTCACGAGTTCGGGCGTTGCTAAAACGAGCGGATTCGGTATTGGAGTTTTTGGCTAAATAATCGTCGCTGTCTTTTAGACTGATTAAATAGTAATTGTGTTTAACGCCTTCATTAACAAAATCTGACGCATACAAACATAAAAATTCAGGAGCTTCATTTGCTGCGTAACCGAATAACTGTCCGCCATTTTCTAACGTGTCTTGCCATGCTTTGTTGAATTCTTTGACTGCGGTTTTGCATTCGATAATCAGCAAAGAATCGCCTTGTCTATCTTTGACTAAAATATCAGCTTTGCCACCGCTTGCCCCGTGTCCGACTTTCCATTTAGGCTCAAGTTCAATCGATTCCGGTGCGTAACCTTTCTCAAGCAAACGATGCACACATTCAAATACCACGAAATTTTCAGCGGCTGAAAAGTTGCTGGTGGTCGCATCGTGGACGATTAAGCCTTGCGATTTGGGATAAATTAGTTCTTGTTTATCAAAATCAGCCGCTAAAATCGCGCCATTTGGAAAGGTTTTGCTAAATTTTTTTGCCTTTTGGGTGAAATTAAGGATGAGTAGTAATTGTTCAAAGGTGGTTTCTATCATGATTTAGTTTTGAATAAATGTTTAACTTCGTTTTTTTTAAGTATCTGCAGCGTTTAGCGAAAAACCCCAAACGCTGCAACCAAAAATTTATAAACTTTGACGTGCTGTCGAAATCGCGGCTCTCACTGTTTTAGGAGCTGTACCGCCGATATGAGAACGTGCTGCTACGCTACCTTCAAGCGATAAAACATCAAAGACTTCTTCACCAATCAAAGGCGAAAAGGTTTGCAATTCATTTAATGAAATTTCGGATAAATCGCGTTTTGTTTCCACACCCAAACGCACCGCTAAACCGACAATTTCATGTGCATCTCGGAACGCTAACCCTTTGCGAACTAAGTAATCCGCCAAATCCGTTGCAGTCGCAAAACCTTGTTTTGCAGCGCGATACATAGCTTCTTTTTTCGCGGTCAAATGCGGCACCATGTCCGCATAAGCACGCAAGCAATTTAATAATGTATCGACGGTATCAAAAAGCGGTTCTTTATCTTCTTGATTGTCTTTATTGTATGCAAGCGGCTGACTTTTCATCAGCATCAATAATGCGACCAAATGCCCCGTCACTCGTCCCGATTTTCCGCGTACTAATTCCGGCACATCGGGATTTTTCTTTTGCGGCATAATCGACGAACCCGTGCAAAACGCATCAGGAATATCAATAAAATCAAATTGAGCCGAAGCCCATAAAATCAATTCTTCCGAAAAACGTGACAAGTGCATCATCAAAATACTGGCGGCGGCGGTAAATTCAATTGCAAAATCGCGGTCACTGACCGAATCCAATGAATTCGCTGTTGGACTTGAAAAACCTAATAATTCTGCACTGAAATGACGATCAATGGGATAACTTGTTCCAGCTAAAGCCGCCGCGCCAAGTGGTGAAACATTCAAGCGTTTAGCACAATCCCGCAAACGGTCAGCATCACGCGCTAACATTTCAAACCACGCCATTAAATGATGTCCAAAAACGATGGGTTGCGCGACTTGCAAATGCGTGAAACCTGGCATAATCGTTTCAGTGTGTTGTTCAGCTAAATCTAAAATCGACGTTTGCAAACGTTTCAATTCAACACTAATCGCGCCAATTTCATCACGCAAATATAAGCGAATATCCGTCGCCACTTGGTCATTTCGAGAACGTCCTGTGTGTAATTTTTTACCGGCAATACCGATTAAATGCGTCAAACGCGCTTCGATATTCATGTGAACATCTTCTTGTTGAATCGACCATTCAAATTCACCACGTTCAATTTCACCGTGAATTTGCGTTAAACCTTGAATGATTAAATCGCGTTCTTCTTCGGTTAAAACGCCGACTTTGCAAAGCATTTTTGCGTGGGCAAGGGAACCTTGAATGTCTTGGTTTGCCATGCGTTTATCGAAATCAACCGAAGCCGTAAAAATTTCGACAAATGCGTCGGTAGCTTGCGCGAATCGTGCGCTAGAAAGTTTTTGAGAATTGATGTTCATAGAAAAAAGTAAGTGACTAAAAAGGGAAGGGGATAATTTAAGAATTTTGTTTTCACAATTCACGAAAAAATTTTGTTTACCAAGGTAACGTTTTCCCGTTGTAATTTAAGAATTCACCACTTTTTTCAAGTGTGAAATTGGCAATTGTTTCACGCATTTTTGTAATGCTTTCAGGAATTTCCATTGGCGCATTTGAACCGCCCATATCGGTTTTGACCCAACCTGGATGCAGAATTAACACCGCAATTCCTTCATGATGCTTATCAATCGCGACGCTTTTCATTGCGGCATTTAACGCAGATTTACTTGAACGATACAAAATGCTCGCACCACTGGTGTTGTCAGCAATACTGCCCATTAAACTGCTCATTGCAACAACAGTTTTTGCTTTACCTAGTTTCAAATGCGGCAAAAATACTTCCGTCATTTTTACAGGTGCAAAAACGTTTACCGTCATATTTTTTTGCCATTGTTCATAATCCAAATTACCAAAACCACGCCCCGATACATCGCCGTAAATACCGGCATTATTAAGTAACACATCAATCGCGGTGTTATCTAATTGTTTTGCCAAGTTTTCAATTTGCCCTAAATCGGCAACATCCAACGCAAAAACGGAAATGTTAGAAAACTCTGTGGCTAATGCTGTTAATTCCACAGCATTTTTAGGTTCACGACAACAAGCAATGACATTCCAGTCATCTTGTGCGTATTGTTTACAAAATTCCAAACCTAAACCGCGATTTGCACCTGTAATTAAAATAGTAGTCATGGATTTTTCCAAAAGTTTAGAGGAATAAAAATTTTACTAACCTTAAATAAATGGCTAGCGTAAGCGCGTCACACTATCAGTCGTAATTTGTGTTCCTAATAATGCTACAGTGCTACTTTACGGTTTTGAGAATAGCAAAATGTAGATTGATTTACCAAAAAATTTAGTGGAATATCGCGCAGAAAAACAAATAAAGTTTCGTTTAAATTCGAATTATCGTTTTTTCAAGGATGGTCAATACAACTTAACTTTAATGATTGACAACACAAAAATGAATCTACGGATTCGAAAATTTTAATTTTTAGGAGAGAATATGGGGTTTTTTAATACTAAACAGAATCAAGATCTTAGCGAACAGTGGCGTAAAAAATACTTAAACCTTTTTGATGAACAAAATAAAATTGAACATGAGAATCAAGAAAAACAACGGTTATTGCGTCAATTTATTATTCAAATCTCAATACTTTGTGAAGGTAGTGACAAAAATCTCGATCCAATTTTATTAAACGCCCGCAATCATGTAAAAAATGAAGTCGATGTCACAACATTAAAAAATGAGTTAAAGATATTTAATGAATCCGTCAAAAATCTTCCCCCGAAAAAGAAAAAGTTAGAAGCTGATTTATTGTTTGATTTCTTAATCCGTCAATATCCAGATCCCGTGCAACAAGCTGCATTACGCGAATTAAAAGGGTTAGTAAATAGTGAAGAAAGAACCGCTGAACAATTAACAGATTTATTCATTGAAATAACAAACATTATCGAACCGGAGATAGCATTAGAATTAGAAGTCAATGAAGATAAAAATATCGCTTCAGATGTTGTTTTAGTTGATGTTCGAATGGTAACACAGCAATTATTACAGTATGTATCGTCGCTTCCGATTCCAGCGGTTTTTGAAGCTCAGACAGCCGCCGTTAAAAACGCATTACTTAATCCTGAACAATCGCTGCAAGCGTTTGAAGAAGTATTAAATGATTTAATTGAATTATTATTAAAAATTAAAGAGTTTAGTGAAGCAGAACAGCAAGATATTGATCAATTTTTAATTCATGTTGCGACACAATTATCTGAATTAAATACTATCGTTACGGAAACAAATACGACAGCGAACGATACAACAAAAAATCGTAATAAATTGGATCAAGCCGTTTTCACGCAAATCCGTGAATTACAAGTTCAAGCTATAAAAACGACTTCATTAGATTCTTTGAAAGGAATGGTTAATGAATGTTTTAAAACAATTGCCGCCGATCTTAAATCCCATCATCAACAAGACAAAGAACAACAACAAAAATTTCAAGATAGTATGGCAGAAATGCTCAATAAAATGATTGAGTTGGAAGTTGAAACAGAAGCCTTGAAAAAAGAACTCAAAGTTGTTCATACACAAGCATCGCTGGATACATTGACCGGTTTGTTCAATCGTAACGCTTATAACCAACGTTTGCGTGATGAATTTGCGCGTTATAAACGTTACGGGTCACCGTTTGCGTTAGCCATTTGGGATATTGATTATTTCAAAAAAATCAATGATACATTTGGACATAAAGCGGGCGATAAAGTTCTGGTTTTAACCGCGCAACAATTACAAGAACATACGCGAGATACCGATTTTATTGGGCGTTTTGGAGGCGAAGAATTTGTGATGTTATTGTCCAGTACAAGCAAGGAAGCCGGTTTAGGTTTAGCCGATCAATTGCGTGAATTGATTAGTAAAACGGGATTTAATGCGAACGGAAAATCTGTGCCGATTACGATTTCGTGCGGCATCACTGAAATTAACGAAGACGACACAGAAGAAACGCTATTTGAACGCGCGGATAAAGCACTTTATGAAGCAAAAAATAAAGGTCGAAATCAATGTTGTGTACTGTAAATAATTTAACCTTGTGTAGACATAAAATCTGACCTAAACTTAAAATCAACCTGTGACATGTTGTCGCATTTTTTAAATTCCAGAGGCTTTATATGAGTAATTTTAATGAATCACGCCGTCGTTTTTTGAAGCAAACCGGTTTAGGGGTCGCTGGCTTAACAGCTTTACCAACTCTTGCCAAAGCAATGGAAGGAATGGGAATGGGCGGAATGCACAATCGGCATTCCGCAGAAATGGAAATGCCAAAATTAACGCCGACAAAAGCCTCACCCAATTTTCATCCTGACGTTGAAATTGATTTATTTTGCAAACCCGCATCAATTCCAATTTTAGATGGTTCAAAAACCAGCGTTTTGCAATACACCGCGAAATTGGTTAAAGGTTCAAAAGACACGATTACCGATATTCCAAATTCGTTTTTAGGTTCGATTATTCGTCTTCAAAAAGGACAGAAAGTTCGAATCAATTTGCATAATGGTTTATCTGTCCCGACTATAACGCATTGGCATGGTCTGCACGTCCCGCAAAATATGGATGGTCATCCTATGTACTCGATTGATTCGGGTGAAGTGCGCGTGTATGAATTTGAAGTTATGAATCGCGCTAGTATGAATATCTACCACTCACATCAACACAGCGCAACAGCAAAACAATTTTATTTGGGTTTGGGTGGCGCGATTATTGTGAACGATGCGGAAGAAGCCGCTTTAGAATTGCCATCGGGTGAATTTGAAATTCCGCTCGTCATTCAAGACAAACAATTTGATAGTGATAATCAGCTTGTTTATTCGCCAATGATGCACAGCAAAATGACCGGCTTTGTCGGTGATAAAATTTTGGTCAATGGCATTGCAAATTTCGGTTTAGATGTTTCAAGTCGTGCGTATCGTTTCCGAGTGATGAATGGTTCAACATCACGCATTTATAAACTGGCGTGGGATGATGGAATGCCCGTTACAGTTATTGGAGTCGATGGTGGATTGCTTGAGCAACCCGAAGTGAAACCTTATGTTATGTTAGCACCGGGTGAACGATTGGATGTGTGGGCAGATTTCAGTGGACGTAATGAAGGCTCTTCTATTACGCTAAAAAGTTTAGCGTTTGCCGGCGTGTTACCAAAAATGGGTATGATGGGAATGCACAAAGGCGAAATTCCTGTTGGTAGCGAATACCCAATTTGCACAATTCGCGTAAAACACAAAGTCAGCGAAAGTCATAAATTACCAATGCAATTGGCGAAAATTAAACGTCATGAAATTAGCGATACCGCAAACCCGAATAATCCGCTGCCGATTGGAATTTCAGAAGCTCCGATGGCAATGTTGATTAACGGTCGCCCTTATGAATTTAATAATCCGTTACCGTCTGAACGGGTAAAAATGGGAAGTGTGCAATTGATTGAAATTTTTCATGCTCACGGCGGCGATATGAAAGGCATGAAAATGGACAATAACGCTAATGAACACGAAAAACATGAAAGTGGCGGTGAAATGAAACGTGGCGGCATGGGAATGATGGGCGGTGGTATGATGGATTTATCGATGGCACATCCAATTCATTTGCACGGTCAATCGTTTGAAATTGCTAGTCGGAGTTTCAGTGGCGATTCAACGGCTTATGACACGGTGCGAGAAGGTTTTATTGACAGCGGTTTAAAAGATACCGTGTTAATCATGCCGATGGAACGCATTAAAATTATCAAGCCATTTCAAGATTTCAAAGGCTTATTTTTATATCATTGTCATAATTTGGAACACGAAGACATGGGAATGATGCGTGAATTTTCAGTTGAATAATTGCCAAAAAGCGTTTTAGGATTCACTAAATTTTCGTTATAAAAAACCGGTTTGTATTGATACAAATCGGTTTTTCACAAATCGCCGTTGGCGCGTTTCAATCGCAAAGTCGCTAACGCAACATCATACGTCGCATTGTTTAAATTATTGTGTGTTTTCGTTCGTAAATCTTCGGCTTGAATGACTTCCGTATGTGTTGCTAAACCTTGTTGATAGCGGTCTGTAGACACTTTCAAATTTTCATTCGCTTGCATAATCGCTTGTTTCGCGACTTGTAAACGTTGTTGTGCTTCTTGCGTATCTAACCAAATTTGACGAACTTCCAATAAAATCTGTCCCGATAATTCTTCATGTTGTTCTTTTAAAGTTAGTGCTTGTTTTTCTAAGGCTTCGCCTTTGTGATTTGTGCTGCCGTCGTACAATTTCCAATCCACACCCACATTTGCCTGCCACAAACCTTCGTAAGCCTGATAACGGTTTTGTTGATATTGATAGCCCCCATTCAAGGCAACTTGCGGCATTAAATTAGCCTTCATGGCTTGCATTTGTTCATGTAACGCTTCGATTTGTTCATTCAAAACTAATAATTCAGGACGTTGATTCAACGCGCTTTGATTTAAATTTTCTAACGTTGCTTTTGATGGTTCAGGAAAATTTTTAGCGAGTTCTACTTTTGCTGTTAACTGGCGTGTTAATAACTGGTTATAACGCGCTTTGGCATTGTCATAAACATTTGCAGCTTGTAACAAAAGTTGTTTTGCATTCAGTAATTCAACATCCGCTGCCAACACATCATTTTTTGCCACCACACCTTGTCCAAACAAATTTTTCACATCTTTGGCATGACTTTCTAAACTTTGAATATGACTTTGGGCGACTTGCACCGCATCGTCCAAACGTAAAACGGCAACGTAACTGTCAGCAACCTGCATTTTTAAGTTCAATGCGGCGACTTTTTCGTTGGCTTGTGTCGCATCTAAATTGGCTTGTGCTGCATTGATGTTATGAGTGATTTTGCCGCTAGTATAAATTGGTAACGTCGCCATGGCTTGCGCTTTCACATTTCCCATTTGTTGCATGGCAAATTGGGCGGATTTTCCGCCAATACTGGTTTTTGCTGACGGCGTTTCATTGTATTGCGTGTAACTTGAACCGACGTTCAAATCGGGTAAATTCTGACCTTCCGCCGCTTGTAATTGTTCTTGTGAAACATCTGTGTTGGCTTGTGCGGCTTTAATTTGATGATTGGTATTTAATGCGGTTGCCCACGCATCGTCTAAAGTTTCAGCGTGAGCATTGATTGTGAATAATAAATAAAATGTGAAGGAAAATTTTAAATGTGTCATTAAGTTGGAATTACCGTGAGTGAGTAAGTTGTGCATTCGGTTAGAATAAAGCAAATTTAACATCAGTGGCAGATTTATGAAGCGTCTTATTACATTTTCTTTTTTAATTTCAGCACTGGCTTACGCAGGTTGGGCGGGTTTTTCATGGTTTGAAGAACGCCAACATTACGAAAGCACGGATAACGCCTATTTAAAAACTAACAGCGTTTTGATTACACCAAAAGTAGCGGGTTACATTACCGATTTACGAATTGATGATAATCAAAGTGTAAAACAAGGTGAAATTGTTGCTGTGATTGATGACCGCGATTATCAAGCTAAACTCGATTTAGCACAGGCAAAAGTGATTGAAGCACAAGCAGATATTGCGCGTGTGCAAGCGGCAAAAAATACGCAACACGCTCATGTTGCTACGGCAAATGCCGATGTTTCAGCCGTTGAAGCGAGGCAACATAATGTTGAGAAAGATTTGCAGCGATTTATGCACTTAGTTGAAAGTGGCGCAGCTCCAGCGCAAATGCTCGATAAAATGCTTTCGCAATCCAGAGAAACGACGGCGCAATTACAGGGTTCAAAATCGACCGTGGCGGCGCAACATAAACAAATTTCCAGTTTTGAACATGAAATTGAACAGGCTCAAGCGCGTGTAAAACAAGCACAAGCGCAAGTCGCGTTGGCGAAAATTGATTTAGAAAATACCAAAATTCGTGCGCCGTTTGATGGCGTAATTGGGCATCGTGGGGTGCAACTTGGGGCATTTGTGCAAGCAGGAACAAATTTAGCGTATTTGCTTGAAACCCAAAAAATTTGGGCAGAAGCCAATTTCAAAGAAACACAAATCGAAAATATGAAAATTGGGCAACCCGTTAAAATTCATATTGATGCCTATCCAAATATCCATTTCACAGGAAAAGTCGAAAGTTTTTCACCTGCAAGTGGTTCAGAATTTAGTCTTTTGCCAGCCGAAAATGCGACGGGGAATTTCACTAAAATTGTGCGTCGCGTACCTGTGAAAATAGTTTTTGATACCAATGAAAATACGGCGTTGCTCAAATCAGGTTTATCTACAACTGTGAAAGTGCAAGTGAAACCGCTATGACCGCTGTTAATGAAAGAGGCGAACGCATTTTAACGACAGGCGAATGGATTGGCTTTTTCAGTATGGCGATTGGCGTATTTATGGCGGTGTTAGACATTCAAATTGTCGCCAGTTCATTGCAAGAAATTCAAGCAGGTTTATCCGCAACGCAAGATGAAATTGCGTGGGTACAAACATCGTATTTAATCGCCGAAGTTATCATTATTCCGTTATCGGGTTGGCTTGGGCGTGTTTTTTCCACGCGCTATTTGTATGTTTTGTCAGCGGGCGGATTTACGTTGTCGAGTTTAGCGTGTGCGTTTGCGTGGAATTTGCCGTCGATGATTGTATTTCGTTGCATTCAAGGTTTTTTCGGTGGCGCGATGATTCCGATGACATTTACGATTATTTTCATTTTGTTTCCGCCCCGATTACAACCGACGATGAGTATTGTTTTGGGTTTAATTGTCACGATGGCTCCAACAATTGGTCCTGTTTTGGGTGGCTATTTAACCGATGCCTATAGTTGGCAATTATTATTTTTAATCAACATCATTCCAGGTTTTATCGTTTGTTTTATGGTGTTTACGTTTTTAGACATTGATAAACCAAATTGGGATTTACTCAAAAAAATTGATTTTATCGGCATTGCATTGATTGCAATTTTTTTAGGCAGTTTGCAATATGTTCTCGAAGAAGGCGCACGCGATCAGTGGTTTGAAGATGATTTAATTTTAATGTTAAGTGTTGTGGCGACAATAAGTGGCACGGCGATGTTTTGGTGGGAGTTGACGAATCCGCACGCCATTATTGATTTGTATGCGTTTAGAAATCGTAACTTTGCGATTGGGTGTGCATTTAGTTTTGTTTTAGGTATTGGGCTTTATACGATTATTTATTTAACACCGATTTATTTAGGAAGCGTGAAGGGCTTAAACAGTTTACAGATTGGTTATTATTTAATGGTTGTCGGGCTGTTTCAGTTGGTATCTGCATTTATTGCAGGTCCTCTCGAAAAGAAAATCGATTTACGTTTAATGCTTTGTTTAGGGATGAGTTTGTTTGGTTTGGGTTCATGGTTAAACGGAAATCTGACAGCGGAATCGGGTTATTGGGAATTCTTTTTGCCGCAAGCGATTCGCGGAAGTGCATTGATGTTGTGTTTTTTACCGATTAACACGTTAGCGTTAGGTTTATTGCCAATTGAAGAAGTGAAAAATGCGAGTGGTTTATATAATTTAATGCGTAATTTAGGTGGTGCGATGGGATTGGCAGTGGCGAATACGTTAATGCTGATATTAAACAAATCGCATTACGCTGGATTGCGTGAATCGATTAGTGCAACGGATGAAATCGGACAACATTTAACGCAAATCGAGTTAGCGCGTTTGACGAGTTTAGCGTGGCGTGAAGCTGAAGTGATGACGTTTAATAATTTATTTCAAATTATTTCGTTTATTTTCTTTTTTGCTGTGTTGCTTGCGCCGCTTTTGAATAAGGTTAATAAAGAAAAAACGGCTAATTTACCGTTAGAATAAGCAACACAATTAACGCATTTGGGTAATGGCGGCTAAAATAATCGGAATTTATTTTCCTATCATGTGCCATGTACTGAGTAACTTTTTATGCTGACATTTATCACGCTACTTCGAGAGCGTTATCAAGCGGTTTTAAAGGCGAATTCGCCGAATAATAAAAATTATCAGCAAATTATTGAACAATTAACGCTTACAGAGGCCTTTTTCCGAAAAGGTAAATTTCTTAATGTGCTGCCGTTACAAATAGCGATTATTGGTCCAACGCAAGCGGGAAAAAGTTCGTTAACGAATGTTTTTCTGCAATCACGAAGTGCAGGTGTTAGTCCATTAGCGGGTTATACAATTCATCCACAAGGTTTTTGCCATTCTGTTGAATTAGAAATAGGTAATAATTTAGCCGCCTATTTCGCTCCATTTATTCAAATTGAACCCGAAAAATTAAACAAAAATAGTTACAGCTGTTATACGCTAACGCTAACTGAAAATTTATCTGAACATTTACCAACATCTATTTTTTGGGACACGCCCGATTTTGATTCGATTGATTCTCGTGATTATCGCGAAGGAGTTTTAAAAACGATTGCGTTAGCGGATGTGATTATTTTAGCGGTCAGTAAAGAAAAATATGCCGATCAAACGGTTTGGAATACACTGAAACTTATTGAACCATTGCGTCAACCGACGTTGATTTGTGTGAATAAATTGAGTGAAGATTCTGAAACGATTATTTTAGAATCGCTTAAAGAAAAATGGCGCGATTATCGGCGCGATAATTTTCCAGAAGTCATACCATTTTTTTATAAACAAACAAGATTGCCCGAAATTCCAATTTCACAACAGCACGTCTTATTTGAATTAACTAAAAAAGTGCATCGCGAAAAACATCAACGACGTGAACAAAAATTATTGCAAACACATTGGCAAGAATGGACACAACCTTTGCGCGATGAACACGAAATTTATCAAGCGTGGCAAACATTAGTTGACTCGGTGATTAAACAAGTATTGAATGATTATGAACGTAATTATTTAAATCATCCACGTCACTACGAAACCTTTCAGCAAGCGATTGCTGGATTGTTATTGTTGTTGGAAATTCCGAGTGTTGCAAAAATCATGATGACGGCTCGCACAATTTTACTTTATCCATTTAAAGAATTAAGGCGTTTATTTAGTCGAAAACATTTAGCCGCAACAAGCCATGAAATGAATGTTTTAACGCAATTGATTAACCATGCTTTAACTGACATTCAACATCAGTTATTAGATAAAAATATGTTATTGTTATGGCGTGAATTAAACGAGCAGTTACGTCAAAATCGTAACGAAATTTTAAAAGAATTTCATGTTGTTGCTGAAAATTATCATCAAAATTTCCAGCAAGATGTCGAAAGTGCGGCGCGTGGACTGTATGCGAAGTTAGAAGAATTGCCACTTGTTTTAAATGCGTTACGCGCTACTCGTATTACAACCGATGCCGCTGTGATTGCTTTGACGTTGTATACCGGTGGTATTGGTTTATCTGATTTGGTCATTGCACCGGCGATGTTAATGTTGACGAATTTACTTACAGAAAGTGCAATTGGTAGTTACATGAAAAAAGTTGAGGAAGATTTGAAAATTAAACAACTCGAATCCGTAAAAGTACAAATTTTTGAACAACTTAGGCAACGCTTGTATGATTTACCAAAACACATAAAAACAGAAACGCATTTTGCGATTTCATCTGAACAATTTGCAGCTATTGAAGCCAACAAGGCAGAAAAACAACATGGCTTACGATTACTCTGAATTATCACAGCATATTGAAGATTGGGCGCAACAAGCTCACGAATTAGGTTGGTTAAAAAATTCCCCCATTCCCATTTTTACCGCAGGCGAAAAAAATCTATTTTTCGAGGAAGGTTGGGTAAATTTAATTTCCGCACGTCCGTTAATCGTTGCTTTTATGGGCGGAACCGGCGTTGGTAAAAGTTCGTTATTAAATCGATTAGCAGGTAAACCGATTGCAAAATCAGGCGTAGCGCGTCCAACTTCAAAAGAAGTGACGCTTTTTCATCATCGTGACGTGACGTTACCAACTTTTCCTTTAACAGATATTCATGTTGAAAGTCATGATAATGAAGTACAGAAAAATGTTATCTGGATTGATATGCCGGATTTTGATAGTACAAATGAGCGCAACAAAGAATTAGTATTAAATTGTTTGCCACATATTGATGTGTTGATTTATGTGGTGAGTCCGGAACGTTATCGGGATGAAAAAGCATGGCAATTATTACTTTCCGAGGCGGGAACACACGCTTGGTTATTTGTTATGAATCAGTGGGATATTGGGCAAATTGAACAAGCCGATGATTTCGAAAAACAAGTAAAGCTTATCTTTAATGCGCCGCTTATTTTTAAAACAAGTTGCGTAACATCTATCGAGAATGACGAATTTAACGATTTATCCGAAACATTAACGTCACTTGCAACCCAAAAAACAATAGAGCAATTGGAAAAACGCGGGCATCATATTCGTTTTCGTGCTTTACAGAATCAAATGCAAGATTATTTATTACAGTTCGGAAATGAAATTGCGTTAAAAAAACTGCGCGGGCATTGGCTGAAAAATTGGAATCATACTGAACATCAATTACAACAAGGTTTTAAATGGCGATTTCAACCTTTAGCAGAAAATTTTGCTCAACTTTTGCCGTTTGAAAATAAAGAGGGGAAAAATTTTCTTTGGGATGATTGGGCGCAAAATCGTTTTAATGATGCGCTAAATACAATGGTAATCGACGCGCAAACATTGAATTTACCGATTGTGCCGTTAGAAATACAACTTTTACAATTGCGAGAAAAAGCGCAAAAACAGTTTAATTCACAAGTTGAACTTCAGACTCGTCAAGCTCTCGCGCAACGTGGAAATTTAGTGCAACGTTCATTTTTAAAATTCGCCGCCGTTGCTGAAATTATATTTCCGTTAACTGCAATGAGTTGGGTGGGTTTTCAAGTTTTTAATGGTTATTACGAAAGCAATCAAACGCACGAACATTATTTGAGTATAGATTTTGCGATTCACAGTACATTAGTCTGTATTTTATCGTGGTTAATACCATTTTTTATTTTAAAAAAATGCCAACCATCACTCGAAAAATGTGCTTTACGGGGTTTAAATAAAGGTGTTTCGCAAAGTTTAGCAAGTTTAAATCACGAAGTTAGTGCTGTAATTGATGAATTCCAAAAACAACGAATAACACAATTACAAAATGCAAAAACATTGCTCGCGTTATGCGAATCGATAACGAAAACGCCGGTCGAGATAGATAAAAATAGCACGTTAGGTCGAATGTTAGTGACTGAAAAATGAAGTGTTTGACTGTAAAAATAATAAAAATTGCAAATTCTGTTGTCATCGTGTCATTTTTAGATAATAATACGCCGTCTTCAGCCAGTGGCTGACAGCATTATGGTAGTTGTATTGGTTCTCTCGCAACGATACGCTGTGAACTCCGCCAGGTACGGAAGTAAGCAACGGTAACAGCAGATTCGTGTGCCGAGATGTAGCTTGTATGACTACCACCAATTCCTCTCCAATTCTAAAATATCCCGTCATGAATTATCAGGTGCTTGCTAGAAAGTGGCGACCGCATAATTTCACAGAAGTTGTCGGACAAACCCACGTTATTACATCGCTCACCAACGCTTTAAAACACAATCGTCTTCATCAAGCCTATTTATTTACAGGTACTCGCGGCGTAGGAAAAACAACGCTCGCGCGAATTTTAGCGAAAGCTATGAACTGTGAGAATTTGCAAGATTTCAATCCCTGCGGTCAATGTGATATTTGCCGTGCGGTAGACGAAGGTCGTTTTTTAGATTTGATTGAAGTCGATGCCGCTTCGCGGACGAAAGTCGAAGATACCCGCGATTTACTTGATAACGCGCAATATGCGCCAAATCAAGGGCGATACAAAGTTTATTTAATCGACGAGGTTCACATGTTGTCAGGGCATAGTTTTAATGCCTTGCTTAAAACCCTCGAAGAACCTCCACCGCATGTAAAATTTTTACTTGCAACAACTGACCCGCAAAAAATACCGGTTACAGTTTTATCACGTTGTTTGCAATTCAATTTGAAACGTTTGCAGCCTAGCGAAATTTTTATCCAAATGGGTTTTATTTTGGGTAAAGAAAACATTCCTTTTGAAGGTGACGCGCTAAAGCTGATTTCTCATGCTGCCGACGGCAGTATGCGTGATGGATTGAGTTTGCTTGATCAAGCCATTGTTTATGGTAATGGACAAGTTATGCTTGCAGACGTTCAGGCAATGCTAGGGTCGATTGCACAACAACCGGTTGAATCAATTTTACTAGCTTTGGCAAATGCCGACGCACCAGCGATTTTGAATCATATAGATGAGTTAAGTCAGATTAGTCCTGATTTCAGCGATTTATTACAACAGCTTTTGCAATTTTTGCATCGTATCGCGTTGGTTCAGCACGTTCCAACCATGATTGTGCATGATTTGAATGTTGAATTTGTCGCGCAGTTGGCAAAAATAATATCGCCTGAAGATGTACAGCTTTATTATCAAATTGGTTTGCTGGGGCAAAAAGATTTAGAACTTGCGCCGGATCCACGCAGCGGTTTTGAAATGGTCATGTTACGAATGCTGACATTTAGACCCGTAAAATTTGAAAATATGACGGCTTCTTCACCGAATCAAACGCCTGCGCCAATTCCAGAAGTTCGCCCTCAAATAGAGGCGGTGGCAGCGGCACCAATTTTAGAAAAAACACTTATTACCGATAGCTGGGAAACGATTGTTTCACGAATGAAAAATGGAATGACAAAACAGTTTGCCAGTAATTGTGCGTTAGTGTTTTTAGATGAAACGAAGTGCCAATTGAATTTAGCGTCTGAATATGAAAGTTTGCTTGATCGAGATTCGTTAGCAAAGCTGGAAAAAATGTTGCAGGAACTGTTAAATAAACCACTAAAACTTCGTGTTGATGTTAAACCGTTAATGACACAAACACCGGCGCAACAATTTATACACGCGCAGGAAAATCGTCAACAAGCTGCCGTTGAAGCGATTCATCAAGATCCTAATGTGGAATACATGAAAACGCATTTCGACGCGCAAGTTTTACCTGAATCGATACAACCGATTTAGAGATTTTTAGGAAGTTCAAAAACTAACCGTTTGTCGGAAATTTATCAAAAACTTATTTATAAAAAGTGATTGAATAAGTTAACGACAAACGATTTAAAATTTTTTATACAAACATAGCGTTCAAAGAGAGGATAAAAACGAATGAAAAACGCATTAGGTAATTTGATGCAACAAGCTCAAAAAATGCAGGAAGATTTAAAAGCCGTTCAAGACGAATTAGCGTTAATGCAAGTCACTGGTGAGTCTGGTGGCGGTTTAGTAAGTATTGTAATGACTGGAAAACGTGAAGCGCGAAAAGTAACCATTGATCCGTCATTAGTGGGTGAAGATAGAGATATGTTGGAAGATTTAGTCGCGGCGGCAATTAACGATGCTGTTCACAAAGCCGATAAAATGAAGAAAGAAAAAATGTCGAGTGTTACTGCTGGGATGCCATTACCTGCTGGTTTTAGTTTACCGTTTTAATCGGAGTAAAAATGAGCGATTGTTTGTTTTGTAAAATGGCAGCCGGTGAAATTACGCCAAGCGTTGTTTTTGAAGATGATGATGTTTTGGCATTTAATGACATACAACCACAGGCACCCACTCATATTTTGATTATTCCTAAGCGGCATATTTCAACGTTAAATGACGCTGACGACGCTTCTTTATTGGGGAAGTTAATGCAAACTGCTGCACAATTAGCGAAAAATTTGGGTTTTTCTGAAACCGGTTATCGCACTGTTATCAATTGTAACGAACAGGGTGGACAGGCGGTTTATCATTTACATATTCATTTATTGGCAGGGCGACAAATGTTGTGGCCAGCGGGTTGAACAATTAAAAATGCAACTTTTGTGCGGGCAGTTTCTAAAGTTGTCCGCATAAGAAAGAAATTCTAAATAAAAATTATTAACGTATTTATGGACGATAAAAAGATATTGTCAGCAGCTATTTTGCTGATTTTAGCGAAACCCGCTTTGGCAATTGAAGTCGAATCAAATAACGATTCTAAACTGGCTAATAAACTCAGCACAGAAAATGTCGGAAAACTCAATCGCGCTAGTGATGTCGATTTCTTCTCAATTGATTCTTGCCTCAAAGATAATAAAAAACAATGCGTAAAGTATAGTGCAGCGGATGAGAAATTAAATCCTTTAAACAAGGCTGGCACTGAAGTTAGACGCGAAGAAATTGTGCTTTCATTTACTTGTAACAGCCGTGTTTCCGCTACAACAGGTTGGTTTTTAGGTATTCACGATGCAAATGGCGAATTACAAGAAACGTATCCCGTTTCACCGTCTGATTGCATGATTGACGAAAAATCTCAACAACCTTTCAGTTTCAGATTTCCAAGTTTAGATAGTCCTAATTACTATATTTCGGTTGTATCCGATTGCCAAGCCCCGATTTATAACACCATTACGGATCCGAAAGATCCCACAAAAACGATTGTTAGTGTAAATAAATTCATCACTGCTGCGCTCACGACACAAAAAGAAATCGATATTGCGAAAACAGAAATTCTTAACGCGCAAACCTCCATCGATAAAGCAAACGAATCATTAAGTGCTGCCAGTTTTGCTGTGATTAACTCAAATGCGAACATTCAAAAACTTTCGGACGCGCTTGCATTAACGAATGATGTTGTAAATTCAGCTTCATCAACTTTAACGCCAGCGACAAATATCACCGCTGCACTTTCGACATCTAAAGCAATTAGCATTGCCGGTTTTGCAATGCGTTATTCGATTTACACTTATGGGCAATTTTTAGTGAGCGACACCACTTACAAATCAAAAATAAGTGAAATTGCAGAAAAAGAGTTAGCCGTAACAAATGCAGCTAAAACATTGACGAATGCAGAGGCGGATTTTTCCACCGCATCGACCGCAAGAAAAGATGCGGCAGATAATTTACGACTCGCAACAAAAGAAAAAACGACAGCGGATAAAGCGGCGACAACCGCAAAAAATAAGCTAGATACGGCGACAGAAAATTTAACAAATGCCGTGATAGATTTAACAACGGCACACAATGTTGTTGATAAAGCGACTGCTGATAAAAAAGCGGATGCACAAGCAAAATTAGATGTCGCGCAGACAGCACAAAAAACCGCTCAAACCGAAAAAGATGCGGCAAGCAAAACCTATTCTGATGCTCAAAGTGCCGCAGATAAAGCCGCAGCGGATAAAATCGATGCTGAAGTTGTTGATTCAAAATCAGAAATTGCCTTAAATGCGGCTAAAGCAATTAGAGATGCTGCAATCACTACAAAACAAGCCGCAGATAAAGAAAAATTAACTACAGATAAATATCAACGAGATGTTGATAATGCAAAATCAGAGGATAAATTAGCCGGCGATAAATTAACTGAAGCGTTAAAAGCGGTCGATGACGCAGTTATATTTTTAAATAAAACTGTCAGTGATAATGCGATTGCTACAAACACCGCTGAAAATTTCAGTAAACGTTTTGATTTAGCGTGTAAAAATAATTACAACGCAGGTATTTATACAATTAAAGATAATCCAGATAACGAAATGAAAAGGATTGAGGATATTTCATCGCAACCCCAAAAGAATTTAGGTTTAGAAAGCTCGGGACAAATCAGTTCGTTAACGGACAATGATATTTACGTTGTCGAAACCGATGTTACAGCGGATGTTCCATTAGTTTTTGCTTGTTCGGCGATGGCGGCACGTCAAACGAATGATTGGAAATTAAGCATTTTCAATGATGCGAATGGTTTAGTTAATTCAACAATTATCAATGGTAGCACTTGTGGTTCAAGTTTTATTGGTGATAAAGGCGGTTACAGTTTTAAATTACCAAAAGGCTCACCGCGTTTTTATTTGTCAGTGGAATCAGCGTGTGTCTCATCGACCAAAAAAGATTGTGTTGTAGATACATCTGAATACAGTATTTTGCGTGACGTAAACAAAGTTTATTCTGGAAAATTAGCCACTAAAAAAATTGATGCCACGACAGCAAATCTAAAATTAACCAACTGTGGTTTGAATAATAATGCCGTGATTTCAGTCCAAGCTGAAAATGTAGATTTGGCTGAAGCGGCAAAACTTTCAAAATTACCGATTAACGTGCAAATTGGTAGTACGGCGTGTCGAATTTTAACGCCAGAATTATCTACAAAAAATGCAATTATTGGGTCAGTTGCGGATTCTTCTGAAATTAGCGATACCACTTCAATAGCAAAAGATAGCGTAAAAATAACGCTTGGTGATTGTGGAACCGCTAAATCGAAAGTAACGATAACAGGTTCAAAATTAGATTTAGAAAGTTTAAATTCTGATCATTCTGCAAATGAAGTTGTGATTCCAATTAAAGTTAATATCGGTGATTTTCATTGTGAAACGAAAGATGTATTTACGATCAACAACACAAAAACAGGCACAATAACGTATAGTAATTTTCCCGAAATTTTGCCATTTGTCGCGCCATTTGTCGCGCCAGTTATTGATCCGATTCTTGCAACGTTATCTGCGTCTAAAAACATTGGCGCATCTCAGACAAATCAACTTAAAACGGCAACAGATGTTCAGGCTTATTATGTTGATACCGGTTCAAAAGCAGCGGTGAATTTCACGTTTAGTTGTCCTTCATCAACCCGTTTTGCTAACGATTGGATATTATCGATTTATGATAATTCAAAAAAATTTGTTGATTCGCACATAATTAACGGCAGTGACTGTGGAACTGGTAAAGTTGGAGATAGTGGCGTGTTCGGTTTTTCATTGCCTACTAATTCGACTCGTTCATATATCGTCATTACATCGGCGTGTGACGTGTTGGATAAAACCTGTGTGGTCGATAAATCAAATTACGAAATTAAACGTCTTATTTCCGATTTATCAAATACAACGGCAACACCTGCACCATGTTTTCATGCCGATTGCGATGTCGTGAAAGAAATCGATTTCCCTGTATTTAGCGCGAAATAAAATGAAGCGTTACAGAATTTTATCAGCTCTTATTTTGTTAATTTTTGTTAAATTTGTTTGGGCAGTTGGAAATGCGGATTATCCTTTGACCTCACCGTACTACGATATTAGCAAAAAAAATCCAAAAGTGTTAAAGGAAAACACCAGTCGAACAGGGCAAATTTCAGATTTCAATGACGTTGATTTTTTTTCGGTGCTTAATCCAACGCCCGAATCGAAAATACCCTTCCCGATCGCTGATGTAGAATTACAATTTTCATGTCCGCAAAGCGATAATAATTCATACGGTTGGTATGTCGGTCTTTGGAAGCATGATTCGACGAATCCAGATGTACAGCTAAAAGGATATGACGTATCAGCCAAACATTGTACGGATAAGAATTTTTCAATGACTATCGGTCAAAATGACGATGCAAATGATGTTGGTAGTTCTTATTACATTAGCGTTCAATCGGGTTGTTCACGTTTTCCAGATTTAACGCGATATTACGACACAAATTCTGTTTCCGCTCCTATTCCATGCGACCGTTCAGATTACAAATTAAAACTGGGTTTAATTCCAAAGGAAATTAGGTTGGATGCAAACACGCTAACGGAAAACGAACTCAAAAATTCCATTCCACTAGGTTCAATCAAAACGGGTAAGATTTTGTCGATGACAGACAAAAACATTTACTCTGTTGAAACGTATACCGAACAAAATACAAATGGAAAAAGTGAAGTTCCGTTACTTTTTTCATGTACAGCCGCCGCCGCGCGTCAAACGAATGATTGGAAATTAACGGTTTATGATGACAACAATGTTTTGGTTACGGGTTATCCTCGATTTATAAACGGTAGTGACTGTGGTTCTACATTAGTAGATGATAAAGGCGGTTTTAAGTTTACATTACCAAAAGATTCACCTCGTTATTTTGTATCGGTGCAATCCATCTGTGATTTGGAATCGAAAAAGAATTGTACGGTTGAAACTTCGCAATACAATATCGTGCGTGATGTTACGAAAATTTATACCGGAAGTTTACTTACCGCGACAAAAAATATCACCGCTACAGCGACAAGTTTTAAACTCGCAAGATGCGGTTTGAATAGTAATTCAACAATTTTGGTAAAAGTTGAAAACGCGGATTTGCGAGCCACATTTAAAACGAAAATACCGATAAAAATCCAAATCGGCACAATGGCTTGCCAAGTTTTAACCCCGCAATCATTTTCACCTTCTGAAATTATGTTGGGAAGCATTATCGAAAATGCTGAAATTATTGATACGCCATTTATTGCAAAAGACAGCGCAACAGCAACATTAAGTGAGTGTATAAGTAGCAATAAACCAGAAGTTGAAAGTAAAATTACATTGTCGGGTGTGAAATTAGATTTAGAAAATTTAAATCCAACGGAAATACCTTCAACTAATTCAGTCGTTATTCCAATTAAAGTGGATATTGGCGATTTTCATTGCGAAGGCCAAGACGCATTTTACGTTGATAACGACAAACCAAATGTCGGTGATAAAACTTACAGTAATCGATTAAATCGTGTCAGCGGTTCGGCTGTTCCAAAAAATACAGAAATTTCAGCCACCAAGAAAGCAGAAAGTTTTGATTCGAGTTGGCTCACAATAAAGAAAAATCTTGGCATGATGCAAACAGGACAAATCAGCTCGTTAACAGATGTTCAGGTTTATCAAGTCGATACAGGTACAGCAGATGCTAATTTAACCTTTGGCTGTTTAAATTCCGTCCGCTATCAAAATGATTGGAAAATGTTGATTTATGACAGCGAAAAAACATTAAAATCCAACACCTTGATTAACGGAAGTTCCTGCGGAATTGGAAAAATCGGCGACACAGGCGCGTATTTAATATCGTTAACGAAAGATTCACCAACCTATTATGTTGTGATGAAATCGGTTTGTGAAAATAACGATACGACTTGTCTAATCGATAAATCGCAATATGAAATTAAACGTATTTCATCAGCGCAAGTAGTTGAGAATGAATCGATAAAACCTTGTTTTGGTGTGGATTGTAAAACACTAACGCCGACAAAAATTAAACCCTTTTTTAAATGAAGAAAATAGCCGTTTTTGGTTATAGCGTAATGTCATTAGAGTCGATGAATCGATTACCTAAAGACGATTGCAACATTTTGTTTATTGCCGGAAATGAAACCGAAGCGACGTTAGTGTCTGAAAGCGGTTTCGACGTGCGAATAATCGATTTTCGTAATGACGATGATTTAATTTCAATTGGAATCGGCTCATCGATTGATATTATTTTTTGTTTTTATCCGAAAGATTCTGATAATGTATTTTTGACAATTTCAGCAAGGTCTTTAGATAAAAACCTGACGATTATTGCCATTGTGGATGATTCTGAATCCGAAGAAAAATTGATTGCAGCAGGGGCAAATAAAATTATCGATCCGTATGAAATTTGTGGGCGAAAAGTACACGAGATGCTTACAAAACCAGACATTAGTAACATTTTAGATCATACTGTTTTCGGGCGACATGATTTAAATATGGCTCAAATTGAGATTCCCCCTGATTCATATTTAGAAGGCGTTATGGTTAGTCAGTTAAATTTACGAAATGAAAAATATAATCTGATTTTAATTGGCGTGGTTGATCGGGAGTTAGGCGATCAATTACATTTTACGAATGGTGAGTCAGATCATGAATTAAATGCCGGCGATGTTCTTGTAGTAATGGGACCTAGTCGCGGTTGTCGATTATTTAGAAATGAGGTTACGCAATAATTTGCGTAGAAAAAGATGAAGTTAATTAACATGATTAAATTTACACCCAGAATTTGGTTCTTTTTAGGCAGTCTTGGCTGTGTTTTTTTGTTGAGTATGGGAGCCTATTTTCAGTTTGGGCAAGGTTTAGAGCCGTGTCCATTATGTATTTCACAACGTCTAGCGATTTTTTTAACAGGTTTAGTTTTGTTAATAGCAGCGGTGCATAATCCACTGCATTCCGTTATAAATCGTTATGCAATTTCCGGTGCATTAACGGCATTGGGAGGAGCTTCCATTTCAATTCGCCATGTTTGGATTCAACATTTACCGCCTGATCAAGTACCAGAATGTAAACCGCCGTTGGAGTATATGTTGGAAAATTTTCCGTTGCTCGATACATTAAAACTGATGCTTTCAGGAACCGGCGATTGTGCAAAAGTTGATTGGACGATGTTCGGTTTTAGTATGCCGGCTTGGACTTTGGTTGCATTTTTAATGTTAGCAACATTGAGCTTTGTGCAAATTTGGAACCATGATTAAACCGCAAATCTTAAAAGTCGCAATTCCTTCCGTTCCCTTTTTTAAATTATTTGAATATCTGGTGCCTGAAGATTGTCCAAACGGAGATTTTCAGGCTGGAATTCGTCTTGAAGTGCCGTTTGGTAAAAGTTCAAAAATCGGTTTTTTAATTGCAACCAGTACAAAAAGTGATTATCCGATTGAGAAGTTAAAATCGATTATACGTTTCATTGACGATACACCACTATTAGCAGAAATCGATTTGAAACTGCTGCATTGGGTAGCAAATTACTACCATCATCCGATTGGTGAAGTGATGAGTGCGGCGTTTCCTGTCGCGTTACGACAAGGCAAAGAAGCGATTATTAAAAAATTGCCTAAAATTGATGACAATGAAATTAAAACCAGTCAATTAGTTTGTAATGAAGGGCAACAAAATGCAGTGGATTTAATCCATGCGTCGTTAGATAAATTCAACGTTTTTTTGCTTGATGGCGTAACGGGTAGCGGAAAAACAGAAGTTTATATGCAATTGATTCAAATTGTTTTGAATCGCGGTCAACAAGTGCTTGTTCTTGTTCCGGAAATTACGCTGACACCACAATTACAACAACGTTTTCAGGCGCGTTTTAGCACCCACATTGCCATTTCACATTCTAAATTAACGGATTTACAACGCAAAAATGCGTGGCTTTTAATGCAAAGTGTGGGGTGTTCATTATTATTAGGTACACGTTCGGCATTATTCACGCCCTTACCAAATATCGGACTGATTATTCTGGACGAAGAACACGATAGTTCATTTAAGCAACAAGAAGGTTTTCGTTTTTCCGCGCGAGATGTAGCTGTTATGCGTGGAAAATTAGTGAATATCCCTGTCGTTTTAGGATCGGCAACACCATCGCTTGAAAGTTTATACAATGTCAAACAACAACGTTATCAGCATTTGCCGTTGCCTGAGCGTGCGGGAAATGCGTTGCCGCCCTTGGTTCAAATTATTGATATTTGTCGTAAAAAATTGCAAGAAGGTTTATCAGAACGTTTGATTGCAGAAATTCAAACGGTTTTGAAAAAAAATGAGCAAGTTTTATTATTTTTAAATCGGCGTGGTTTTGCACCGACACTGATTTGTCATGATTGTAGTTGGGTGGCGCGTTGCATTCATTGCGATGCAAATTTAGTCGTTCATCGAAATAAAAATCTGTTGCGTTGCCATCATTGCGGTACAGAACATTGTTTAATTTCATCGTGTCCAATGTGTCTATCGAAAGAATTAACGTCATTAGGTTTAGGAACAGAGCGACTCGAATCTATTTTGAACCGTTTGTTTCCGAACAAAACGGTTTTGCGTTTAGATTACGATTCTGTGCAAAAAAAAGGCGCGTTAGAAGATTTTTTAGCGCAAATTCATGCTGGTAGTGTAGACATTATTTTAGGAACGCAATTATTAGCAAAAGGTCATCATTTTCCTAACGTTACGTTGGTAGCAATTTTAGATGTAGACAGTGGTTTATTTAGCACTGATTTTCATTCGGGTGAAAAGTTAGCCCAATTGATTGTGCAAGTTTCAGGGCGAGCTGGACGAGAAAAAAAACAAGGCAAAGTTTTGTTACAAACACGTCAACCAACACACATTTTATTAACCGAATTGTTACGCGCTGGCTATGCAAAATTTGCAAAATTAGAATTAGCGGAGCGTGAAACAGCGATGTTGCCTCCATTCAGTTATCAGGCTTTGCTTCGCGCTCATGCTGAAAAGGAAGAGTTGCCAGCTCAATTTTTACAAGCTGTCGCAGAGTTGGCAAAAAGTTTTAATTCGGAACAGGTACAAATTTTAGGTGCAATTCCTGCGCCGATGGCGAGAAGGGCAGGGCAGTATCGTTTCCAATTATTATTTCAGCATACTAATCGTTCAGCGTTGCATCATTTACTAAAACAACTTATACCGCAAATTGGTACACTAAAACTTGCGGCAAAAGTACATTGGTCGATTGATGTTGATCCGGTTGATTTATTTTAGTTTTTAGTTTTAGCTAAAATTTTCCATTTCCTTACATCATCAATCACGACATACAATTACGGAATTAAAACCAGTGTAATTAACGTGGCGAAAATAGTTGTGAATTCCATAGAAAAGTATCCCATGTTCATCTAAACGCTTCAACGCCAATTGCTGCCCCAATAAATTGGATTAGTCTCACATAAGCTCTGCGTTCGTATAGCATTGCCAACTCTCAATGCTCCTTTCGCAATCAAATCGAAAGTGGGTTGAAGTGTAATTTAAGATTGAAATTTTTCAAGGTTTTTTGGTATTTGTGCCTTCGACAATATCAACCACCACAACGCCTTTGCTTTCTTTTGCTGCCGACGTGACATCATGGATGCCTGTTAATCCGCTAATAGCATCTTCAATTGCTAATAAAACACCGCTTTCAATTTCCGGCTGGACTAGCTTCCGCATAAATTGTCGTGATGCTAATTTTGTCTAGTGCGAAATCAGGCATCACTTCTTGTTGAATGCGGGTCATAAATAATATGCCGCCCAACAAACACACAAGCATCAATAAATTTGCCGCAACAGTGTGTCGCGCAAACCAACTGATAATTCCTTTATTTTCGATAAATGGTGTTTCTGTCATTTAACTTTTAGACGTGCTGTAACGTAATACCATCCACATAAAAAATTGTGTACCTAAAATTAAATTCGCCATCAATAAATGAATTGGTTGAGCAACGGGGGGCATTCCTAAACGGTCTAAACTCACACCCGCTAAAATCGCTGTCACTATCAAACCAAATAATAAAACGCCTGCTTTTACGATTGGATGATTTCGCGTTATATTTTGCCAAAGTCGCCAAACTAACCACGCATTTGTAAACAAAATCAAGGACGAAAACGAACGGTGGACATAAAAAATTATTGGAAAATCTTCACGCCAAAATTCGCGTCCAATGTAAGCGTGTTCATGTGAAATAAAATCTACGGCTTCGCGCACTTGAGTTCCCATTGCAATTTGTAGCAAAGACATTCCCATTACGACAAATAAAACGGTTTTGAATTTTGGTGGTAAAACGTTTAAATCAATCGGCGCAAACGTATTTCGTTGTGAGCGAGTAATCGTATAAATCAGTAACGCGACAATTAGAAGCGCGACGACCATGTGAATCGTAATTTTGATTGGATTTAAATTACTTGCCACAACTGTTGAACCTAGCCAGCCTTGAAAACCGACTAATAAAAACGCCGTGACAGCTAAATAAAAAACCGGTTTATCCGTTTTCAAATAAATTCGTGACGACCATGCGGTTGCAAAAATTAAGAAGCCAATCGTCATTCCGACTAAGCGATTTGTATATTCCGTCCATGTTTTAACGGGATTAAATTCGGTGTTTTCATAACCACGTTGAGCGTAAATTTCGTGATAATTTGTTGGTAATTGTGATTCCGATGTTGGAGGAACCCATTGTCCAAAACACGTTGGCCAATCAGGACAACCCATGCCCGCTCCAGAGGCGCGTACAATTCCACCAACTAAAATGACAAAATAAACCGCACAAATAGTCAACATTCCTAAACGTCTAAAACGTAACGCTGCTGTTTCGTTCATAAAATATCCGTAAAAATTTCAATTTCTTGAAAAGATTTATCTAGCCGCAAAATTGAATTTGCGGCTTCAAGATTCAAAACACATTGCAATAAATCCTTTTCTACATTTAAAACATTGCCAACCGTTGCGCCTAACTCGTTAATAATCGAGCAATTAGGGGCAACGTCATTATTCATTTCAATTTCACCACGCGCTAAAAACAAACGTCGTTTTACTTCTCCTAAATAATGGGTTCGCGCCACAATTTCCTGTCCCGTGTAACAGCCTTTTGTAAAACTAATTCCGTTTAATAAATCCAAATTTAACCATTGTGGGATAAATTCTTCACTGGTTTCTGGACAAAGCCAAGGCATATTTTTCGGGGCATCAAATTCGGGTAAGTCTGTTTCTGTGATTTCAACTTTTGCGCGTAATTTGTAGCGTTGCAAACGTTCTTGAATGGTTTGTAACAGTGATTTTGGAAGAACAACTAAAAATCCATTGTCAGATTTAAGTAAGATAAACGTTGAAATTACGCGCCCTTTTGGATTACAAAACCCGCCTAAACGGCTTTCTTTTTCTCCAATGTTGTTCATGTCACAGGTGGTTTGTCCCTGCAAAAATGAGGCGGCATCGTCACCTGTTACCGATAAAACACTTAATTGTGTTGATGAATAAAACTCATTTATACCCATAATTTTTTTATCCTCTAGTAGCGAAAAACCTCGCCGTTCAGGGCGAGGATGTAAGCGGCTCAATTTCAAATTTTTCGTAGTCTGCAAAAAATCTATCCTGTGTTAAAATCCATTCAAAATGTGACCAGTAGCGAGTGTTAGTACCATGGTGACATAGCTCTTTTAGGCTCGAGACCAATAAAACACATTCATCGAAAACCAAGAGAACAGTGTTAGGATTCGCCACAAAAATCAAAAACAACCCGAGGTCTATCGGGGGCTAGTCTGTGAAGTGAACGGTGCGGTAATGCCGTCAGCA
>CAIQZX010000006.1 GCA_903876445.1 uncultured Pseudomonadota bacterium | reverse complement strand
GCGATACTTGCCATAATCCAGTTGGAAAAGCAGCGTTTGCAGTGCTTGTTAATACAATACAGACTGATGTTATAACAATTTTCAAAAGAGTTATCATTTTCATACTTTCGTTACCAAGCCGCTTAACTTTTTGCTGAACTTTCCCCAAGCGGAATAAATGAAAAAGCCCAACTACAATTAGACATCCTAATGGACGCAAAACATTGCGTCAAACAGCCGCCTAAAAATTTATAAAATATAAAATCAACTGCTAATTCAAACACATAAAATAATTTAGCGTCACCTAATAAAAACCCAAACCCATATAAAAAAATCCCCTCCCAAACCAACAATAAACAATGTCAATTCAGAAGAGGATTTTTTGGTTTTGTACTTAACCGCCGAAATCGTCCAACATGATGTTTTCCGGTTCGACCCCGTTATCTAATAACATTTTGATAACGGCTGTGTTCATCATTGGTGGCCCGCACATGTAGAATTCGCAATCTTCAGGGGCGGGGTGGTTTTTGATGTATTGCTCAAATAGCACGTTGTGGATGAAGCCGGTGTAGCCTTCCCAGTTGTCATCGGGTAAGGGATCGGACAAGGCCACATGCCATTCAAAGTTGTCATTTTCCCGCGCCAGCATATCGAAATCTTCAACATAGAACATTTCGCGTTTGCTCCGTGCGCCATACCAGAAGCTCATTTTGCGCTTGGATTTTAAACGGCGCAATTGGTCGAAAATGTGTGAGCGCATCGGCGCCATACCGGCACCACCGCCGACAAACACCATTTCTGCATCGGTGTCTTTGGCGAAGAATTCACCATAAGGCCCTGACACGATACATTTATCGCCGGGTTTCAGGCTGAAAATATACGAGGACATGATGCCGGGCGGAACGTCTTCAGGTGCGCGTGGCGGTGGTGTGGCAATCCGCACGTTGAGCATAATTTCGCGTTCTTCAGGGTAAGATGCCATTGAGTAAGCACGCAAGGTGGGCTCTTTGACATCTGAGACATAACGCCACAAATTGAATTTGTCCCAATCGTCACGGAAACGCTCTGCAACATCAAAATCACTGTATTTAGCCACGTGTTCTGGACATTCAATTTGGATGTAACCACCGGCGCGATAGTTAATCGCTTCGCCTTCGGGCAATTCCAACACCAATTCTTTGATGAAGGTTGCCACGTTGTCGTTGGATTTAACGGTGCATTCCCATTTTTTTACGCCAAATACGCTGTCTTCGACTTCGATGCTCATGTTGTGTTTGACAGACACTTGGCAGGACAGACGCTCGCCTTCTGCCGCTTCACGTTTGGTGATGTGGCTTAATTCGGTTGCCAAAATTTCACCGCCACCAGAATGAACTTTGACTTTACATTGTCCACAGGTGCCGCCGCCACCACAGGCTGAGGAGACGAACAGGCCATTATCTGCCAACGCGGTCAATAATTTTGAACCGGCGGGGACATGGATTTTTTTCTCCTCGTTAATGAGGATTTCTACATCACCTTCTGCGACCAGTTTGCTTTTCGCGCCGATAATCACAAAGACCAGCG
>CAIQZX010000005.1 GCA_903876445.1 uncultured Pseudomonadota bacterium | reverse complement strand
GTCACCATGGTACTAACACTAGCTACTGGTCACATTTTGAATGGATTTTAACACAGGATAGATTTCTACGAAAAATTTGAAATTGAGCCGCTTACATCCTCGCCCTGAACGGCGAGGTTTTTCGCTACTAGAGGATAAAAGATCTTCTGTGTTAAGTTCAACTAAAACTTGTTCATTATCTTTCTTGAATAGTTGAAGTAAGATTTTTTCATAATATTGTAATTCATCATCTTGATAATTGAACATCATCCGCATATTTATCAAAAACAAATAGGCAACGGTTTGTTCGTTTAACTCATCAAATAATTTTGAATTATGAGCCATCCAATGCCTAGCATTTTTCATAATCCAAGCTAATTCAGTTTTGTTTTGATTGTCGCGTTGTATGTTATTTGCCGCGTCCCATTCATGAGCTAATGTTCTGACAAACAACTTATAAAAATGTGTTTTCCATTTAGGTTCTTGCAATGGCAAAAGATTTTCTAATACTCCAATGTAGTTGAATAAATCCATTAACCCAATTCTCCTATCATTTCCCCTGATAAAATCATTAAATCGTAAATCTTCTTCTCGAAGTCCTTTTGCATAATTACAACCTTCAATAATTCCTCGTCTTAATCGTGAATAAGGGTTTTCATGACGTTCCTTGACCCACTCTTTAACTGCTTTATTTTCTTTCAAATAAATCGGAGGCAATTCTATTTTTGCCTGTTTAAAGGCTTCTTGGATTGTTCTGGTTTTATCACCGTGATTTGAACAAAACAGGATATGCTGTTTTGGAAAACCTAATTCAACTACCAATTCGGTGTAAATATAAAACCCAGCAATACTTCTTATTGCATTGCACTTTGTTTTGAGTGACTCTTCGTCTACTGCCCCATCATCCAATTTTTTATAATCTTCAAATCTTTCTAACAATTTAAAAATGGATTCGTGAATATCATCGCCTTCTGAATAAGCAGGTAAATCAATGTCCAAAATGACGTAATCAATTTTATTCAAATTTTCTTTGATAAATTCTAAGCTCTCCTGCAAATCAAATGTGATGAAAACACCTTTATCAGTCAAATTCCTTTTTACTAATTTTCGATTTTCAGAAGAAAAGTCAGCCTCATCTAAAACTTCCCCAAAAACTTGTTCACAAGTAACCCTGGGGAGATTTTCAAAATCTTCCACCCATAAAAAATAGCTCATTCTTTATCTCCTTGATTAGTAATCAACAATTCATTCGGAATAGCAAACTCAATAACAAAATTATCCAGTGGCTTTGGTTTTGAGAACTCGCTACCGATTTTGTTTGCCAGCGCAGACAAAAATACATGACCTTTACCACTTCCTTTCATCGCCAGACGTTCACGTCTAACGCTTGGATTTCGGCAAACAATGACCTGATGTTCATCGCGCTCAAGCAGTTCTAAAACAACAGGTTCTTTCGTTTCAGATGAGTAGTATTTGAACACATTTACCAAAATTTCGTTGAGTAAAATGGTTAAAAATGATTCCGTTGTCGAATAATCTTTAAACTGAATATCTGCGCGTTCAAATCCAACCAATTCGAGTTTGAAAAAATGCTGTTCAATCCAGTTCAGCGATTCTTGTAACGAACCTGATTGATTCAATAATTCCGAAAAACTATTCTCCCATTCTTTTTGTATTTCGCTTTCCAATTCAAAATACTCGTCGTTCCAAACTTTTGGCGTAATGGAAGCATCTATTTTTCCAGTCGCTTTTGCATACGCCATGCAATGTTGCTGAATCTTGCCAACGCTCGATGCAGACAATAGGTGTAGCATCATCATTTTCAGTGTGTTATTAAACACTTTAAGCAATCTACTTCACCTCTATTGTCCCCTTTGATTTTTTCTTGCAGGTCTTTTTCGTTTGTCGAAATTATACTGAATATATCCAACAAGCCTCTCATTGTTTGAGCGGCTTCAATGTACATTTTCGGGTTGTTTTCATGGTTGGTGTTGTAGATGATGGCATCGAGAGGACTGCGAAATTTATGTGAAAACATAGCCATAATGTCTTCTAAATCTTTCTCCTTCTGTTGCAATTTTTCGTTCAACACTGTTTTTTCATCTACTGTCTTTTGCAGTTCTTCAAGTAGCTTCGATTTTTCTTGTGATTTTTTTTCTATTATTGTGATGGCTTTTCTGAAATTCCGGCTAATGTTAGTCATATCTTCAGTAAAATCTACACTACTATCAGGGTACCTATCATAGAAAAACTCAAAGTCTAATGAATTCATTACTTCCCAAATTTCGTTAAAATCCTCTTTTTGCAAACCCGCATTCATTACACCTAAAATCAAATCCAACTCAGAACAGCTGGTTTTTTTTGATTTGCACAATTCCAAAATTTGTTTGTTCAATTGAATTGCTTTATCGAAATCTCCAAGTAGAAAGTAACAATTGAATAAAATCTCCCTGAAAGATGAATTGCTAATTTCTTCTATGCGGATGTTGTCTTCAATCGTTGAAGCAATACGCTTCAAAATTCCTTCTAATAATTCTCTTTTTTTGTTGAAATGGTTTATGTATTGTTCATTATGAACGGTATAACCTTCGTATTTTGCATCGATACACCAAAAGATATAACTATCTAGCAATTCTGTTGTTTCCAATTTGACGTTTTTGATAGATTCTGGTCGTTCTATTTCTACAATGAGCATCAAATCATTTTCTACAATGGGCATCAAATCATTGACTGCATTGTTAAATTCTGAAATAGCTTTTTTTATTAAATCTGATTGTGATTGTAAGTTCATTTGTAAGTTCATTTGTAACTCCGTTTGTTCAAGTGTGTTTGTGTGAAAAACATTGTGTTTTTCGATGCTGGAAGTATGTACGGATTTTGTTCTTTTGAAAAAGGAAAGTAGTAGGAACGAAATTGAACGGGCTGTGAATTTTTGCGATGAGCTGAAAATTTCCTACTCTTTTCCCGTTACATCTGCAATGGTTTTACCCAGAATATGCACCGTCAACAAACCCATTTCGTTTTGGCATATTTTAACCTTTGGAGGATAGCTTTATGAACCATGTCCCAGCTCTGGATATTTCATTAACACCAATTAAACCTGCATTAGCGGCAGGTACTCAAGAAGATTTTCAATTATTGATTCGTTTGAGTGCAAAAACTGAAACTGAAATTGCCCGCACGCCGATTGCAGTGGTATTGGTCATTGATAGATCAAGTTCAATGCGCGGAAAACGTCTTCAAGCGGCTAAAGATTGTTGCCTTGATTTTGTGAACCGCCTTCACGATCAAGATCAAGTGGGCGTAGTTATCTACGAGGATAGAATAAAAGTGTTACTTGAGCTGATGTCCGCTCAAGAAGCAAGAGCCTGTTTAGCTAAAAAGTTAGATTCGTTTGACGTAAAAGGTTGTACAAACTTACATGGTGGTTGGCTCATGGGCGCAAATACATTATTGCCATTAGGTAAATCTACAAATATGTGCCGTGTGCTGCTGCTTTCTGACGGGAAAGTGAATAGAGGATTGATTGATGCAGATTCTATTTGTCATGAGGTAGCTTTATTGGCGAATCAAGGTGTTACGACGAGTACAGTAGGGCTGGGTTTAAATTTTAATGAAAATTTAATGACCGCTATGGCGATTTCAGGCTACGGTACAGCAATGTACGGTGTTACACCCGAAGATCTCGTTGAACCTTTTGAGGCTGAAATTGATTTGTTATCACAATTAGTTTGGCGAGATGTAAAACTAAAAATCAACAGTACATTAAACACATGGAAAAATCATAATGACTATATACAATGTACAGAAAATACATGGCAAATGCCAGCAATCGCAGTGAATACCGAGGCTTGGATGGCATTAACTATTAACATGGAAGAATTGGCGAAAGCTGTTTCTCACACCGAGAATCTATCCGTATTAACGGTTGAAATCAGTGCAAAAGATTGTGATGGTGTAGAGCATGAATTTATGGCATCGCTTCCTTTACTTCCTATTGTATCGGCTGATGAGTACAAGCAATTTCCTATTGATGAAATGGTTGAAAAACGCTTTGCCGAAATAGCCGTAGCCGATTTTCAACGTCAAGCGAGGTTAGCTATTCAGCGAAGAGATTTTGCAGAAGTCGAGCGATTGCTACAGCAACTTGAAGAATGCGCCGAAAATAATCTCTGGTTAAAAAAGAACCTTGAAGAATTGCGTCAAAACTGGATAAAGAAAGATTTTATGCTTATGGAAAAAGAATTAGCGTATAGCTCGTACTCTATGAAGAATCGTTTAACCAAACTAAATGAAGATGAATATAGTGATTTTGAGTTAGACAAACCAGCCTACCTCAGACGTAAAACTTCACAAGGTCGGCGTTCTGATAATTTATCAAAGCGAGCGAAAAACCCCTCCGTTCAGGGAGGGGATGTAAGCGGCTCAATTCCAAATTTTTCATAGTCTGCAAAATCTATCCTGTGTTAAAATCCACTCAAAATGTGACCAGTAGCTAGTGTTAGTACCATG
>CAIQZX010000004.1 GCA_903876445.1 uncultured Pseudomonadota bacterium | reverse complement strand
TTCAGGCAGAAGATGCAATTCTTGAAAACAAACAGGGGGATGGACATTCTACACCGACACCAGACCCAACAGATGTCTTAGAAATTATCGTCAAAGAAATTAATGATAAATTCGCAGTTGACCTCGGAGATGATGATAAAGTTGTTAAAGAAATGTATGCATCTTTAACCAAAGACGAAAATCTTATGGCAAGTTTAAGAGCGGATAATATTGAAGATGTTAAAAGGATGAAGCTGCGGGAAAGTATTGACTTTGCTCTACTTAAAAATGCTGAACCACCAATAGAATTTATGAACAGGTTGTCAAAGGATAAGGGACTTGAAAACTATGTAGTGGGTCAATTTTTTAATCTGCTTATGAAAAATGTAAATGAAAAAGCACCATCAAGTATTCATTAAGTAGTAATATATAAAATAGTGACTGTATCATCTGCGGTTTAGTGACATTTAAAGGACTGCAACAACAGTGTATTACGTCTTTGAAGTGAACATACTGCACGATGGAGGTATCTGGTGGCAATGAACGTTGAAATCAAAAATAACAAGCTTTATATCGAAATTGACCTTGAAAAACCAACGCCTTCGACCTCTGGAAAAACTCTTGTAGTTGCGAGCACCAGAGGTAATTCCGTACAACTGCAATGGTAGGCGGTAAACCAGTTACTATCGGACTTAATGCTTATATAAAGCCCTAACTACGTCGGGTTTTTTGTTACGGAAAGTCAGCTTCTGCTGAATAACTAAAGGGGATTTTGTATGTTTTACAAGTTATGTAAATTCTTTGCAGTTGCTGGAGTCTTACTTTGCAGTAGTACACAACTTTTTGCAGCTGAAAAGAAAGTGGTAAAGTCGAATAATAAACCGACTGTCGAAATTCCTTTTGATGATAGCGTTGAAAAAGTACCCTTGAATTTTAGAGCGAATAATCCAGTATCAATTTATATCGCTCTCAATAAAAATATGAACAAATATGAGAAAACAGAATTTGAAACAATAGATGTATATAATAAGAGAATGGATGAACTGACTAAATCAAGTCTTATTGATAAAGTATTTATTAATAGTACCATTTCTTTTGTGCCAACGTTAATTGATGAAACGTCATATGACGCTGAGAATGGAATGATGACAGTAAAAATAAAAAATGAAATTATATTTGATAACAACATGGGACTTAAAGCTAGCAAAATTAAATCTACACCAATCGATGCTGACAACATACCAAAAGCTGTTAAAGCATTTGGTGCTGATAACGGTGGATTGAGTGGAATTGAGATATTCAAGCATTTACAAAAAACAAAAAAATACACTGGGACAAATGCCTTCGGTGTAAAACTAAAAGTAACATCAAAAACGTATGATATTTTCACAATAGCGGCAATGAATGATGGTAAAATTATCAAGCCCTATTCTGATATTAGTTTTAAAATTCCAATGGATTCCGAAACAGCAAAAGATGCAAAAGAATTCGGACGCTTGTTGTTCATTGGTAAGTTGGTTTATCCATTTCAAGGTAAGAATTTCTCTCAAACGTCTGCAACAATAGATAGCCCCACCGAAATATTTGAATATACAAATTATATGTCTATGAAAATAACTGGAATTTGGTACTACAACGGTAGAAGTGGCGTTGTTTATCACAAAGAAGCATTGTGATGGAGGAGGCAATGAAAATTCCGCAAGTGACGCCTGTTTGCGTGGTAAAAAAGACGCAGAAAAGATAGAAAAGAT
>CAIQZX010000003.1 GCA_903876445.1 uncultured Pseudomonadota bacterium | reverse complement strand
TGGTTGCTCCCATTCCATGTATTCACCTGTTGTTGGATGCACTAAACCCAATTTCGCTGCGTGCAGAGCTTGACGCTTAAAGCCGCGTAAAACTTCTTCCAATGCTTCACCACATTTTGCAGGCATTTTGAATCGTCCGCTATAAAGTGGATCACCTAACAACGGAAAACGAACGTGTCCCATGTGAACGCGAATTTGATGTGTACGTCCTGTTTCGAGTTTGACTTGAATATGCGTGTGACGTTTGAAGCGTGTCATCACACGATAATGCGTCACGGCTTCTTTGCCGTCACGGTTCACCGCGTAACGCAAACGATCGGTCGGGTGTCGTCCAATCGGGTCATCAATCGTGCCGCCCGCAATCATGCGATTATGCGTAATGGCTTGATATTCGCGGTGAATGGTTCGTTCTTGTAATTGTTCAGTTAAATCGTTGTGTGCTTGCAAGGTTTTCGCCACCATCAACAAACCGCTGGTGTCTTTGTCAATTCGATGCACGATGCCTGCGCGTGGCAATGTTTCTAATGTTGGCGCGTGATGCAACAACGCATTTAATAACGTCCCCGTCCAATTACCAATCGCAGGATGCACGACTAAACCCGCAGGTTTGTTCAAAATCAAAATGTCATCGTCTTCAAAAATAATATCAAGCGGGATATTTTCGGCTTCATAAGTAATAACAACTTCGGGTTCTGCATCGAGTTCAATCCATTCGCCACCTGCTACTTTGTCGCGAGGTGTTAAATTTTCACCGTCTACTTTTACGCGCCCTGCTTTTATCCATGTTTGTAATTTACTGCGTGAATAATCATCGAATAATTCGGCAAGTGCCGCATCTAAACGCATTCCCGCCATTTCGTGAGGAACTTCTATTGTTAATAATTCTGTCATAACGCCTAATTTTTTTAATTCACTTGTTTGTTAAGTTATACTCACGCCACTAAATACGCCGATTTACAGGCTTTTGATTGGCGAAAATTCATTTTTAAATCTACTACTTTATGCACACCATTCTAATTAAATTTTTAACCGCTTGTTGTTTAATTCTTTCTTTGTCTGTTTTGACAGGTTGTGAAACGCTACAAAGTTTAACAAGCGGCAGTAATTCAACTGATGAAGAAACTTATGCTGGTTGGAACGCCGACAAATTCCGTTCTGAAGCTAAAATCACGATGGAAGCGAGTAATTACGACAAAGCAATCAAACTCTACGAAGCCTTAGAAACTCGTTATCCGTTTGATAATGCGGCTCCACAAACGCAACTTGATAGTGCGTATGCGTATTATAAAAATAATGATGCCGAAGCAGCTATTGCCGCCGCAGACCGATTTATCAAAACGTATCCGCGTGATAATCACATTGATTATGCGTATTACTTGAAAGGATTAGTGAATTACAATCGTGGTATTACGTTTGTTGACCGTTTTTTGCCAACCGATACCTCACAACGTGACCAAGTTTACGCGAATGATGCACTAGAAAATTTTGCAGAATTGATGCGTCGTTATCCCAAAAGTCATTATGTCGCGGATGCTCAACAACGAACTGTTGCCATCAAAAATAATTTGGCAATGCACGAAATAAACATTGCGCGTTATTACATGAAGCGAAATGCCTATATTGCCGCCGTTAATCGCGCCAAAACCGTGATGGAAAAATATCCGCGTTCAATTGCAGTGCCGTTTGCCTTAGAGATTTTGCAAAATGCTTACACGCAATTAAATATGA
>CAIQZX010000002.1 GCA_903876445.1 uncultured Pseudomonadota bacterium | reverse complement strand
TTGCGCGTAAGCATTTGCCTGATGTGATTTTGATGGATATTAACTTACCAGGGATAAATGGTTTTGAAGCCTTAGAAATTCTAAAACGTGATGCAAAAACCGCCCATATTCCGATTATCGCGGTCAGCGCAAATGCGATGCCTGCTGATATAAAAAAAGGCATCGACGCAGGATTTTTTCGCTACATAACTAAACCGATTCGCGTCAATGAGTTAATGGTAGTCTTGAATTTAGCAATCGAATCGGTACGGGAGTAATGCCATGACGCAACATGCCATAACTTCATCAGCTATTCTGCAAGGCAAAGTGCTGATTGTCGATGATCAAGAAGCAAATGTCATTTTGCTCGAACAAATTTTATTGCGTGAAGGCTATCAAGCGATTTCGTCTACGATGAAATCCAGCGATGTTTGCGAACTTCATCGTGAAAATAACTACGATTTGATTTTACTTGATTTGCAAATGCCTGAAATGGACGGTTTTGCGGTGATGGAAGAATTAAAAAAAATTGAAAAAGACGGCTATTTACCTGTTTTAGTGATTACAGCGCAACCGAATCAAAAACTACGCGCATTAAAAGCAGGGGCGGAAGATTTCATTACCAAACCGTTTGAAATGGCTGAAGTGTTGGTGCGTGTTCATAATATGTTAAAAATTCGTCTTTTAAATAAAGAACTTCACAATTATAACAATGAGTTAGAGCAGCGTGTGTGCGAAAGAACGGCAGAATTAAAAGAAGGTTATCAAGAAACGATTCTTACGATGACCAGAGCCGCCGAACATAAAGACGAAGACACAGGCGCACACGTTCAACGGATTAGTTATTACAGCCGCGTGCTTTCTGAAGCGTTGGGAATGGATGACGAATTTATCGAAAACATTTTTTTTGCCAGTCCGATGCACGATATTGGCAAAATTGGTGTGCCTGATCATGTTTTGTTATTAAAGCCGAGTGGATTTGTGCAAGACGAATGGGAAATCATGCAAGAACACGCGGCGATGGGGGCAAAGATTCTCGGAAATAGTAAATCACCTTATCTCAAAATGGGTGCAGAAATCGCGCTTAATCATCATGAACGCTGGGATGGTAGCGGTGTTATCCAAATGGAAAAAAAGGCGATGAAATTCCCATATCAGCACGAATTATGAGCATTTGCGATATTTACGATGCGCTTCGTAGCAAACGCCCGTACAAATCCGCTTTCGACCATGAAAAAACCGTTGACATCATTATTAACGGCGATTCACGCACACAGCCCGAACATTTTGACCCGTTAGTTCTCGAAGTCTTCAAACTAAATCATCAGATATTTTGCGATATTTTTGATGAATATGAGGCATCATAAAAATCATGGCAACTTATGATATTACGTTGAATTTCGATAAAACTGTTAGCACCATTTATCGACTTGCTTTTCAAACTGCTGCCAACCATTGGCAAAGTATTATCACGGGTGATGTGCCTGATTTTGAAAGTATCGATGACATTACTATTGATATTTCTATGCCTGCAATTGACGGAGTTCACGGTATTTTAGGGCAAGCGGGTTTTACGACTTTGCGCCCAATTTCAAATTTACCCGTCATGGGCGTGATGCAATTTGATCTTGCCGATGTGGTTGATATGGCGAAAAAAAATACGTTGCCCGATGTGATTTTTCATGAAATGGGTCACGTTTTGGGTTTTGGTAATTTGTGGCAAGAAGATCATTTGAAAAATGGTGCGGAATATATCGGCACGCACGGTTTAGCGGTGTATCGAATTTTAGCAAATCTTACAAGTGCAACAAGTATTCCCATTGAAACAGACGGAGGTTCTGGAACGGCTGGCGTGCATTGGGACGATTTAACCTTTGGTTCTGAATTGATGACAGGTTATACGAGTAATGGCGTGATGCCTTTAAGTGCGATGACGATTGGTGCATTTGAAGATTTGGGTTATAGCGTTGATTACAGCAAAGCGGATTCATACAGTTTGCCAACAGGTTTAGAGTTAGCAAATTTGCAACAATTAGTTGTCGGTTCTTTCATTGCTCACAACATTGCCACCATTGGCGACGACGTTTTATTAGGCACAATTCACAACAATAAATTATTGGGTTTAGCAGGCAACGACACGCTGTTAGGTTTAGACGGCAACGACACGTTAGACGGTGGAACGGGCTGTGATTTGATGAAAGGTGGAGACGGTGATGATACTTACATTGTTGATAATGCTGGCGACTTGATTTTCGGGACAGAAGCAGGTGGCATCGATACTGTGAAAAGTTCTGTTGGTTACACTTTGCCGCGCAATGTTGAAAATTTAATTTTGACGGGTTCAAAAAGTATTAACGGCACGGGTAATTCCAGCAATAACGCTTTAACGGGTAATTTAGGCAACAACAAACTGAGCGGTGGATTGGGTAACGATACGTTAAACGGTGGATCAGGAAATGACACGCTAACAGGTGGTGCAGGTTTAAACGTATTTCTTTTTAACACTAAATTATCTGCAAAAAATATCGACAAAATCACAGATTTTGTGGTTTCAGACGATGTGATTCAATTAGAAAACGTGATTTTTTCTAAACTCACAAAAACAGGTCTTTTGAACGCTGCTTATTTCAAAATTGGCGAGGAGGCAAGCGATAACAATGATTATTTAATTTATGACAAAACGTCAGGTACGTTGTTTTATGACAATGACGGGAATGGCGAAAATGCCGCCGTGCAATTTGCGACATTGAGCTTGAATTTAGCGATGACAAATGCTGATTTTTTTATCATTTAACTGACCGTGCGAAATTCCCCACCCAGAGCTGATAGGCTTGGGTG
>CAIQZX010000001.1 GCA_903876445.1 uncultured Pseudomonadota bacterium | reverse complement strand
ATGTCACCATGGTACTAACACTAGCTACTGGTCACATTTTGAGTGGATTTTAACACAGGATAGATTTTGCAAACTATGAAAAATTTGGAATTGAGCCGCTTACATCCCCTCCCTGAACGGAGGGGTTTTTCGCTCGCTTTGATAAATTTAAAAATAGTAAATAGTGGTAGTTGGATGGTAACACAAATACCCGTCCCCGCTCTGCACCATTCCATAAAATAACACATTGATATTGATATATTTTGTCTTTAAATCCGATAATGTAGACTTGGTTACGCTGTGAATGTAACGCATTGAATAATAGTTAGATGTTGAAATATCCCGACAATGTGTTGAACAATGACTAAATGTTCGGAATAATCGGTAAAAATTTCGTCATTTACATCTATATAGACTATCGACTTTTTCATTTTGGCATCAGGAAATGAGAAAACATAATCGGCTTGCTTGCTTGCAAATGAATTGAAACCTATAATCCGCCCTTTTTTTGTTGACAGGCAAAAACTTTATGAGTAGTCACATTATGCCAACCTATGCACGGCTCGCGGTCACGTTTGAACGCGGTGATGGCGCGTGGTTGTGGGATGAAAATCAACACCATTATTTGGATGCGTTATCAGGCATTGCAGTGTGCAATTTAGGTCATGCACACCCGGCGGTTCATCAAGCCATTTGCGATCAGAGCGCGAAACTTTTGCACACCTCCAACCTTTATCAAATTCCAGTGCAAGAAGAACTTGCCGATAAGCTGATTGCAATGAGCGGTATGACGAATGTTTTTTTCGGTAATTCCGGCGCAGAAGCCAATGAAGCGGCGATTAAATTAGCCCGAAAATTTGGACACGAAAAAGGCATTGAAATGCCTGCGATTATTGTTATGGAGAAAAGTTTTCATGGTCGTACTTTAGCGACATTGAGCGCGACTGGAAACACGAAAATCCAACAAGGTTTTGAACCACTTGTTGAAGGATTTATTCGTGTTCCGTATAACGATATTTCTGCTATTAAAACAGCACTTTCCGAAAATTCATCTATTACGGCGATTTTGGTTGAACCCATTCAAGGCGAAGGTGGTGTGAATGTTCCAGCAATCGATTATTTGAATCAAATTCGCGCCTTGTGTGATGAATACGATATTTTAATGATGTTGGACGAAATTCAAACCGGCATTGGACGCACTGGAAAATTTTTAGCTTTTCAACATAACGGCATTATTCCTGACGTTTGTACTTTAGCAAAAGCATTAGGAAATGGCGTTCCGATTGGCGCGTGTTTAGCGCATGGTAAAGCGGCAAGTTTATTTAAAGCGGGAAATCACGGTTCGACGTTTGGCGGCAATCCATTAGCGTGCAGCGCGGCACTCGCGGTTTTAAATACGTTAAGCAATAGCGATTTGATTAACCAAGCGGCTAAAAAAGGCGATGCCATTTGTGCTGCATTCCAAGAAAAATTGCAAAACGATTCACGGGTTTTAAACATTCGTCATTTAGGTTTGATGATTGGTATTGAATTAACAATTCCTTGCGCCGATTTAGTCGGTAAAGCGTTGGAAGTAGGATTGTTAATTAACGTTACCCAAGAAAAAGTAATTCGATTATTGCCGCCGTTAATTATCGACGCGCACCAAATAACCCAACTCGTTGACACTTTGTCAACGTTGATTAAAGAGTACAACCCCCAATGAAACAACCAAGACATTTTATAAGTTTGCTGGATTTAAACAGTGATGAATTTCGGACGTTAATCGCTCGCGCAATTATGTTAAAACACGTTCGTGATCACGATTATCAACCGTTAAAAGGACAAGTTTTGGGAATGATTTTTGAAAAATCATCTACCCGCACGCGCGTTTCTTTTGAGACCGGCATGGCACATTTCGGTGGACACGCGCTATTTTTGTCACCGCGTGATACGCAACTTGGACGCGGCGAACCGATTGCCGACAGCGCAAAAGTGATTTCGCGCATGGTTGACTGTGTCATGTTACGCACGCATGAACATGAAACAGTCACAAAATTTGCTGAAAATTCGCGTGTACCGGTTATTAACGGCTTAACAGACAAAGAACATCCTTGTCAGCTACTCGCTGATATGCAAACGTATTTTGAACATCGCGGTGACATTTTAGGTAAAACGGTCGCATGGATTGGTGATGGTAATAATATGTGCCACTCTTACATTCATGCCGCAATAGTGTTAGATTTCACGCTGCATATTGCCGCCCCTCAAGGTTATTTACCAGACCCAGAAATTGTGGCATTAGCAGGTAAAAGAGTGAAATTTTTTGATAATACAATTGATGCGGCAAAAGGCGCGGATTTAGTTGTTACGGATGTTTGGGCAAGCATGGGACAAGAAGCTGAACAAAAATTGCGTGAAATTGCTTTCAAAAATTATCAAGTTACCTCTCAAGTCATGGCAGCAGCAAAATCTGATGCTATATTTATGCACTGTTTACCAGCGCATCGGGGCGAAGAAGTGAGCGCAGACGTTATCGACGGCGCACAAAGTGTTGTTTTTGATGAAGCTGAAAATCGTTTGCACGCCCAAAAGGCACTTTTAGAATTATTGATGTGTGGTAACGCGAAAATTTCTTTACTCAATGATTAACCGCGAGTGACTATGAAAAAAATAATTTTGTCAGCTCTTATGTTCGCCAGCATTAGCGCGAATGCAAATAATGACATTGTTTATGTGGCGGACGATTACAATTTAACGCTTTGGGGTACACCGAATTACACCGGAAAACTGAAGTCATTACCAACAGGCACACCGCTAACTGTTATTAGCGAACACCCGACGAGTAATGGTTTAACCAAAGTTAAGACTATCGATGGCACAGAAGGCTTTATTAAAACTAAGTACGTTAAAAATGAAGCCCCTGAACATGACCGCAATGATATTGCCGCAAAGAATATCGCCGCTTTGCAAAATCAAATTTCTAAATTAGAAGTTGAACTCAAAGCCGCAAAAGAAGTCATTACACCTGGCACAACATTGGAAGAATCACTCGCTGCTGAACGCGATAAACTGAGCCGCGAACTGACTGAGCTGAAAAAAATCTCTGGCAGCGCGGTGCAGCTAAAAAGTGAACACGATGAGTTACAAGAGCGTTTTGTGAACGTTGAACGGGATTTGCAACAAGTAAAACTCGAAAATCAAGCGTTGCAAGACACGGCAAATCAGGATTGGTTTTTGTACGGCGGTATTTTAGCGTTAGTGGGTGTGCTACTCGGTTTCATTTTGCCGAAGTTGAGATGGAAACGCCGCAGCAGTTGGGATACTTATTAAAAAATCATTATTTGCAGAGGCGGGTTTTCCGCCTGCCTTTCGTTAACGCTTGTTTTCACAACCACAAGAGATTCCTCTACATTTTACTTTTAAACTTTAAAATTTATGACAGAAAATAAAAATACTCGTGCATTTTCATCTTTAGTTGTTGACGGTATGGAACGCGCTCCAAGTCGCGCAATGCTTCATGCTGTTGGTTTTAGCAATGACGATTTCAAAAAGCCCCAAATTGGCGTAGCTTCAACGTGGAGTATGGTCACACCGTGCAATATGCACATCAATAAACTTGCTGATGAAGTCGCAAAAGGCGTAAATACTGCAAATGGTAAAGCCGTCATTTTCAATACGATTACGATTTCAGACGGCATTTCGATGGGAACGGAAGGGATGAAATACTCGCTCGTTTCGCGCGAAGTGATTGCTGATTCGATTGAAACGGTTATTGGTTGTCAAGGCTTTGATGGCGTGATTGCAATCGGTGGTTGCGATAAAAATATGCCCGGCTGCATGATAGCGATTGCGCGTTTGAATCGTCCCGCAATTTTCGTTTATGGCGGCACAATTTTACCCGGTTGTCACAAAGACAAAAAACTGGATGTCGTATCTGTTTTTGAAGCCGTTGGCGCACGCGCAAATAACCAAATCGATGACGCGGAACTTGCTGAAATCGAAGCAAAAGCGATTCCAGGCGCAGGATCTTGTGGTGGAATGTACACCGCAAATACCATGGCTTCAGCGATTGAAGCGTTAGGTATGAGCTTGCCAAATAGTTCCGCGCAAGCTGCTGTTTCGGAAGATAAAAAACTGGATTGTGAACGGGCTGGCGCAGCGGTGTTGAATTTGCTCGAAAAAGGGATTTTGCCCAGCGACATCATGACCAAAGAAGCCTTTGAAAATGCGATTACCGTGGTGATTGCGTTGGGTGGCTCGACGAATGCCGTATTACATATTTTAGCAATGGCGAATGCGTCAAAAGTCGATATTACGCTTGATGATTTCACTCGCATTGGCAAACGTGTGCCTATGTTGGCAGATTTGAAACCAAGCGGTCGTTATCAAATGGCGGAACTGATTGAAATCGGTGGCATTCAACCGCTAATGAAAATGTTGTTAGATAAAGGATTGCTGCACGGTGATTGCTTAACCGTTACCGGCAAAACGTTGGCGGAAAATTTAGCCGACGTGAAACCGTATCCAATCGGTCAAGATATGATTCACGACATGGAACACCCAATTAAAAAAGACAGTCATTTAGTCGTTTTATACGGCAATTTGGCTTCAGAAGGTTCTGTTGCAAAAATCACAGGTAAAGAAGGTTTACTTTTCACGGGTAGCGCGAAAGTTTTTGATGCAGAAGAACAGGCGTTACAAGCGATTTTGAACGGCGAAATTATAAAAGGCGATGTAATTGTAATTCGTTACGAAGGACCCAAAGGTGGACCTGGAATGCGTGAAATGTTGTCACCAACCTCTGCAATTATGGGCAAAGGTTTGGGCAAAGAAGTCGCGTTAATTACAGACGGGCGTTTTTCAGGTGGCACACACGGTTTCGTTGTAGGTCATATTACACCTGAAGCATTTGTTGGCGGTACATTGGCAATCGTCAAAAATGGCGATAAAATTACAATCGATGCTGAAAATAATGCGTTAACTTTGCACATTGATGAGAATGAAATTGCTCATCGTTTAGAAAAATGGCAGCAACCTGCGCCACGCTACACGCGCGGTGTGTTGGCAAAATATGCAAAATTAGTTAATTCTGCTTCGCAAGGCGCGGTAACAGATAATTAAAAAAATTTGGCAGGAATTCAATATGTTTGGATGCCTGCCGATACTTTTGCATAATAAATTTAGTCAATTTATTTTTAGGAATTTTCGATATGCTCCCCCTGATTAACGTTAAAGAAGGCACCCTTATTTTTGAAGAAGGACAAAGCGATAGAACAATGTTTATTGTTTTAAATGGCAACATCCAACTTTATGTGACTCGTAATAATAGAGAAATTGAAATTTCTTCTATTCGTAAATACGAATTTTTTGGTGAAATCGAAATGTACAAAAACCGCCCACGCGGAATGTCTGCGAAAGCCGTTACTAGCGCGAGATTAGCTGTAATCAAAACACGGATGCAATTAGAACAATTCATGACTGAAAACCCTACATTTACAGAAAAAATGACACGCATGATGGGACGACGACTCGCCCAAACAAATTTGGCTCAATCCACTATAAACTCGTAAGGAATTTCCCATGCTCGTTGTTAAGAATAAAGTAAATACAAAATTATCCATTTTAGAAATTGAAGCGGATATGATTGTTTTTGAAAAAGACGACGTTGAAAGCACCATGTATTTTGTTATTGAAGGAAGTGTTCAAATTTATAACAATGATCACGGTGTTGAAAACAAACTTGCTCTTGTTAGAAAGCATGAATTCTTTGGTGAAACCGAAATGTACACAAATTTACCGCGTGTCAATGCGGCAAAAGTAATTGAAAAGGCATTATTAGTTGCGATTCCTTCACAGGCAGATTTTGAAAATTTTGTGTCTGAAAATCGTTGGTTGTCTGGAAAAATCATGGAAACAATGAGTGAACGCCTTGCGGTTGCAAATGATGCACTTGCTGCAAAAAGATCAATGGAATCGACGGTTAAAATCGAAATAAGTGATGCTCATAAAGAAGATAAATCGGCACGACGCATCATTCGCAAATAACGAGTAAAAAGAAATGAGTAAGGTCAAACAGTTGATACTTAACAATAATAAAATCGAAAACATCGATCAGTTAAGGCAAAATTTAACACCCGAACTTTTTGAAAAATTTCGTTCTGGTGAATTAAGTGGATGGTTGCAAAGTAACAAATTAACTCTTCAAGAAAAAGTGATTGGCACATTATTTCTTGAAAACAGTAAACGCGAAGAACAATTGTTAGACACGTTGTATCAAACATTAAGTGCGAAGCCAGAAACTGACGAATCGAAATCCACCTACAGAGTTGATGGTAAAACGGAGTTGGAATTTATTGCGCGTGACGATGGTACGGCCATTGACTCTGCCACAGGGTTACTTTGGTGTCGTTTTCTTATTGGTCAGCAATGGGGGAAACGTCAGGCTTTTGGTGATGCGAAGGAAATGCCTTTGAATGAAGCGGAAAAAGCGATTGAAGAGTTTAATCAAACGAAATTTGGCGGATTTAACGACTGGCGATTACCGCACCACAATGAATTAAAGCGTATTCTTGGAAGTGATAAGATTATCGTTGGGAACAACAAAAGTCTGCTGGGCGCAAATGAAACGATCCTTTTCGAAATAGGTAAAGAAAAGCTCTGGACAGCGTCATCCGCACTCGAAAATTCGAGCATCTCATCAGAAGTCAATTATTACGGAGGCAAAGTTGCTCGTAGTGAAATCAGTCTAAGATATACACGTTTAGTAAGAGGATAGAATCACCTTTATAAAGTGGTTTTGTTCACCATGTTTTTTAACCCTAAGGATTTTTATTTATGTTACCTACGATTAAACTCCCGGAAAACACCGTAATTTTTAAAGAGGGCGATTTTGATAAAACAATGTACATCGTTCTTGATGGGAGTGTGAAGATTTATGCTATCAGAGATGGAGAAGAACTTGAACTTGCCATAATTAACAAATTCGATTTTTTCGGTGAAATGGCTCTGTATCGGAATCGCCCCCGCAGTGCATTTGCAAAAGTTGTTACCGAAGCTCGGTTAATTGTTATCAAAAATCAACGTCAGCTCGAACAATTTATTGGCGAGAATCCCTCATTTGCTGGAAAAATGATGGTGATTATGGGCAATCGTTTAGCGAATACTAACGATTTATTGATGGAGAAAATTAATGAAATTGCTGCATCAAAAGGTGATACCGCACAAATTGAGGGCAAGGAATTACAAGTTAAAACTCCAAAACGCGACTGATATGCTAAGAGTCGGATTAACCGGCGGAATCGGTTGTGGAAAAACAACCGTTTCGCTGTTATTTTCTCGTTTTGATATTCCTATCATTGATGCCGACGATATTTCACATTCGCTCGTTACACGAGGTTCACCTGCATTACAAGACATCCAAAATACGTTTGGAAAAGACGTTCTTTTAGAAAATGGTGAATTAAATCGCCCTGTTTTGAAAACAAAAATTTTTTCCAATTCCGAACAAAAAAAACGTTTAGAAGCCATTTTACATCCCCGAATTTTCCAGGAAATTTCAATTCAACTTCAATCCTTTTCTGCGCCTTATTGTATTGTTAGTATTCCGTTATTATTTGAAACCGAATCTCAAGCATTGGTAAATCGTATTTTAGTGGTTGATTGCGATATAAAAACGCAAATTGAGCGGGTGCAAAAACGGGATAATTTATCCATTGAATGTATACAAGCAATTATTAGTCATCAAGTTTCAGCAGAATTTAGAAAAGCAAACGCGGATGATATTTTAGATAATTCACAAAACAATGCTGCCCTTGCAGAACAAATTAAAAAACTGCACAATTTCTACCTTTCTTTAAGTTGTTAGTTAGGATATTTATCGCTGTGAACACCTCTATTATTTACGAATTTCCACTGAATGAACGGATGCGAGTTTTTATTCGTCTTGAACAACTTTTTAATCAATTTAAACATCACCTTTATGGCGACAATGAATTTGATAAACGCGCCGCAATTAGCGTGTTGCTTGATATTATGGCGATTTTTAAACGAAATGATTTGAAATCTGAAATTCTTAAAGAATTAGATAGACAATCTAATGCGTTACATAAAATTGCTCAAAATCAAAATGAGGGCGTGAATGCAGAAAAATTACAAGAATTACTGATGCAATTGCGCGAAATCAGCCAAAAACTCTATGCAATGACGGGAAAAATTGGTGGTCATGTTTTAGAGAATGATTTATTTCAAAGCATTGTACAACGTAGTAGCATCCCTGGCGGAACGTGTTCGTTTGATTTGCCGAATTTTCATTATTGGTTAGCGCAAGATGAAAGCGTATGCTTACATGATTTACACGAATGGAGTAGCCCATTCACAGATATTTGGGTAGCGATTGATTTAATTTTGAATTTTATTCGCAGTAGTAACACCACCACAGAGGAAGTTGCTGAAGCCGGATTTTTTCAGGGGATGTTGGAAAGTAACTTAGCTTATCAATTATTGATTTTAGAAATCGATAAAACATTGCCTTATTTTATCGAAATTAGTGGCGGGAAACACCGCTGCACTATTCGATTTATGCACCCATCATTTGAAAATCAACGTCCAAAACAATGTAATGAAAATGTTCCTTTTATTTTAACGCGGTGTGTTTTCTAATGTTAATCATCCGTTTGAATTTTATTTCCCAATACAAAAACTCGAAAAAATCTTGCCTAGCAAATCGTCGGACGTGAATTCACCTGTAATTTCTGCTAAATGTTGTTGAGCTTGGCGTAAATCTTCGGCAACTAATTCACCTGCTAACGCATTTTGTAATTGTGCAAGAGCTTGCTCGACAAATTCGTGACCAAATTTTAAAGCGTCTAAATGACGGCGGCGGGCAATAAAAACATTTTCCGCACTAGCATTGAAGCCAATAAATGTTTTTAAATGCGACGTTAATAAATCCAAACCGAGATTTTTTTTAATCGATACAAAAATCTCGGTGCCGTTTTCCGTGGTTTGAATTTCAGGAGTGCGCGAAAACAAATCAATTTTGTTGTAAACGCGAATAATTTCAACGTCTTTTGGCAACGTAGTAAGTAACGCTTCAGTTTCATCACTTGATTCGCGCACATCAACCAATAATAAAATCAAATCCGCCTTCATCATTTCAGCATGAGCGCGACGAATGCCTTCTTGTTCGACAACATTGTCTACTTCACGCAAACCCGCTGTATCAATAATGTGCAACGGCATTCCATCTAATTGGATTCGTTCGCGTAAAACATCGCGCGTTGTGCCGGCAATATCTGTCACAATCGCTGCGTCATGTCCAGCCAACGCATTGAGCAAACTTGATTTCCCTGCATTCGGCTTACCCGCTAAAACAAGCGTCATACCATCACGCAGTAAACGTCCTTGTTGTGCAGTAGCTTGAATTTTTTCGATGCGATTTAATAATGCTCGTAAACGTCGTTCAATAATGCCATCGCTTAAAAAATCAATTTCTTCATCCACAAAATCAATCGCCGCTTCAACATAAACTCGCAAATAGGTTAATTCTTCAACTAACTCATGAATTTGCGTTGAAAAAACACCTTGCATCGATTTTTGAGCAGAACGCACCGAATGTTCTGTTGAGCTGTTAATTAAATCGGCAACCGCTTCGGCTTGGGCTAAATCGAGTTTGTTATTTAAAAATGCGCGTTCCGTGAATTCACCCGCTTTAGCGTGGGTTGCACCTAATGCCAAAACACGCCGTAAAAGCATATCTAAAACCACTGCGCCGCCATGACCTTGAAGTTCTAAAACATCTTCGCCAGTGTAGGAATTTGGTGTCGGAAAATAGAGGGCGATGCCAGAATCAATCGTTTCTCCTGATTCATCGAGAAAAGGCGAATAAATAGCTGTTCGAGGTGGAAGATTTTTTGAAAGTAATTTTGATGCGATTTCTAAAACCTTTGTTCCAGAAATTCGAATAATGCCGACACCGCCATTACCTGACGGTGTCGCAATTGCTGCAATAGTTTCTGTGTTTTTTAACACATTACTTCGCGCTTTCGATTTGTTTCGTGATGTAGGTTTGTTGCAGAATCGACAACGTATTGTTGATGACCCAGTACAACACTAAACCCGCTGGGAAAAACAAGAAAAAGACCGTAAAAATAATCGGGAACATTTTCATGACTTTCGCTTGCACAGGGTCAATCGGTGCAGGATTCAAACTTTGTTGAATTTTCATACTGATGCCCATAATCACTGGCAACACAAAGAACGGATCTTGAATCGATAAATCTTGAATCCACAACATGAATGGAGCTTGGCGGAATTCAACCGTTTCACTCAACACCCAATACAACGCCATAAACACAGGAATTTGAATCAAAATCGGCAAACAACCACCAAGCGGATTCACTTTTTCTTTACGATACATCGCCATCATTTCAGTATTGAAACGCTGACGGTCATCTTTGAAACGGTCTTGTAATTCTTTCAAACGAGGCTGAATTTTTCGCATTTTCGCCATCGATTTAAAACTCGCGTTTGATAACGGGAAAAATAACAATTTAATCACAAACGTTACGCCCATAATCGCTACGCCCCAGTTTCCAACCAAACCATGAATCTGATTAAGCAACCAATAAATAGGCTTACCGATAAACGTTAACACGCTGTAATCAACCGTTAATTCCAAACCTGTCGCCACTTTTTCCATTAGAGGTTGAATTTTAGGACCTGCAAAAAGTTGTGCGGTAAAATTTGCTTCAGTATTTGCTTCAATTGTCACAGCAGGCGAATAAGTACCAATAACGTATTGACCGAGTTTTAACTCTTTGCTGTAGAAATGATTTTCTTGATCGGCAGGTGGCACCCACGCCGAAGCAAAATAATGTTGAATCATTGCTGTCCAACCACCAACGCTTGCAACATCAAGGTTTTCGTCGTGCATATCATCGAAATCAACTTTTTGATATTTATTTTTTTCGGTGTAAATCACGCCACCGTCATACGCCCGCATTCCACTTGTTAACATCCCACCTTTGTTTTCCGTATCAGGAGTTTTAAGCAATTGGCTATATTGACGACCTGTCCATGCGGCGGCTGAACCATTTTTCACCTTTTGCGCCAAATCAATTTCGTAACTACCGCGTTTAAATGTAAACGTTTTCGTGACTTGCAAACCGTTTGCATCCGTCCACGTTAATGGAACAATTAAACTTTCTTGACCCGCGTTTAAAGTATATTTATCTTGAGGTGCTGCAAAAATACTATGATGATTTGCTGCTTCAATCGAACCGGCACTCGTAATTAAACCGCTTTGTGCGACAAATAATTTAGTCGCTTCGCCGTTGAAAATTCGTACAGGGGATTTATTAATTTCAGGAATTGTAAAACCGAACATTTCGCGCAATTTATTCAGCGCAGTATTTTCGTGTTCGATTGGGTAAGCAAGTAAATCTAAATTCTGAATCGTGCCACCTTCGGTGTTAATTTCTAACGCCAACACGTCAGTAGTAATTTTAATCACTTTCGCTGTTGTTGCAGTGGCAACAGGCACTGAAGTAGGAGTTTGAGTAAATGTTGTACCTGCAGGCAAATCATCGCGTGCATTCACATTTTCGACGACTGTTTGAATGGCGGGCTTCGGATTATAATCCGCATCCCATGCTTGTTGTAGCATGAAAACAAGCATTGCAAATGTAACGATGAGTATAAATCTTATATTGTCCATTTCTTATTTACCGATTTTTTCTGGGACAGGATCGATGCCGCCTTCGTGAAACGGATGGCATTTCGCTAATCTTTTGAGAGTGAGATAAGACCCGACAACGCTACCATGGCGTTCAATGGCTTCTAAGGCGTAACTTGAGCAACTCGGATAAAAACGACACACATTCCCAAGTCCAGGACTGATAAAATATCTATAAAGTTTTATGGGAGCAGTAATTATGAATTGCATCGAGAAACCAATCTAAGCCAATGCTTTGCCAATGACTTTTGTAGTAGTGAAGGTTCAACGCCAAGAGCTTCTTTGCGAGCTAAAACGACGATGTCGATATTTATTATCGAATGGCGATGCCTGCGAAAATTGTCTCGAACGACGCGCTTAATTCGGTTACGGTGTACGGCTTTTTTTATATTTTTTTTAGCCACCACTAATCCGAGTCGTGGGTGATCAAAATCATTTTTAACAGCCAGCAACGTGAAATAAGAGTCGCTGGATTTCGTCGGATTAGTAAAAACTTTCTTGTAATCGGCGGGTGTTGTGAGCCGAATTTTTCTCGGAAAACTAAAGTCAGTTTTCGTCACAGAACTCAATCGTTTAACCGCTAGTGGTTAAACTAGCACGACCTTTTGCGCGACGTGCATTTAATACTTTGCGCCCGTTGCGAGTCGCCATTCTAGCACGAAAACCGTGTGTTCTAGCGCGTTTTAATTTACTTGGTTGGTAGGTTCTTTTCATGAGATTTTTAGCCTAAATTGAGATAACAAAAACAGATAAAATAGTTGTCGGATGATAGAATAAACGTGTAGCCGTGTCAATTACGCTGCTGTATTTTTGATAATTCTCTTGTTATTGTCAAAAAAATGAAATAGAGATAGAACAAAAATGCGTTACTTTTTGCGATTTCCAAAAATCAATAAATGTTATTTTTTATTTACAGTAATTCGCTGCATTTTTGGTAAACATAAAAAATATATTTTTAACGTTTTGCTTTTTTTAATTCTTAGAGGTCAAAAAATCATGAAATTAGGCACTGCATTAACGCCTTCAGCAACAAAAGCCCTTTTACTTGGTAGCGGTGAATTGGGCAAAGAATTAGTGATTTCTTTACAACGTTTTGGTGTAGAAGTTATCGCGGTAGATCGCTATGAAAATGCACCAGCGCACGCTGTCGCACATCGTTCATACGTTATTGACATGACAGACAGTGATGCAATAAAAACTTTAATCGCTAAAGAAAAACCGCATTTTGTGATTCCAGAAATTGAAGCTCTTGCCACAAATGCGTTGGTCGAAATTGAAGCGCAAGGCGATTGTGTAATTGTTCCAAATGCGCGTGCGATTCAACTGACGATGAATCGTGAAGGTATCCGTTCATTAGCCGCAGAAACGTTGTCATTACCAACCTCACGCTATGCGTTTGCGGAATCTTTTGAAGAATTAAAAGCAGCTATCGAAAATGGTATAGGCTATCCATGTTTTGTGAAACCAACAATGTCATCATCTGGCAAAGGACAGTCAATGGTGAAGTCTGCCGATAAACTACAATCTGCGTGGGATTACGCAAAAAGTAGCGGGCGCGTTGATACGGGAAAAGTCATTGTCGAAGGCAAAATTGATTTTGATTTTGAAATCACGTTGTTAACCGTGCGAGCTTTAAACGCAAATGGCGAAATTGAAACACATTTTTGTGAACCAATTGGACATATTCAAGAAAATGGCGATTATCGTGAAAGCTGGCAACCACAAAAAATGACAATGGAAGCCATAAAAAATTCGCAAAAAATCGCAAAAAAAATCACGGATGCAATCGGTGGTTTAGGATTATTTGGTGTGGAATTGTTTATTTGTGGTGATGAGGTTTGGTTTAGCGAAGTTAGTCCACGTCCGCATGATACTGGAATGGTGACACTACTCACTCAAACACAGACTGAATTTGATTTGCACGCTCGCGCTATTTTGGGATTGCCAGTTAATGCAGCATTAAAAAATGTTGGCGCAAGTGCCGTAATTTTAAGCCCAATAGATGGGCAAGCATTGCGTTATCAAGGATTAGAAAAAGCATTGAGTGTGCCTAATACCGACATTCGTTTATTTGGGAAGCCTGAGGCGTTTGTTAATCGCCGAATGGGTGTGGCATTGGCTATTGCAGATTCTGTTGAGGTTGCCCGTGAAAATGCGGTAAAAGCGGCAAATTTAGTGTTAATGGAAGCCTAGTATCGCTTGAGTTTGCAAGATTATCGCCGCGACAGCATCTTTGAATTGTCTGCGGCAACAGTATTTATTTTAAACATTTTAAATTAACGGTTAAATTTTTATGGAACATCCAAATTGGGAACGCGATTTACTCGAAAAAGTCGCGCTTGCTGCAATTACTGAACAAACTCGCGCTCGTCGTTGGAGTATTTTTTTTAAAAGCCTTCTTTTTGTGTATTTGTTTGCCATTTTTGGTGTTGCCGTTTATCCAAAATTAGGCAATGAACATCACGATTTGAAAGGTGATGGACACACAGCAATCATTGATTTAACTGGGCAAATTGGTGAAGACAAAGATGCCAATGCCGATTCAATTATCGAAGGTTTGCGCGATGCCATTGAAGATAAACATACGAAAGGAATTATTCTGCACGCGAATTCACCTGGCGGCAGTCCCGTTCAATCAGCTTATGTTTATGATGAAATTCGTCGAATTAAAAAAGAACACCCGACTATGCCAATTTACACCGTTGTTAGCGATATGTGTGCTTCTGGTTGTTATTACATTGCTTCAGCTAGTGATAAAATTTTCGTTAATCCTGCAAGTTTAGTCGGTTCAATTGGCGTGTTAATGGATGGCTTTGGGTTTGTTGATGTGATGCAAAAAATGGGCGTGGAGCGTCGTTTGCTTACCGCTGGCGCACACAAAGCGATGCTCGATCCATTTACACCTCGCAAAGAAAACGAAACAATTTATATGCAAGGTCTTTTAAATCAAGTCCATCAGCAATTTATTCAAGCTGTCAAAATTGGACGGGGTTCACGTTTAAAAGAAACGCCTGATTTATTTTCGGGATTGGTTTGGTCGGGTGAGGAAAGTTTAAAATTAGGTTTGGCGGATGAATTTGCAACACAACATGAAATTGCTAAAAATCTAATCGGCGCGGAAGAAGAAGTAAATTTCACCCCGCAAGAACATTTAATGGATAGAATTGCCGGACGTTTAGGGGCTTCATTCGGACAATCTTTAAGTAGTTTTTTGCAACCCGTATCGTTACGTTAAATCCCTGGAGAAAATTATGAGTGAAGTACAAGTAAAAAAAGTTCTTTTAAAAATGCCCAGCTTTACCCGTTTTTTAATTGGCGGATTAGCGGCGTATTGGCTTTCAACAATTATGAATCCGGCTTTTGGTATCATTGCGTTATTGGTCATTTTGATTATTCCCATTTTGACCGTTGATAACATTATGGCGAAACAATTTCATCGTGCTTACAATCCACCGCCGCAAGTTGTGCCTAAAGTTATATCAAAGCGAGAATACTTAGCGTCTATTTCAGAACCTGAAAAAGTCGAAGAGCCTGTTCCAGAAACGCCAGAAAAAGCGAAATCACGATTGTTAGCGGAAACCGAAGCAAAACCAAAGGGTAAAAAAGGCAAATAATTTATGAAAATCTTAATTACAGGTGGCGCAGGATTTATTGGGTCGGCATTGATTCGTTATTTAATTAACGAAACAGAACATAGCGTGGTTAACGTTGATAAATTAACGTATGCAGGGAATTTGAAAGCTCTCGTTTCAGTTGCCAATAATTTACGTTACACGTTTGCGAAAGTCGATATTTGCGATGCTGAAAAAATACGCGAACTTTTTGTGACGCATCAGCCAGATGCGGTTATGCACTTAGCCGCTGAATCACACGTTGATCGCTCGATTGATAAACCAGCAGCATTTATTGAAACTAACATTGTCGGCACTTACACAATGTTGGAAGAAACGCGGCGGTATTGGTTAAGTTTGGACGAAACAAAAAAATCGGCATTTCGTTTTCATCATATTTCAACCGATGAAGTATTTGGTGATTTACATGGTACGGATGATTTATTTACCGAAACCACGCCTTATGCACCGAGTTCACCTTATTCGGCTTCAAAAGCGAGTTCTGATCATCTTGTTCGCGCATGGCAAAGAACGTATGGTTTGCCAGTGGTTGTAACGAATTGTTCAAATAATTACGGGCATTATCAATTCCCTGAAAAACTGATTCCGTTGATGATTTTAAACGCCATCAATGGTAAGCCACTTCCTGTTTATGGCAACGGGCAACAAATTCGAGATTGGCTTTATGTTGATGATCATGCACGCGCATTATTAACTGTTTTGGAAAAAGGTACTATTGGCGAAACTTACAACATAGGCGGTCACAATGAAAAATCGAATCTAACGGTTGTGCAAACATTGTGCGAAATTTTGGAAGAGTTAAAACCAAATAAACCTAATGGTGTAGCGCATTATGCAGATTTAATTACTTATGTCACTGATCGTCCTGGTCACGATTTACGTTATGCGATTGATGCCAGTAAAATTGCACTCGAATTAGGCTGGAAACCGCTTGAAACCTTTGAAACAGGTTTACGCAAAACAGTTGAATGGTACATTACGGCACAAACAAATATCGAGTAACAACACATTTCATTTTTTGACTTTACTAAAAACTAAAAAACATTATGTCTACACGTCTGAGAAAAATTACCCAACAAGTGCTGGTTGGAAATGTCAAAGTTGGTGGTGGCGCACCGATTGTGGTGCAGTCTATGACTAACACGGACACTGTCAATATCAAAGCCACAGTGAACCAAATTCTGGAATTAGCAAAGGCCGGTTCAGAACTTGTCAGAATTACGGTTAATTCAGAAGAAGCCGCTCAAGCCGTTGCATCGATTAAAGAACAATTAGTTTCTCAAAATTGCTTTACGCCGATTGTTGGTGATTTTCATTTCAATGGGCATAAGTTACTTGAGAAATATCCTGATTGTGCGGCAGCATTAGATAAATATCGCATTAACCCAGGAAATGTTGGTCGAGGAAAAGCGCGTGATCCACAATTTCAGCAAATGATTGAATTTGCCTGCCAATACAATAAACCGGTGCGAATCGGTGTAAATGGTGGAAGTTTAGATCAATCTGTTTTAACTCGTTTACTTGATGAAAATCGACAACTCTCACAGCCCGAACCCTTAGCAGCGGTTTCACGAAAAGCCATTGTTTTATCAGCATTGGAAAGTGCCGCAAAAGCCGAAGAATTAGGATTGGGCAAAGATAAAATTATTTTGTCATGCAAAATTAGTAACGTTCAAGAATTGATTTCGATTTATGAAGATTTATCGGCGCGTTGCGATTACGCTTTGCATTTGGGCTTGACCGAAGCAGGAATGGGATCAAAAGGCATTGTGTCTTCAGCAGCGGCATTATCTGTTTTAATGCAACAAGGCATAGGCGATACAATTCGGATTTCTTTAACGCCAGAACCCGGTACATCACGAACTCAAGAAGTGATTGTTGGACAAGAAATTTTACAAACAATGGGTTTTCGCTCTTTTACGCCGATGGTAATTTCGTGTCCGGGTTGTGGACGCACAACCAGCGATTATTTCCAAAAACTCGCCTTAAACATTCAAACGTATTTGCGCGACCAAATGCCAGTGTGGCGGGAACAATATGCGGGTGTTGAAAAGATGGAAGTAGCGGTGATGGGTTGCGTCGTTAATGGACCGGGGGAAAGTAAAAATGCAAACATTGGTATTAGCTTACCTGGTACAGGAGAATCACCTGTTGCACCTGTTTATGAAGACGGGGAAAAAACAGTTACGTTAAAAGGCGATTACATTGCTGAAGAATTTCAAGCAATCGTACAGCGATACGTTGAAACGCATTATTCAAAATAATTTTGAAAACGGTATCGGCATTAAAATTTGCCGATACCTGCGCTTGATTATTCAAAATCTCTTAACATCAAATTCTGTTGCAGCAAATAAAATTGCGCTAAAGCTAAATCTTCGGAACGTGTAATTTTAATGTTATCCGAACGCCCTTCAACGATTTTCGGCGATAACCCCTGCATTTCTAACGCACTTGCCTCATCGGTAATTTCGGTATTGCCTTGGGTACTTTCTAACGCCAATTTTAAAGTTCCATAACGAAACATTTGTGGCGTTAACGCTCGCCAAATTCGACTTCGACTGAAAGTGCTGATAATTTCATTTCCAGAGACCTCTTTCAGTGTGTCGTGCGACGATAAGGCTAAGATACCGCCAACATCATCATCGGCTAATTCAAAAATTAACTTTTCAATATCGTATTTTGTAATACAGGGACGTGCTGCATCATGAACTAAAACCCAATCATTCAAATCGGCTTGTGATTCAATAGCGATTAAGGCATTCAAAACCGAATCTGAACGTTCTATACCACCTTTAGCACGAACTATTTTTTCATGTTTTGAAATGGATAAATCATCCCAATACGAATCATCATCAGAAATTGCCGCAATAATTTTTTCAAAAACTTCAGCTTCAATTAAACGGGTTAATGTGTGTTCGATAATGGTTTTAGAATCTAAAGAAAGGTATTGTTTAGGTCGATTGGCATTCATTCGCTTACCAACACCGGCGGCAGGAACAATTCCCCAAAATTTCGGTTTTTTAATCATAAAATCAACTCGTCATGGTAAAAAAATAAACATTTATGGCACGGAATTAGGCTGTTTGGTGACTTCTACGTCACGCTTTACGCCATCATACTCAAACAAACTTGTTAGTGTTTCCCACAGTGTTTTTTCTAAATCCCGTTTAGGAACATCAACCATTTTATCTCCACTGGGTTTCACAACAGGTAATGCGCTAGGTTTTAAACTTCCTTGAATGCCTTTAATTTGATCATTTTCAAAAAAAATGGATACCGTTTTTTGTTCCATATTTTCACCACCTTTTTTTGAGGAAAAAATATAATCCCAACGGTTTTGGTGAAAAAAATCGACTAACATCGGTGAACCCATGACGTATAAAACTTGTCGCTTCGTCATATTCGGGCGCAACTGATCAATCATCGTTTGATCAATAACATTACCTTGATTTACATCGACTTTATAAACATAAGGCAAATTATCCAAAACAAGAGAACAAGACATCAACGGAATACTGACAAGGCTTAAAAATAAAATAGATTTTCGCATTAGAAGCAATTTTAAATAAATGAGAATGACGCGAATTCTACGGGAATTGGGCTAAACAGTCATGCACTGAAATTACACTTGTTAGTTAAACCATTCCTATTTTTAGAAAACGATGTTTATCGTTTTTGGTATATACTTTTGAATTAAGTGTTTTATAAAAAATACACTGACATGACTACGGCTGGAGGCTTTCAAAATAAATAGAGCAAGCGGCGTGAATTTCGTTAGAATTGCAAAAACTTGGAGATACTAAAATTAGTGCCTATGATATTCAAATTTCTGCGTTAACTATGACATTATTACCCCATAAAATCATTGACTTTAAAGGCATTGATAATTTGAAAATGGAAAATTTGGCAGCGTAATGCAAAAGAAAATTTACCTCGATTATGCCGCCTCAACACCAGTTGCCCCCGAAGTTTTGGTTGCAATGTTGGAATCACTAAACAGTGTTTTTGGAAATCCTGCATCCACACAACATAATTTCGGTAATCAAGCTAATCAACAAATTGAAATGGCACGAGAACAACTTGCAACGGTTTTTAATGCTCATTCACAAGATTTTATTTTTACTTCTGGCGCGACAGAAGCGAATAATTTTGTTTTGAAAAGCGTGGCTCAACGTTTCCAATCTCATGGCAAGCATATTATAACCAGCGCGATTGAACACAAATGCGTTCTTGATACCTGTAAGTTTTTAGAAACACAAGGCTTTAAAATTACTTATCTAAAACCGGATTCCACTGGCATCATTGATGTTGTCGAACTTGCGAATAACATCACATCAGAAACTATTTTAGTTTCAATTATGCACGTTAATAACGAAACTGGCGTAATTCAAAATATCGAAAAAATCGCCGAAATAACGGCTGAACATGGTGTCTTTTTTCATGTTGATGCCGCGCAAAGTGTCGGCAAATTAACCATTGATTTGAAAAAAATACCGGTGAGCTTTCTATCTTTTTCTGCACACAAATTTTATAGTGTAAAAGGAATTGGCGGTTTATATTTGCGAAATCGGGCAAAATTAAAACTTTCACCACAATTACACGGCGGCGGTCAGGAATTTGGCCTACGCTCTGGAACGTTACCAACGCATCAAATTATTGCAATGGCAACCGCGTTAAATTTAGCAAATGAAAATATAATTACGGATTACGGACACTCTCAAGTTTTGAAAAATCAATTACTTAAAAATATCAGCCCATTAAGCGGGATGTTAAACGGCTCTCAAAAATACACATTACCCAACATTGTAAATTTAAGTTTTGAAAATGTTAGTGCTGATGCGCTGCTTATTGCGTTGCGAAACGACGTAGCTATTGCAACAGGCAGCGCATGTAATGCTGGTGCAATCGAAGCCTCTCATGTTTTACGGGCGATGGGTATTGAAGGTGAACGGCTTTATGGGGCGGTCAGATTGAGTTTCGGACGTTACACAACACTTGATGATGTTGATTTTGCATCCAAACGTTTGATTGAAGAGGTCACACGATTACGGCAACTCGCACATTTATAATTTTGGAGAAAATTATGCTTGGAAAATTAGAGAAAATTATGCTTGGGAAAAAAGTTCTCAATCATGTTTATTGGCACTACACCCTAACACTTGAACAAATTGATACAGTTCAAAAAAAGGTCGAAATCGCAGAAAAATTGGCGGATTTAACAGCTGGGGAAGATTACAACATAGTAAAATTTAATCAAAACGGCGATGTTTTATCGTTACTTTTTTACCCTGATTTTTTTGATGCGCCCTTTCCCGCATTAGCAAAAAGTTGGCGAATTGATTTAGTTAATGCTTATGTTGAAAAACGTAATTATACGAATTCTCATAATCCACCTATTTTGCATCGCAAAGAGCAATTCATTTCCGCGACACATCCACGTCAACCCGAATTTATTGCACTTACGAAAACTGCCGAACAACTCGGTTTATTTGATAATACATTACGAATTGGTTTTAAAAACGCTTGGGAAGCATTGATTTCCGAGCGCGGTTTTCAGTTAATTGGCAATGATTTTGTACCGCTTGCAAATGTTGAATCTATAGACAATCCAACCGAAACCACAAACGAAGATTCCGTAATTGCAAGACATTTAACGGCATTAAGTCGAACTAATCTTTCTGCGCCGATACAAAGTTTGGCGCGTTACGGTTTTTTAAATGGCGAAAATACATTATTCGATTATGGTTGCGGTAAAGGCGACGATTTACGAAATTTGCGTGATAACGCCATTTCTGCAAACGGCTGGGATCCTTATTATTTACCAGAATCTGAAAAAATAGCGTCGGATTTGGTCAATTTGGGTTTTGTTATTAACGTAATTGAAGATTTTCAAGAACGTGAAACGGCGTTAAAAACAGCTTATTCTTTGACAAATAAATTGCTTGTTGTCTCCGCAATGTTGCTGAATCAAAATGCGTTTAACGGGGAAAAACTGGCAGATGGCGTTCGTACACAACGTAACACATTTCAAAAATACTATTCACAAAGCGAATTAAAAGAATTTATCGAAAATACTTTAGAGAATTCTGCGTGTGCAGTCGCTCCGGGTATATTTTTCGTTTTTAAAGATGCAAATACCGAACAGGATTTCTTGCTTAATCGCCAACGTCGCCGGAGTAATGTGCTTTGTGTTTCGCGTAATTTAACGGTAGCAAAATCAAAAAAATCCATTGAAGAATTACCGCAATTCGATATGACTCACGAAAATCGTATCGATGATTTATTAACTTATTTAGCATTGCAATTCTTTGCAAAACGCCAACCTAGTCAAAATTTAAACAGCGATTTACAACGTGACATTAAAGCCTTGTTTGGTGATTATTCAAACGCACAACATATCGCACAAGAAATGCTTTTTAAAATTGGTGATGTTGAAGCGATTTCTGCAGCCTGTAAAAACGTTTCAGAAGAAGGTGCTGGCTATTTGGATGCGGAAAATGCACTTTATGTTTGCGGCGAATTGGTTGAAACCTTACCGGCTCTTTTACGAATTTATATTGGTTGTGGTGCGATGTTGTACGGTGATATTTCGCAAACAGATTTAATTAAAATTCACACGCAATCAGGCAAATTAACGTTATTAAAATATCACGATTTTAAAAATTCGCCATTGCCTGAATTAGTCGAGCGAGTAAAAATAAACCTTCGTAATCAAGATTTTCAATTATTTCAATATGGCGAAGAATATCCCTCGAATTATTTGTATTTAAAATCCCGTTACATCAATGAAGAATTCCCAAATTACGCCGAACAACTTGCGTTTGATGAAAAACTGGAGTCTTTGAATTTGTTTGATTTTAGCGGCTATGGTGAAAAACCTGACGATTTTGTGCAGAAGTTGAAATCGGCGCGTTTAGAAATAAATGGCTTCGAATTGCAATGGCTGCAAACTATTCCCAATTTAGATGATTTTTGTGGCACTTATTTAACGTATCGGCAGTTAATTGAATGTGGTGAAACTCAACAATGGACGAAATTACCGAATTTACCTAAACAGCCCGATAGTTACACTGCACTTTACGAATTGGCGAAAAATGTTTTAGATCCCATCATTGAGTATTTCGGCATGATTAAGTTGACTTACGGATTTTGCTCACACGAATTAAGCCAACATATTTCATTGCGGATTGCGCCTAAGTTAGATCAACATTCGGCTCATGAGTTAAACAGTAAAAAGAATTTGATTTGTCCACGTTTAGGGGCGGCAGTCGATTTCTTAGTCGAAGACGAAAATATGAGTGAAGTAACGGATTGGATAATTGAAAATACAGTTTACGATCGTATGTATTTTTACGGCGAAAATCGCCCTATTCATATTTCATATTCCCCCGACCCTAAATGTGAATGCGTTGAAATGATAGAAAATAAAGCGGGACGATGTGTGCCAAAAACGCGAAAACGTAGAAAAAATTGAGGGATTTATGAAAATTTTAGTAACTGGTGCAGCAGGCTTTATTGGCGCGGCGTTAAGTTTACGATTATTAGAACGTGGTGATGAGATTATTGGCGTTGATAATTTAAATGATTATTACGACGTGAATTTAAAACTCGCGCGGTTGGCACGTTTGACACCGTTTGAAAATTTTACATTTATTCAACAAGATGTCGCCAATCGTGAAGAAATCGAACGCTTATTTGAGAATGGAAAAGTAGAGCGTGTTGTGCATTTAGCAGCGCAAGCCGGTGTGCGGTATTCCATTACCAATCCGCACGTTTATGCCGAATCCAATTTGCTTGGCTTTTTAAATATCTTAGAAGGCTGTCGGCAAAATGGCATTGCACATTTAATTTATGCGTCGTCGAGTTCCGTTTATGGCGCGAACGCAAAATTGCCCTTTTCCACGGATGATAAAGTGGATAATCCCGTTTCGTTATATGCCGCGACGAAAAAAGCCAATGAGTTGATGGCGCACAGTTACAGTCATTTGTATGATTTTACAACCACAGGATTGCGCTTTTTTACCGTTTATGGGGAATGGGGGCGACCAGATATGTCGCCTTTTATTTTCACACGACAAATCATGGCGGGCAAAGCTATTGATCTTTTCAATTATGGTAATCATCGACGAGATTTCACTTACATTGACGACATTGTGGAAGGCATTACGCGCATCATTGATAAGCCAGCAAAATCCTGCTATCAAATTTATAACATTGGTAACAGCCAGCCGGTGGAATTACTCACTTTTGTTGAAACGTTGGAAAGAAAATTAGGCAAAACGGCGATTAAAAATTTGCTACCGATGCAAGCTGGAGATGTCCAAGATACTTATGCGGATGTCAGTGATTTAATGCGCGATTATGATTATTCGCCGACTACACCACTGGATTTGGGTATTGAGCGATTTGTAAGTTGGTATAAATCCTTTTATGAAAATTGAAATTCATACATAATTGCCACGTTTTCAACCTTTTATATATTAAGTTACTCATGCAAATTACCTTGCTTAAATCTAAACTTCATCGTGCCACTGTTACTCATTCTGAATTAGGCTATGAAGGTTCCTGTGCGATCGATAGCGATATTCTCGATTTAGCTAACATTCATGAATACGAACAAATTCAAATTTATAACGTGAATAATGGCGCACGATTTACCACTTACGCGATTCGCGCAGAAGCGGGTTCTAAAACATTTTCTGTCAATGGTGCCGCCGCTCGATTAGCCTGTGTTGGTGATTTAATTATTGTGTGTACTTATGCACAATTTAATGCGGAAGAAGTGCCAAATCACCATCCGAAATTAGTGTATTTCGACAGTAAAAATCATGTATTACGCACTGCCGACGAAATTCCAGTGCAGACCATTTAGCGTTTTACATTCCATAAATCTCTCCCGAGCTTTTTCGATGAAATCTTTTGAATTTTTGCATAAACAAATACTGCGTGATTTGCACACAGAAATGAATCAACCTGTGTTTAAGCAAATTTTAGATGCCATTCAACCGCATTGTGAAAGTATAGTGACCTATTTTTATCGGGAGTTGCTCAACAACACAGCAGCAATTAAGTTTTTAAATCATGATGCGGTTAAAAGTCAATTACGAGTAGCCCTTGCGGAATGGTTACACAATTCTTTTGTGTATAAACCCAGTTCTGAAGAACAGGAAAAGTATTATCAGCAGCAAATTCGAATCGGTGCTATTCATGCTCGCATTGATTTGCCAATGGCATTGGTAAATTATGGAATGTCTATTATCAAAACACGGGTATTACAAACGCTCAAAAATTCAAATCTGACACGCGATGAATTGGCAGATGCCGCTACTTTAGTCACACAAATTATAGATTGGTCATTGATGATTATTGACCAAAGTTGCGAATATGAAATCATTATCAATGAAAAAAATGCCCAATCATTAAAAACTAACATTTCAGCACAAAATTTAGCGTTTGATTACGAAAGACTTTGCACGTCATTGTCCGAATGGATGCGAAATTTATTATTACTGATTGCTCAAAACAAATATGAAGCAGGCGTTCAATCAACAATTCGCCATTCTAATTTTGGTTTATGGATTTCACATAAAGCACATTTATTTTTAGCGGGAAGACCTGAATTAACCATTTTAGTAACGCTTGTTGATAATATCGATGACGAGATGCGCCAATTGGTTATTTGTATGCGCCAACAAAATCTTAGCGGTATTGAGGAAACTTTAATTAGTTTGAACGGCTATATTTCTAAATCCATTATTGTTTTGGGAAGCATCGCTAAAGATATGATTGATGAAGATAATGGGCGCGATTCGCTAACCCATTTATTTAATTGCCATTACCTTGAGACGATTATGCGTCATGAAACGAAATACAGTTTAGAACACGGTATTTTGTTTGGTGTGTTGATTATTGATGTCGATTTTTTCAGTCGTATTAACGATATATTTGGACGTGAAAACGGCGACAAAATTCTAGGGCAACTTGCGAGTATTCTTACCCAACAAGTTCGGGCGGGAGATTTTGTTTTTCGGATAGGTGGCGAGGAATTTTTAATTATTTTAGCTGACGTAAATCCACAAATTATTCAGCGAGTTTCTGAGAAAATACGCTTTAAAATTCAAAATCATTGTTTTGAATTGACAGATACACTTCAATCATCAGCGGTGACAGTGAGTATTGGTACGTCGATACATGATAGACACCCTGATTTTAATCGTACAATTGTACTTGCCGAAAAAGCATTATGTGCCGCCAAGAAAAATGGGCGTAATCAAGTTATATCCTCAATACAAAAACCTTTTACTTATGCCGTTTTGTGAATTTAACGCATCGCCGTTTTTTTTAGAGGATACTCACGCTACTGAACAAATGGGCGCGAAACTGTGGGAAATGCTACCAAAAAATGGATTCGTTTTTTTACACGGTGATTTGGGAGCCGGTAAAACAACTTTAGTACGCGGTTTATTACGCGCCGCTGGTGTAACGGGTGCAATAAAAAGTCCGACTTACGCGCTAATTGAAGAATACGAGGTAAGTGGATACAAAATTTTTCATTTTGATTTATATCGGCTCGCTGAACCAGAAGAATTGGAATGGATAGGAATTGATGATTATTTCAATCGAGACGCGCTGTGTATTATTGAATGGGCAGAAAAAGGGATGGGGATTTTACCCGATGCCGATATTCAGATTACGTTAACCCGTCAAAATGACGGACGTTTAATTGAATTTTCAAATAAAAATTCGCAATGAAAAATGGTTGATTTAATTGAAAATAGTTAATAAATTTCTGGTGAAATTCGCTTTTTTAAACTCACAATTGTAAAATTCTGCACTGATGCCAATAACACAAATTATTCGATGCCATTTTTATAACAGTTTAGTGGTTGGTAGTTCACTTAGCATCGATTATAATGCGTAACTTTTATTTTTAATTACATTCATAGAGGACTTCATGTCAAGAGTATGTCAAGTTACAGGCAAACGCCCTGTAACAGGAAACAATGTTTCACACGCGAATAATAAAACGAGAAGACGTTTTTTACCTAATTTACAACACCACCGTTTTTGGGTTGAAAGTGAAAATCGTTGGGTTCGTTTGCGTGTTTCAACTAAAGCAATGCGAATTATCGACAAAAACGGCATCGATGCTGTTTTAGCGGATTTGCGTAAAGCTGGTCAGAAAGTTTAATTCTACGAAGAGGATAAAATCATGCGCGATAAAATTAAATTGATTTCGACCGAAGGTACAGGTCACTTCTACACCACGACAAAAAACAAAAAAACGATGCCTGAAAAAATGGAAATCAAAAAATTTGATCCTGTTGTTCGTAAGCACGTTATTTATAAAGAAGCTAAAATTAAATAGTTTCTACCAAATGTTTTGGTCAAAAAAAGCCCCGATTGCGATAATGTAGTCGGGGCTTTTTCATATCAAAAATGTTTACATTTTTCGTAAAGCATCCACAATAGCCGGCAACTGTTTAATTCTTTTTAAAACCTCGTTTAACTGTTGTGCGCTTTCAATTTGTAAGGTTAAATTCAACACGGCAGAAAAATCGGGTTGCGATTCTAAAACCGCTACGAAAATATGAATTTTCATTTGAGCCAACAATTGCGATACGTCGGTCAGAAGGTTTTGTGTATTAAACGCATATACAACAATTGGAACAGCATTTGAAGCCGTCGCATTGCCCCATGCTACAGACACTAATTGTGGTCGCTTTGTCTCATCAAGTTGGACGATATTTTTGCAATCTATTCGATGGACAATAATTCCTTTGTGATGCGAAATATAACCAATGATTTCATCGCCTGAAACAGGATGACAACATTGTGCAAAACCTGTTTGTACATTATTCAAACCCGCAACAAAAACTTCGCAATGATTAAGGGTTTTATTTGGGCGAACACTAAATACCGCTTCATTTTTAGGTTCAACCGACGGCAAAACTTCTTTGGCTAGCGGTAAAATTTCGCCTTCAATTTCTTGTGCTTTGAACCAATTTTTAACTTTATGAATCGAACGTGTTGATCTTAAATACCCTAAATTTGGATTTATCCAATTACGGTTTGGCTGAATTTCTTTTGCTTTTAAAATTTCAACTTGTTCGCCTGAATTCAGTTTATATGTTAATGGCACAATTCGCCCATTTACTTTCGCGCCACGACAACGATGACCAAGTTCAGTATGTACAGCATAAGCAAAATCTAATGGCGTTGCACCTTTGATTAAATCAACTAATTGTCCAGCTGGTGTTAAAACATAAACACGGTCACTAAATAATTCACTACGAAATTCATCTGTTGTTGCAACATCCGTATTTTTTGCGTCCAATAATTTACGCAAAATAGCGACGCTTTTATCCATCGTTGCAGATTGCTTGCCGCCTTCTTTATAAGACCAATGTGCGGCAACCCCTAATTCAGCGTAATCGTGCATGGCTTGCGTGCGAATTTGAACTTCGATGCGATTGCCTTTTTCATCCAAAATTACAGTGTGTAACGATTGATAGCCATTTTCTTTCGGATTTGCAATGTAATCATCAAATTCTTTTGGAATGGTTTGCCATAAACTATGCACAATTCCTAACACGGTATAACAGTGCATCAAACTATCAACAATCACTCGCACCGCAAGTAAATCGTATAATTCTTCAATGACTAAATTTTTGCGCTGCATTTTTTTCCAAATGCTGTAAATGTGTTTCGGGCGACCATAACATTCACAAAATATATTTTCTTTTTCTAAGGTACTTCTTAACAACGAAATAAACCCTGAAATACACGTTTCTCGTGCAATACGATTAGTCGCCAAAGAATGCGCGATACGTTTATAAGTAGCGGGTTCAAGATAACGAAACGCCATATCTTCAAGTTCCCACTTAAATTGATGCACGCCTAAACGATTGGCGATTGGCGCGTAAATATCTAGCGTTTCATGCGCGATAAAATGTCGAATTTCGTGCGATTCTTTAGGTAAATTTCGCAACCGCTGAATACGATAAGCGAGTTTAATTAAAACAGCGCGAACATCTTGTGTCATCGATAACAACATTCGTCGCAATGTTTCGGCTTGATTTGGTTGGCTTGCCATTTCGGGCGAATAAACACGAATGTTATTTAACCAATTAACATCATGAACTAAATTCGCCACCGTCTCACCAAATTCAGCCGCAATATCAATCGGTTTTTGCAGCATACCCAAACGTGGATCGCTTAAAATTGCCGCTAAAATTGTTTTTAAATCTACATGAAATCCCATTAAAATCGATGCCACTTCAACACCTTGTGGACGAATATAATTTACATCGCCCGCAATCATGTCAAAAATTTCCAAAGCACGTTTTAATTGCGCTTTTTCATGTGAGTGATAATTATCTAAATAATTTTCAAGGGGAATTGTGACGGGTTTCATAATTTGCTCATGTTCGATTAAAGCGAATAAATACTAAATTATTTTTCGATGGAACAAATATCAAAAAAGCAGTGTAAAAAACGTTTCACACTGCTTTTTGTGTGACGATTATTTTATTTTTAACAATTCAACGTCAAAAATTAACGCCGCATTAGCCGGAATATCACGACCTGCGCCACGTTCACCATAAGCTAAATCAGAAGGAATATAAAAACGGTATTTCGCCCCCTCCGTCATAAGTTGAACACCTTCCGTCCAACCTTTAATGACACGATTTAATGGGAAACTGATTGACGCACCGCGTTCATAAGAACTATCAAACACTTTACCGTCTAATAATTTTCCCTCGTAATTCACTTCAACCGTATCTGTTGCAGACGGCGATTTTGCACCAGTTCCTTTTGTTAAAACTTCGTATTGCAAACCGCTTGCCGTGGTTGTGATGTTGGCTTTCTTACCGTTTTCAGCTAAGAATGTTGCGCCAGCCGTTTTGTTTTCTTCGGCGGTTGCCGCATTTGCAGAGGATGCCATAGTAAATCCTAAAAAAATAATTTTTAAAAATGAAGTGAGTTTTTGAGTTAATTTCACAGTAAATCCTTATTCAATGATTTCAGCTTTTTCAATAACAATGTTCGTTTTTGGCACATCTTGATGACCATCACGACTACCCGTTGGCTCGGTTGCCATTTTATCTACAATGTCCATACCTTCAATCACTTCTGCAAATACGGCATAGCCCCAACCACTGGCGTTTTTACCGGTATGATTTAAAAAAGCATTATCTTTGTAATTGATAAAAAATTGCGCGGTAGCTGAATTTGGAACATTTGTACGCGCCATAGCAATCGTGCCACGATTATTTTTCAAACCATTATCGGCTTCATTTTCAATCGGGGCATGGACGGCTTTTTGTGTGAAATTGGTGTCAAAACCACCACCTTGCGCCATAAAATCTTTAATGACACGATGAAAAATTGTTCCGTTGTAGAAACCTTCTTTAACATAAGTTAAAAAATTTGCCGAACTAATGGGTGCTTTTTCGTCGTTGAGTTGAATGGTGATGTCACCAAGTGACGTGATTAATTTAACCTTAGGATGAGTCATTTTGTTTTCCGTTGCAAAAGCCGTTGTTGCTGTAAAAAGAAACAACATCGAAAGTAATAATTGTCGCATTTGTTTCCTTGAGAAGGTTTGTAAAGAGCGCGAATTTTAGGCGGTTTTGCGTTGAAATAAAAGCAAGTGCTTATTTTCAACCTTTATGACAACCTTTTGGAAGCACCCACGATTTTTTTAGCGCGTTTTTTTTCAATTCAGCGTTAACCGGTAATTTTTCACCTGTTTGACGTTCAATTTCGGTAATCGAAACCAAATACTCGTCCAGTTTGCTACGTTGGGCAGACGCGCTATTCGGTACAATCCACGAAATAACTTGTTCATTATTAACACCACCTCGAATTACAACTTTCCAATACGCATCCGGCGTTTTTATGCTGTGTGATTTCACAAAATAATCGTCTTTCGGATTTACTCCCCAAATTACGCCACCAATAACTAGCAGTTCATCAATATCGCGGTAACATTCGATGATTTCTTCCGTTAAAAGCCACGCGCCACGGTTCATTGTCGCCGCTTGTGGCAAAATGTTTGCCATTGAATTGCTATCAGCAATCGCTTTTTTTGAATAATCTAAATGATTTGCCGGTACTAAATGTCCACGATCATAATTGTGACCGTAAGATTTTGCGCTAGTTTGCTGACATTCGCTTGGAACATTTTTGTCTAAATAAAAATTTTCGAGTCGCGAAAAATTGCCCGTATCACGTTGAGCGTTATATTGAAATTTTATCGCGCCACGTTGATTACAATCTAGCCAAAGCGTGAATCCTTCATAATCGACACGCTGAATTTTTTTAGATGAATTTGCCACAGCGAATACACTGCAAGCATTGCAAAGTAAGGCAAAAATACAAACAACAGAAAGCAAAAATCTATGATTCATCGATTTAGCTCCGAGATACCCCTTCCTTTAGGTGGTGGAGGAAAGGAGTGCTTTTGATTTTCGTTAGTCATAAATAATTGTTCGTGTTAAGTTTTGTTTTTCACATTTAATATGTTAAATTGTGAGGCATGAAAAATAGAGCCTACAAATATCGATTCACACCAACAGAAGAACAAGCGACTTTGCTTGCTCAAACGTTTGGCTGTGTGCGATTTGTATAT